>CAZEJJ010000028.1:0-56399 GCA_964512185.1 uncultured Enterobacterales bacterium | reverse complement strand
AGGTCGCCCAGTGATCAGATCTCACCCACATAGGTCCCCTGCGGCTCACTCCACCGTCGCCAGCCAGGCCTCCTCCAGCTCCGCAACGCTCATGCCCAGCTCGTCCTTGAAGGCCTGGTCCAGGTCCGAGCGCAGGTAGGCCGCACGCACGCTGTCCACGCCCCAGCCATCCAGCAAGAAGTCCACGAAGTGGCCCGCCACCGGGTATGTGACCGTGTCGTCGAAGCTCCAGAAGTCATCGATGAGATCCTCCAAGGGAGGCAGGGTTCCCTCGTCGCGGAAGGTGATCATCCAGTCTGTGAGCGGGATGCCCCACCAGTCTCCGTCCACCGCCACCGCCAGGCCCTCGCCCAGCAGGGCGCTGCCCGCCTCGCCCCAGCGATGCCAGGCCACCACGTGCACGTCCTCGTGGGCCCCTATGGCAAAGGTGCCGTCACCGTAGACCTCGTGCACCTCGAAGTTGGGGTAGTTGGCGTGGGCGTTGCCGGAGCTGCCGGTGATCTCCCCCTTGGTGTCGTTGTCCGGGTACAGGTAGGTGTGGATGGGGTACTCGAGCGCCTCCACCTGCAGGGTGTTCAGGATGTCCTGGTAGCGCTCCTCCTGCCAGCTGGGCAGCCAGTCCATGTCTTCCGAGGCCTCGCCGACGGGCTCGTAGAAGAAGACGTGGTTCTCGCTGGCGATGGACCACTGAGACTCCACCCAGGCATCCCACTCCGCTCGCGAGTCCTCGTCCCAGGCGCCGTAGAACCCCCAGCTCTCGCCGTCGCGGCACAGGTCGCCCTCCTGCTGCACAGTGCCGCGACCGCGCACCGTCTCGTAGTCGTGGGCCCCTGTACCGATGGTGAAGGTGCTGTAGGAGCCGCCGAAGCTGTTGCCGGCGTACAAGGTGATCCAGCGCCCCTCGGTGAAGGGGCTGGGGTGGATGAGCGCCAGGCCGTGGCCGGGCTCCTGGTAGCGGTAGCCGCCGAAGACGAACTCCCCTTCGCCGAACCACACGGGCAGGCTGCCGTTCAGCTCGGTGAGCAGTGGATTGGACACGGGGCTGCCCATGATGAACAGGTTGAGCAGCCGGTCCTCCTCGCTCAGCTCCGCGTAGGCGCGCAGCTCGAAGTCGCCCATGTAGGGGGCGTAGTAGTCCAGGATGAGCGCCGCCCACTCGGCCTCGCGCTCGTCGTCGCCGTGGACCAGCAGGGCCCGGCTGTCGTCGTAGAAGTCGTCGAAGCCGCCGCTGGCGCTCACCGCGCAATCGCTCACTACGCCGTAGCCGTCGGAGATACCGGTGTCAGGCTCGTCGGTGTCGGGCCCGTGGGGGCCCTCGTCAGGCGTGCAGCCCAGCAGGAGCAGGGGAAGGAGTCGTGGAGGGCGCATGGGGACCTCGCAGCAGCAGGCCGGCGACCTCTCTCTCGTAGCACACCGCCGCTCGCGGTTAGGAGGCGCCCATGAGCAAGTCAGCCCGCGAACCCCTCCTCTGGGAGGCCTTCACGCCCATCGTGGCGGCCGCCGCCATCATCTCCTCCGGCGTGCTGCTGCTGGACGGTGCGGTGCCCATCCCCATCCTGCTGGCCCTGGCCTGCGTGGCCCCGGCGCTGATGGGCCTGCGCCTGGGGCTCTCCTGGACCGAGGTGGAAGACGGCATGCTGGACGGCATGCGCCTGGCCCTGCAGGCGGCGGTGATCCTGCTGGTGGTGGGCACCACCATCGGCGCCTGGGCCCAGTGCGGCACCATCGGCGCCATGGTGTCCTACGGCCTGCTGGTGCTGCAGCCCAGCTTCTTCCTGCCCGCCGCCTGCGTGATCTGCTCCATCGTCTCCCTCGCCATCGGCTCCTCCTGGACCACCGCCGCCACCGTGGGCGTGGCCCTGATGGGCATCGGCGCCGCCATCGGCGTGCCGGCCCCCATGACCGCCGGTGCCATCCTGTCGGGCTCCTACTTCGGCGACAAGATGTCGCCCCTGTCCGACACCACCAACCTGGCCCCCGGCCTGGCGGGCGCGAAGCTCTTCGAGCACATCCAGGCCATGTTCTACACCACCCTGCCCGCCTGGGTCCTGGCCCTGCTGGCCTATGGCGTGCTCGGCTTCTTCATGAGCGGCGACACCGCGGGCGCCTCCCTGGCAGACATCGCCAGCCTGCGCGTGGCCCTGCACCAGGCCCAGCAGCTCTCCCCGTGGCTGTTCCTGCCACCGGCGCTCATCATCGTGTTGGCCATCTTCCGCATGCCCGCCATCCCGGCGCTGCTGCTGGCCACCACGGCGGGTGGCGTCCTGGCGGCAATCTTCCAGGGCGAAGGCGTGGGCTCCATCCTGGCGGTCACCTACACCGGCTACGAGATCGAGACCGGCTTCCAGGCGGTGGACTCGCTGCTGTCTCGCGGCGGCATGTCCAGCATGCTCGACACCGTAGCCCTGGTGCTGGCCGCCACCGCCTTCGGCGGCATCATGGAGCGGGCCGGCTTCGTGGCCGTGCTGCTGCAGGCGCTGCTGCGGCGAGTACGCAGCGTGGGCGGGCTGGTCACCAGCACCATCGTCTCCTGCGTCGGCGTCAACTTCCTGCTCTGCGAGCAGTACCTGGCCATCGTGCTGCCCGGCCGCATGTACCGCGACACCTACCCCCGCTTCGGCCTGCAGCCGCGCATGCTCTCGCGCACCATCGAGGACGGCGGCACCGTCACCTCCTGCCTGTGCCCCTGGAACTCCGGCGGCGCCTTCATGGCCGCCACCCTGGGCGTGGCCACCCTGCAGTACGCGCCCTACGCCTTCCTCAACCTGCTGGTGCCCATCATCGCCATCGCCTACGCCTGGACCGGCAGCTTCATCCTCCGGCTGCAGCCCGAGGTCCCCGGCGGGGAGCCTGTCACCGAGTAGGCGGGTGGCACGCATCTTGCGAACTTCGCATCCCCATGCGACGCCCATGCGCCCTCCTGCTGCTGCTGCTGCCCTTGCTGGCGGCGGCCCTCCCTTCGCTGCAGACCAGCCTGGAGGGCGCTCGGGCCACAGCACAGCTGCCCGCCGACCTGCTGGTGCGCTACGAGGCCATGCACCCGCTCTACGGCGGCGTCATCGTAGAGATCCACGGCGACGGACGCGGGCTGCGCACCCAGCGCGGCCGCGCCGGCAGGCTGAGCCGCAGCGAAGCGCAGCTGAGCACGGAGCAGCTACAGGATCTCGTGGGCCTGCTCGTGCAGCACCAGGCCTGGGAGCAGCGGGTGTCCGAGCGCCAGGCGCTACCCGATGAGGGGCGAGCGCGGCTGATCATCCAGGTGGGCGACACCGAAGGCGGCTGCTGGGAGTGGTTCAACGACCTGGCGGAGACGGATCGACTGGTACACATCGCCGAGCGGATGAAGGCGCTGGTGCCGCCGTGATCGCCGCCGCTGTGCTGCTCACCCTGGGCGCTGCCCGGGCTGCCGAGCCACCTGCCTGCGGCCTCCGGGGCTCCCCGGCACCGCTGGTGGAGCTGCTGGACGAGGTGGTGGGCGACGCCGACCGCGCCTCGGACGGCGACGGTGACGGCGTCCCCGACGAGGAAGACGCCTTCCCCAGCAACCCCTACGAGCAGCGCGACATGGACAACGACGGCCTGGGCGACGACGAGGACGCCTTCCCCGCCGATCCCAGCGAGCAGCGGGACTCCGACTGCGACGGCCTGGGGGACGAAGCGGACGACAGCTTCGACGGCCCCGTCTCCACCGAGGTGCAGCAGGCCTGGACCGACGGGGTCTACGGCTGGACCGCCCGCTTCCAGCTGGAGGCGGTGGGCGAAGGTGAGCACCGCGCCACGCTGCGCCTGCACCTGGAGGGCAGGCGCGACGCCGCCCGCGAGGCCCGCTGGGAGGGAGCCATCGAGGACATGTGGAGCAGCGACGAGCTGGAGCTCGACGTGATCTTCGTCGACGAGGCCAGCGCCGCGCACAGCACGGTCACGGTGAAGCCAGGCGAGGGCTGGACCAACACCAGCACCTGGTTCGCTGCAGAGAGCCCCACCGCAGTGGCCCACGAGGTGGGTCACCACCTGGGCCTGTTCGACGAGTACCCCGATCCCGAGGTCCCCCGGCGCTTCGTGGGCCCCGACGACAGCATCATGCGCAGCGTCGATCCCCGGGAGCATCCCAGGACCTATCCCTGGCACGAGGCCCGCATCCGCTCCCTCTTCGCCTGTCCCTGACATCCAGGGACATTTCCGTCGCACCGCGACCGAAACGGGGCCCCACCTCGCCGACGGCGGCCCCTGAACAGCGCCTCACCGAGCGGCGCATCGCTGGATCGGTTCTTGCGATGACAGCACTCCCCCCGCGACCCGAGGAGTGCCCATGAAGTCCCCCCTCCTCCTCCTGCTATTGCTGCAACCCCAGGCCTCTGCCGGCGACTGTCCCTCCTCCTCCGGAGACGAGGGGCTGACCTCCGACCTGCAGCGCGCCCTGGACGGCGAGGAGAAGGTTCCAAAGGTCTACTATGGAACGGCGCGACCCACCCACGTGCCGCTCGAAGACGAGCAGATCCTCGCCATCGGCAGCTGGGGCAGCTGCAGCGGCACGCTGGTGGACTCCCAGTGGGTGCTCACCGCCAACCACTGCGACATCTACAAGGGCCAGAAATTCTGCCTGGGCCAGAACGCGGACGAGCCCGTGGCCTGCTTCACCGCCTCCTACGTGGCCCGCAACCCCGACGCCGACATGACCCTGGTCAAGTTGGACCGCGACGCCGTGGCGGCGGTGGAGGGCCTCAAGCCCATCCCCCTGCTCAGCGAAGACCTGGACTCCGACTGGATCGGTGAGACCGCCGAGGCCGCCGGCTACGGCCAGCAGGAAGACGGCGGCTACGGCGTGCGGGAGTTCAGCGCCGAGCCCATCGTGCGCCTCTCGGGCCATGAGCTGACCATCGACGGCGAGGGCGAGCGCGGGGTCTGCTTCGGAGACTCCGGCGGCCCGGTGATGGTGACCGACAGCAAGGGCAACGCAGCCGTAGCCGGCGCCCTGAGCTGGGGCGACAGCGACTGCCTCGGCGAGGACCGCTACACCCGGGTGGACACCAACCGCGAGTGGCTCGAGGGCTACCTGGGTCCCCTGGACCTGCTGGGGGCCGAGGAGTCGGACGGCGACGAAGCCGAGGAAGCCGACCCGGTGACCGACGCCGACGAGCAGCCCGACTACACCACCAGCGAAGGCCTGTGGATCGAGCCAGACGAGGAAGAGCCTGAGATCAGCGCCGCAGAAGATCTGCGTACTCACACAAGGGTCGATACCCAACCCTCTGGTAGATGGCGTTGGAGGTGGCGTTGGCGAGGTCGGTGAGCAGCAGGCAGCGTTCAGCACCCTGCTCCAGCAGCCAGGCGCTGAACGCCGCAGTCGCCGCCGTGCCGTAGCCGCGGCCACGTAGCTCCGGAGGCGCGTAGACCATGCCCACCCGGGCCGTGCCGGGCAGATCCAGGCCCCCAGCCAGGAAGCACACCGGCTCCCCCTCCACCACGTACAGCCAGGCACGCCCGCGGCTGATGAGCCCCGCGGCCGCGTCCTCCACCGTGCCGGGATCGCGCAGGTGCGCGTCGCGGCGGAAACCCGCCAGGCTGGCGGCCAGCAGCTGCACGTCCGCTGAAACGGCGCGACGCAGCTGCCCCCGCCATCGCACCGCATCGGTCAGCACCTCGGTGAGCACGTAGCCGCGCATGGCCATGGCCTCGTGCCAGCCCTCACCACCCCAGGATCGAGCGAAGGCCTCGGCTTCCTCGCGGGGGCCGGTGACGCCCGGGAGGTCCGGGAGGAGCTCTCGCAGGCCCGCCACCAGCGTGGGCATCGCTCGGACCGAGCCGCGGCTCAGCACTGCGCTGCGGGGGGGTGTTCGCAGCGCGGCCAGAAAGATCTCCCCGCCGTCCTGCACCACGCCGAACCATGGATCCTCATAGGTGTCGGGGCGCGCCCGTTGCGCGCTGGCGATGCCCAGCAGCAGGTTGTTCTCGGCCAGCCGTTGCAGAAGCCAGGGCTCGGCCTGGGCCAGGAAGGCGGCGGCGTTGTCGAAGGTGGACAGCTGCATGGGGACCTCCAGCGGCTCCCTCGAACCTATCCAGCGGCACCTTCGAAGTACCGCTCCAGGTCCTCGGCCAGCGAGCGCATCTCGGCGGTGACACGCTCCTCGTCGTAGGAGCGCAGCAGGCTACTGCCCACGCGATCCACGGCCGTGTAGGTGCGCCGCCAGCTCACCTCGCTGCCTTCGCTGCCCTTGTCCTCGATGGAGGCCTCCAGCAGCAACACCATGTGATCCCCAGCGAAGATCACGCTGCCGAAGTCCATCTGCTCAGGATCGTAGCGCACCACCACCCAGGTCTCGCCCGTGGTCAGCCGGGTCTTGAACACGCAGCCTTCTTCGGCCACGCCGGAATCGGAGTAGACCATCTCGCACTGCCACCAGTCGATCCACTCGTATTCGCGCACCGGGCACAGCAGCGGGAAGACCTCCTCCGGCGGAGCCGCCACCGTGTGGGTCCACTCGAACTGCTTGCGCTGGCCAGCCACCGGGCTCCAGGCGGGCTGGGCCTCGGCGCGGTCGCGGGACATCACCCGGCGGGTCCGATGGTCGAGGGCGGCGGACTGCACGGTCGCGCAGGCGCCGGTGAAGAGGGCACAGAGGGAGAGGAAGAGCTTGCGGTGCATGTCGACTCCATGATTGGTTGGCTGACTGACTATCAGTCGGTATTGGGGACGGAAACAAGCCGCCCGGAAGCGGGCGGCAGATCAAGACTTCGGGGACTGCTGCACGCCGAGGGCCCGCGAGAACAGCTGTCGGACCGCCTGGCGCAGGCGTTGGAGGGATTCGGGCTGCGCATCCTGGCCGGAGGCCTGGGCCAGGTGGGCGAAGGCCGCCAGGAGCAAGGCCAGGGTCTCCGGCTGGTGCTCCACTGCCATGCGCCCTTCGGCCACGCCCCGCTCCACCAGCTGACCCAGCACGGGCAGCAGCACCGCCACCAGCCCCTGGCGCAGGCGCTCGTGCAGCAGCTCGTTGCCCGGCTTGAGCAGGAAGGCGATCAGGGCGCGGTTGGCGGCCGTGGCGGTGAAGAGCGTGTCGAGCACCGCCATGAGCCGGTCCAACACGTCGGCGCCGGCGCGCGCCAGCGCGGCCTGCACCAGCACCTGCAAGGTGTCGATGTGCCGCGCCACCACGGCATCGAGCAGCTCGTCCTTGGACCTGAAGTGGTAGTAGAAGGTGCCCTGGGCCACCCCCACCTTGCGCACGATGTCGCTCACGGAGCAGCGCTCGTAGCCCTTGTCCAGGAACAGGGCCATGGCGGCGAGCACCAGGTCTTCGCGTCGTTCATCAGGGGGCTTGGAGCTGCGGGCCACGGCTTCCTCGGCTAGTTGACTGACTATCAGTCAGTAAGCGCCAGGTGCCCACCCGTCAACCCGACAAGCTACAATTCCACCGCCATGGCCCTTCGCCTCCCGCTCCTGCTCGCCACGCTCGCCGCCTGCGGCCCCTGCCGCGAGCAGCAGGATTCCCCCACGGACAGCCCCGCGTCCCAAGACACCCAAGACGCCCAGGACACCCAGGCCCCCATCTCCTCCCTGTTCGTCGAACAGCACGAGCAGGTGGTCACCATCCTGCAGGCCAGCTGGACCCAGGACGACGCGCTGGACAGCGCCTGGCTGGAGTTCCGCCTCGACGGCGAAGGCTGGCGCGCGGCTCCCGCCACCGAGGGCGCGCAGGGCGCCCACACCGCCAACGCCCTGGGCCTGCCCGCTGACAGCGAGGTCTCCCTGCGGGTGGCCAACCAGGCGGGCGAGGATCTGCTCTACAGCGACGAGCTCACTGCCACCACCGGCTCCATCCCCAGCGGCCTGCCCCAGCCCGAGCTGCTGTCCTGGGACCAGGAGCTGTCCAGCGCGCCGGGCTGGCTGTTCTGCAGCCTCGAAGCCAACGACAGCAGCTGGTACGAGGGCCCCTTCTGGCTCTTCATCGTTGACCGCCTGGGCCGGGTGGTCTGGTACCACAAGGTGGCCGATGAGCGGACCACCATGCACGCCCGCATCGCGCTGGACGGCACCCACCTGCTCTTCGAAGAGACCAGCCTGTACCAGGGCGACCTGGGCGCGGGCTCCCTGCTGCGCCGCATGAGCCTGGACCGCAGCTACGAAGAGGAGATCGCCATCTCGGGCCTGGGGTCCACCTTCGCCGAGACCGACCAGGGCAGCATCGTCTTCGACGACTACAGCAGCTGGCCCGAGACCCACCTGGTGGAGCTGCAGTCCGACGGCACGCGGCGCGAGATCTGGACCTGCGACGCCTGGATGCACCAGTACGCTGGCCACCCCTACGCCTGCGATCCCAACGAGACCGTGTGGGTGGCCGAGACCGACACGGTGCTCTGGTCCATGTGGGCCACCGACACCGTGGTTGAGATCCAGCGCGAGAGCGGCGAGCTGCTGCGCCAGTTCGGCGAGTACTCCGAAGCCTGGACCTTCGAGGATCCCGAGATCGGCTTCGACATGCAGCACTACCCGCACTTCACGGCGGACGGGACCCTGCTGGTGTCCACCCACGTGCCGGGCTCCTATGGCCAGCAGCGGGCGCGCGAGTACCGCCTGGACGAAGCCAGCCAGACCCTGGTGGAGGTCTGGAGCTACGGCCACGAGGTGCCCCACTACGCCATCTACGCTGGCGAGGCTCTGCGCCTGGACAACGGCAACACGCTCATCAACTACGGCAGCTCCGGCGCCCTGCGCGAGGTCACCCCCGACAAGCGCACCACCTGGGAGCTGGCCTGGCCCTCCACCTACCTGCTGGGCCACATGAGCCTGGTAGAGGACCTGTACGCGCTGGCTGGACCCGAGGGCTAGCCCCCCTTCCTGACCCGCTCGTACACCGCCAGCATGGGCTCCAGGAAGCGAGGCTCCAGCTCCCGCTCCCTCATGCCCTGCTCCAGCACCTCGCGGATGCGGCCGGCTTCGGCGCCCCAGCTGCGCGCCCGCACTGAGCGCAGCAGGATGCTTAGCAGGAGCGCGCCGTCGATGCCCTCGGACACGATGCGCCGCAGCGGGACCTCCTGCAGGACCTCGGGCCCCCGCCCCACCGACAGGGCCCAGGCGGCTTCCAGGCCGGACACGAAGGGCGCGAAGGGCTCCCAGCGCGGATCCGCCTCGCGGGCGATGGCATCCAGTCGATCCCTCAAGGCCGCGAAGCGCCCGTGCAGCAGGGCACACAGGGCCAGGTTGAGATCGAAGACATAGGTCCAGGAGCGCTGGCCGGTGGCCGCGGCCCAGCCGCGGCCCTCGCGGTACAGCTCGGTGGCGGCTGCCACATCGCCCATGAAGCGCAGGCACTCGGCGCGCGAATTGCGGAACAGGGGCACCTGCCAGTGGAAGCCGATGGCCAGGGCGTCGCGCTCGGCCTGCTCGGCCATCGCCTGCCCCCGACGCCAGCTGCCGCGCACGCCCAGAATGCGCGCCATGACCGCCAGGGACTGGGACTGCAGCGAGCGGTAGCCCACCTTGCCCGCGATCTCGGCGGATTCCTCCAGCACCGCCAGGGCCTGCTCCATGTCGTGGGCCTCCAGCGCCTTGCCCAGCTGGAACAGCAGCTCGGCACGCTGCGGGTCGCTCTCCACCACGTCCAGCGCCACCCGCAGCTCGCGCTCAGCGGGCCGGGCCCGACCCAGGTGCAGCAGGCAGGCCGCCCGCGCCTGGCGCCAGCGCGCCCGGGAGCCAGGGGTGGCCTCGACCAGCCGCTCTTCGACGGCCTCCAGGGCGGGCAGCCCCAGCTTGGCCCGCGGCTCGTAGTCCAGGGTGTTGACGTACTGGGCGGCCACCTCGATGGCCATGTCGGGATCGGTGAGATCGCGGACCAGCAGGGCCTCGATGCGCTTGATGGCATCGGGCACGGCCCCCGCGGCGCGATCGGCCACCGCCAGGGCCAGCTGGGCGCGCACCCAGGGCCGCTCGTCGGTGCCCACCGCCAGGGCCGCCTTGTTCAGCTCGAGGGCCGTGGCCCGCAGCTCGGCGGAGCTGCCCGCCACCTCGAGCCACTCCACCGCGGAACAGAGCGGCGCGACCGCCTTCTCGGGCCTGCCGGCGGCCATCTCGTGGTGCCCCACCTCCACGTTGGCGCGCAGGTAGCCCCCGGCCCCCCGCCAGGCCTCCGCCAGCGCCAGGTGCGCCTGCTCGGCGGCGCGCCCCTGGACACGGTCGCGCAGGAATTGGGCCAGCATGGCGTGCTCCAGCACCCCGACCCCCGCGCGCTTGAGCACCAGGCCCCCTTCGAGCAGGTCCACCAGGCCCGCGCCTGCGGCATGCTCCAGCACCCGCCAGGGGATTCCGTTGCCCGCCACGCCCACCGTGTCCAGGGCCCGGCCCACCAGCGCCGCGTTGCTGGCGCGCTGTACCAGGGTGGAGAGGCGCGCTGAGAGCAGGCTGCGGATGTCGTCGGGGATGGCGTCGGCCCGCGGAGCATCGAGCCGGTAGCGGAGGCCGCTCTGTTCACCGCGGGGTTCGAGCCTGCCGAGATCGCCGTAGTCGGCCAGCAGGGCGTTGTCGCGGCACCACTGCCCGATGAGCTCGCGCGCGAACAGCGGGTTGCCCTCGCTGCGGCGCGCGACCTCGGCGGCCAGCGCCGGCTCCAGGGGCAGGTACTCGTCCACCAGGTCGGCCATGACCTGGTCGGGCAGGGGCTCGAGCACCAGCTCCTCGGCTCCCAGATCCAGCAAGGACTGCAGGCTGCGCTGGGCGACCGGTGCCTGGTCCAGCGGGTTGTCCCGGGCGCAGACGATGGCCAGCACCGGCAGGCCCAGCTGCAGCACCGAGGCCGCCAGATCGGCCCCATCGTCTTCGTCCTGGCACCACTGGGCGTTCTCCACCACCAGCAGCCCCAGGCCGCGCCAGGCGTAGCGCTGCAGGTGCTTGAACAGGTACTCGCGGGCCACCGCCGCCGAGACCGGCTCCTGCCCGCGGCCGGGGACACCCCAGCGCTGGAGCAGCTCGGCTTCGAGCAGCACATCGGGGGAGATCTGCTGGCAGTCCCGGGCGAACCAGCGCTCCAGGCGGGAGCGGGTGAGCTCGGCGTCGGTACCCAGCAGGCGCAGCAGCCGTCGCACCGCCGCCGCGTAGCCGTCGCCGGGGCCACCCCACTGGCTGAAGCTCACCTCCACAGGTACGGCGTGGCCGGTCTCTTCGAGGGAGCGCATCACCGCCTGGACCAGGCGGGTCTTGCCCACACCCGCGGCGCCGCGCACCACCACCACCCTGGGCTCGCTCGAGGCGGCAACGGCCCGACCCCGCTCCCAGAGCCACTGCAGCTCTTGGGCTCGGCCCACCAGGGGGATCTCGCGCAGGGCGAACAGGGGCAGGCTGGCGCGGGCCCGCGCGCCCAGGCCCGGCTCGGGCAGCGGCCGGAAGGGCACCGGCCCCATGACGGGTCGGTTCCAGCGCGGCGCCTCGTGGGGATCGCCGAAGATCGGATCCTCCTGGGACCAGCTGTGGGAGGAGAGCTCCTCGCCCAGCACATCGGTGGGCGCCGCCGAGCTGCGGTGCGCCTGGGGATCGAAGATGAGCGACTCCTCCTCTTCGAAGTCCAGGCGTGGCAGGCGGTCGAGGGCGGCGCGCAGATCAGCCGCCAGGTCGAAGCGCGAGCGCGGATCGGGCTGCACCAGAGTGAGGATGATGTCGTCCAGGCCCGGCGGCACCGACAGCCCCCGGCGCACCGGGACCCGCTTGGGAGGCCGGTAGCGCAGGTTGATATGGGCCGAGACGCCCTCTTCCTTGAAGGGGTTGGTGCCCGCCACGAGGCGGTACATGAGCACACCCACCGCGAACAGATCGGTGGCGGGTCCGATCTCACCGTAGCGGCGCAGCAGCACCTCGAGGGGCATGTAGGACAGGGTGCCCGCCAGCGTGCCCTGGAAGGCTTCGCGCTGCTCCAATGCCTTGGCCAGCCCGAGATCGGACAGCCAGGCGTGGGGGCGCCCGGTGCGATCGCGGTGCAGCAGCACGTTGGACAGCTTCACGTCCAGGTGCAGGATGCCCCGGGAGTGCAGGCAGGAAAGCGCCGACAGCGCCTGGCCCAGCAGGCGTCGCAGCAGCGGCCAGGGCGGATTGGTGCGCCGCAGCTCCAGCAGGCTGCCCGCGTCGGCCAGGGCCAGGGCCAGGTAGGGCCGGCCGTCGGGCAGCTCACCCATATCGTGCAGCGGGACGAGGTGGGGATGCCCCACTCCCGCCGAGATGGACACCTCGCGCTCGAAGCGCGGGCGAAACTCCGGTGCCTTCATGACGTCGGAGCGCACCACCTTGATGGCCACCTCGTCGCCCAGCAGCCGATCGCGCGCTCGGTATACATCGGCCATGCCGCCCGAGCCCAGCAGCGCATCGGCCGCTGTGGGGTAGGGCAGATACCGCTCGGGGAGCGGCGGGCAGGGCGGTGGTGGCTCTTTCTTGGAGGGCATGCGCGAAAGGACTCAGCCCCGGCGGGGCAGGAGCGGGTGGACGCGCCCCTTCAGCGAGGGGGGCAGCCTCCGATCCAGTATCCCCCGGATCTCGGACGGGGCATAGCGGGCGGAGAAGTGGGTGAGCAGGATGGCCTGGTTGCGGAAGAGATCCACCCTCTGCAACACCTCATCCAGGTGCACATGCTCCCGAGCGCGACAGGCCTGCACGCCCACGCGATCGTCCAGGAAGGTGGTCTCGAGGATCAGCAGGCGCGCGTCGTACAGCCAGGGCTGCTCGTCGAGCACCTTCGCGCTGCTGTCGCCGGTGAAGGCCACGTCGCAGACCCAGCTGGGCGCCGTGATGGCCTCGCCTGCCTCGCGCAGCGCCTTCAGGCGCTGCCCGGGAAGCCCGTGGTACTCGGGCCGCAGCTTGTGGCGCAGCGAGAAGATGGCGTAGCCCAGGCTGGGCAGGCTGTGGCGCGTCTGGAAGGCGCGCAGCTCGAGATCCTCCCGCAGGGGAAACCGGTCTCCGGGCACGGCGCCCACCACGCTGCACGGCAGCCGCGAGCGATCCAGCCGGCGCCAGCTGCCCAGCATGGCCTGGAAGTCCGCCAGGTTCTGTCGAGGCAGCACGTAGCTGGGCGGCTCCAGCCCGGTGAGGGCCCGGGTAGCACAGTGCATGGGCACGCCGCCCAGGTGGTCCAGGTGCGCGTGGCTGAAGAACACCCTGGAGCGATGCACCGCCGAGCGCGGGCAGCGACCGATGTCGAAGGCCAGGTCCAGCCCGGGCAGCTGGATGCAGGTCTCCAGCCCACCGATGCTGACACCCTTCACCGCTGTGCCGGCCAGGTTGAGCATCTGGGCAACCTAGCGCGACACCCCGCCACGGGCACTCAGTGCGGAACGGACTATGGAGACCGGGCCTGGAACAAGGAGAACCGAATGCGACGCCTGACCCTCCTCGCCCTCCTCCTGGCGCTGCCCGCCCCAGCCCACGCCATCGGCTACGGCAGCAGCTACGGCCTGGGACTGGAAACCTCCAGCCGCGGCTACTACGTCTCGCCCTTCGGGCTCTACCCCTCCCTCGACCTGCACCTGGCCCCCGCCTGGCTGCAGCTGTACCCCCTGGAGCTGGTCCAGGGCATCACCATCGACGAGCTGTGGATCGGGGGGGCGGGCTGGGCTCCAGGCTGGAGCTACGGCACCGGGACGGTCATGGAAGGCGTGCTCATGCCCGGCGCCAGCTTCGACCTGGTGGCCGACACCGACTTCAAGCCCCTGTACCTGGCCGTCTGCGCCAGCGGGCGCCTGGGACTACAGGCCCAGGAGAGCATGGGCTTCGGCGCGTACATCCTGCCCTCCGCCGGCCTGGCTCTGGCCGACGGCGACTTCGAGGTCATGCTCGGCGGGCGCATGGAATTCAGCCTCTGGCTGCGCTAGTCGAGAGCCGCCAGATCCTCGAACAGGTCCTGCAGGGCTCCCTTTCCGCGAAAGCCCACCATCTGTCCGATGCTCTCTCCACGGTGCAGCACCGTCAGGGTGGGGATGCCGCGCACCCCGAAGGCCTGGGCGAGGGCGGGCTCCTCGTCCACGTTCACCTTGGCCACCTTGACCTTGCCCGCGTAGCTGTCCGCCAGCTCCTCCAGCACGGGGCCGATCTGGCGGCAGGGTCCGCACCAGGGAGCCCAGAAGTCCACCACCACGGGCTCTGTGGCGTCCTTGACCTCGACCTGGAAGCTGGCGGAGGTGACATCGATGGGCTGCGTGTTCATGGCGTTCTCCAGGGTGTGGGGCGCTCACCGCGCCCGGCTTCACCCTGATCGAGCCATCGAAGCACGAGACTGTTTCGTCACTCTTCCATGACATGCCCCCCTGGTGGACATCCCCGTGAGGATCTATAAAGAGTGCGCCCCCTGCCGCGCCGTCGCGCCAGGAACCGGCCGGGAAGAGCTCCGTGGACGACCAGGAACAGCCGACGACCCCTCCGGAATCGGGTGAGCCCGAGGACGAGGTGCGCGCATGGCTGGAGCGCCGCTTCATCACCCTGGTGTCCCACCAGCTCAAGTCACCGCTGGTGGCCGTGCGCCAGTACCTCGACCTGCTCCAGGAAGACGCCCGCAGCCGCAGCGACGCGGAGCACACCCTCCCCTGGCTGGAGCGCTCCACCGTCCGGCTCGACGAGGCCCTCTCCATCGTCGAGGACTGGCTGGCCCTCGCCCGCGTCGAAGCGGGAGGCTTCACCCGACCCGACGCCTGCTGCGATCTCGCCGCGGTGCTCGAGCAGCTGGTGGCCGGGTTCCAGGAAGCCGCCGCAGCCAAGGAGCTGCGGGTGGAGCTGGCCCCGCTGCCAGGTCCGCTCAAGGTGCAGGGTGATCACCACAGCCTCACCGCCGCCCTAGGCCACGTGATCGAGAACGCCATCCGCTACAACCGGCAGGGTGGCAGCGTCAGCATCTCGGTGCAGAGTCCGACCGAACCAGCGCAGGAACAGGTCTGCGTCGAGGTGGTCGACACGGGCATCGGCATCCCCCAGGCCTTCCTGCCCAAGCTCTTCACCGAGTTCCACCGCGCCAGCTCCAAGGCCAGCCGCGGCATCCCCGGCACGGGCCTCGGGCTGGCCATCTCCAGCCGCATCGTGCAGGAGCTGGGCGGCTCCATCACGGTCGAGAGCACCGAAGGGCTGGGCAGCCGCTTCCGACTGTCCCTGCCCCTCTGCCGGGCCGAGCTGCCAGCGAGCCACGAATAGCCGCTGTTGCGAGCCACGGCGGCGAGCACTACGGTAGCGCTCGTCCGACCCTGCATGATGGAGAGAGCATGTCCCTGCGCCCGAGCAGGGCGCCGTGGGGCCTCGCCCTGGCCCTGCTGGCGGCCGCCCCACTCGCCACCGCCGACGGCGGCGTAGCGCTGGTGGAGCCAGGCATCCCCATCGTGCAGAGCCCGGGGCCCGACTGCCTGCAGGGCGCGGAAGACGGGCGCTTCACGGTGGAAGACCACGCCACCGGCCGGCGCCGGGTCCGAGGCCGCTGCAAAGACGGCGTCCCCCACGGCACCTGGACCCTCTGGCACGCTACCGGCGTCAAGTCCTGGGTCGGCTTCATGGACCAGGGGCGGCTCAGCGGTCCCTTCAAGGCCTGGTTCGAAGACGGTCAGAAGCGCTCCCTGCTGGCCTTCCGCGACGGCCAGGCCCATGGCCACGCCCTGTTCTGGTGGCCCAACGGCACCCTGCGCATCGTGGGCCACTACGAGGCGGGCCTGGAGCAGGGCTGCTTCCGCTCCTGGCACGACGACGGCCGCCGGGCGGCCCGCGGCGCCTTCCTCGACGGCGCCCGCGTCGGGCGCTGGTACAGCTGGGACGAGCATGGCGAACGCACCATCGACGAACATGGCGGCGCCACCAGCAAGGGCCGCTGCTGGCTGCCCTGGCTCTGAGGCCGACCACGCCATGACCCGCTTCCTCCCCCTCGCTGCCCTCACGACGCTGGCCGCCTGCGCGCCGAGCCTGGACGCCGAGCTGCAGGACAACCCCGTCTGCGCCCTGTCGCCCGTGGTCCGCTGGAGCACGCGCCAGCCCGCCTCGTCCTGGGTGGAGCTGGGCCAGGCCGGCTCCCTGGGCTGGCGCATCGGTGACGATGAGCTGGTGGAGGACCACGAGGTGGTGGTGCTGGGCCCCCGCGCCGGCGAGAGCTGGGAGCTGCAGGCGGTCTCGGTCACCGACAGCGGCCGCGAGCTGCGCTCCGAGAGCCTGTCCTTCACCGCCGGTGAGCTCCCCGAGAGCTGGTTCGCTGGCCAGGTGGACGTCTACGATCCAGCCCAGGTGCAGCCAGGCTGGACCATCGCCAACATCACCACCGGCTCCATCACCCCTGTCCTGGCCGTGATCCTCGACATGCAGGGCCAGCCGGTGTGGTACTACCAGCACGAGGCCGACAACGACGGCTCAGCCGACATCCAGGTGAGCTGGATCGAAGAGGAGCGGGAGCTGCTGCTGGGCCCCCACGTGGGACCAGGCGACCGCGCCATCCAGCTTGGCCTGGCGGGCGAGGTCAGCTGGCGGGGGCCAGAGCAGCCCGGCGATCCCGACAACGTCAACATCCAGGACGGCCAGCTGCACCACGTCATGTACAGGCTGGCCAGCGGCGACATCGTCAGCGTGCAGTCCGACGAGCGCGAGCTCGACGGCGACCGGGTGCAGGGCGACACCGTGGTGCAGCTGGACGACGATCTCCAGCAGGTCTGGAGCTGGAGCGCCTTCGACCACGTGGACTACGACCCTGACGACGTCTTCCTGGGCCTGTGGTGGACCCACATCAACAGCGTGCACGTGGACCAGGCGCAGGACCTGGTGTGGATCAACTCCTGGGCCCTGAGCCGCGCCTGGAAGGTGCAGCGCAGCAGCGGAGAGATCCTCTGGGCGCTGGGCGAAGACGGCGACTTCCAGCCCGACCCGAGCGTCGAGATCCCCTGGTTCGAGTTCGCCCACAGCTTCGATCCCATCGGCGACGACCGCTACCTGGTGTACGACAACGGCGGCGGCTCGCGCGGCTTCTCCCGGGTGGTGGAGTACGCCCTCGACGAGCAGCGCATGCAGGCCGAGATCGCCTGGCAGTACCCGGGCGACCACAGCGACGAGTACTGGGACAACCGGGCCATGGGCGACGTGGATCTGCTGGACAACGACAACCGCCTGATCACCGCGGAGCGCAGCTTCATGGAGGTCACCAGCGAAGGCGAGAAGGTCTGGCAGATGTGGTGGTCCGATCAAGAAGCGCACGAGGTGCGCTCGTACCAGGCGGAGCGCATCCCCAGCCTGCTGCAGCCGCTGGACTGAAATCCGCACCCGCCCGAGCCGATGCTCTTAGAGATGGGTTCGCTCCCGCGCGCAGGAGCACCCCCAGGAGAGCTCATGGGCGTCCCACTCGAGCAGCTGTCCAGCCTGATGCCCGGGCGCGTCACCAGGCCCAGGGAGCGGGAGATCTTCGCCGAAACATGGACCCGCCAGTGGCTGGACAGCGACGAGGTCCTGTGGTGGGAAGACGATCGCGCGGGCGGCCTGGGCCTGCTGCACAAGGGCGAGCTCCGCGCCAGCCTGCGGGGCCACGAGCTGGGGCGCATCCGGCCCGGTGAGCTGCTGGGGGAGATCACCGCCTTCGACATGGACGCCCGGCACGGGGCCACCATCAGGGCGACACGCCCCTCCGAGGTCCTGGTGCTGAGCCCCTCGGCGCTGCAGGATCTGGGCGCCAGGGCCCCCGACTTCCACGAGAGGTTGCTGGACCGCTCCCTGGAAGCCGTCGCCCGCCGGCTGCGCGCCGTGGACCTGGAGATCGCGCGCCTGTCCACCGGCAGCCTGCCCGCTCCGGGCGACGCGCCCACGCCGGGTTGGCAGCGGCTGGTGGGTGCTCTCCGAGAAACCATCAGCCCCAGCGCCTGTCCCGACCTGCGGCCGCTGCTGGTGAGCCTGCCGGTGCTGGACGAGGCGCCCTTCCAGGTGCTGCTCTTCATCTCCCGCGGCATGACTCCCCGGCGGTTCAAGGCCGGCGAGCTGCTGGTTCGCCAGGGCGAAGAGGGCGGCGACGCCTTCCTGGTGGCTTCAGGCCGCGTCGCCGTGCTCCGGCACGTGCGCGGCCGCCGCGCCGAGCCGCTGGCCCTGCTGGAGCCGGGTGATCTGCTGGGCGCGGTCTCCCTGGTGCTCGCGGGGCGCCGCTCCGCCAGCTGTGTCGCGGAGACCGATGCCTGGGTCTACCGCATGGACCAGCAGGCCTACCGGGCGCTCGAGCCTGCGGCCCGCCCGGCGTGGAAGGCCTGCCTGCTGGCCAGCCTGGGCCCCAAGCTGCGCGGCGCGGACGTGCTCATGGCGGAGCTGCTCCAGGAGCGAGAGGAAGAACAGGCGCTGGACCTGACCGGCTGATCAGTAGCCCAGGGCGCAAGGCTCAGCGCTGAACGAGCCCTCGCTGTCACCCTCGGTGACGATCAGGTCGTAGCTGCCCTGCAGCAGGTCGGCTGCGTAGCTCTCCACCTCCAGATCGCCGCTGTAGCTGCGGCTGTCGGCGGTGAACAGGAAGGAGGGATCCTCCAGGCAGCTGTCGAAGCAGCCGTCCTGGTCCCCGAGACGTCCGAGGTCCAGCTGCAGGTAGCGGCCGGCGAAGGTGCCCGGCGCGTCGGTGGTGCCGGCGTCGTAGTGCCCCTCCACCTGCCCGTCGGGGAACAGCTCGAGCCACAGCAGGCGCAGCTCGCCGGCGGGCCAGGCGTCCTGGTTGTCGAACAGGCCCTGGCAGCCGGACTCGCAGCGCACCCAGCCGACGCTCCACACCGCCGCGAGCAGGGAGCAGGCCTCGTCGCCGTCCGCCAGGGCCAGCAACAAGGGGCCGCCACCCGCGCCGCTGTCGGCCTGCCCCTCGTCGAAGACCACCGTGCGCAGCTGCAGGTCCAGATCCCCGCCGCTGGATCCACCGGGGCCGTCCTCACCACGGCCTGGACAGCCCACCATGAAGAGCAAGGTGATCCAGGGCCTCGACATGCTCTACCCTCCAGGAGGTGCTGGCCCATGGTACCCGAAGCGGAAGGCCCCTCGGCGGCAAGATCCATTCGAAGAAACGGGCTACCCCTTCGTCGGAGCCGCGCCGGCCAGTCCGGCTTCCCTGCCCAGGTGACAGCTTCGCCCGCGCCCGGTGTCGATAGGGGCGAGGTCACGGAGGAGGTTCCCCCTTGGCCATAGACGTAGAAGACTTCTACCGGCGGTACGGACCCATGGTACAGCGACGCTGTCGAGCGCTGCTCAGAGATGAAGAGCTGGCCACAGACGCCATGCACGACGTCTTTGTGGAGGTGCTCCGGCGGCACAAGAAGCTGAGCCTGGACAGCCCCTCGTCCTTCCTGTACCGCACGGCCACCAACGTGTGCCTCAACAAGCTGCGCAGCAAGCGCCGCAAGCCCATGCACTTCGACAACGAGCTGTTGGAGAGGATCGCGCGGGCCCCCGAGGCCGAAGAGCGCGCCCACGCCCGCAAGTGGCTGGAGCGCATCTTCGAGCGCGAGCGTCCCTCGACCCGCACCATGGCGGTCATGCATCTGCTCGATGGCATGACCCTGGACGAGGTGGCCACGGAGTTCGGCATGTCCGTCTCCGGAGTCCGCAAGCGGCTGAGGACGATGCGCGCCCACGTCGCCGAACTGGAAGGAAGCCTGGCATGACCCACCGACACCGCCCCGTGCCCGACTGGATGCTCGAGCGCTACGCGCTCGGCGAGCTCCCGCCGGACCAGACCGAGGCCATCCGCGCACAGCTGGTGGCCGAAGCCGAGGCCGTCAGGGCCGGCCTCACCCCCCAGGGTGATCTCAGCGACCGGCTCGAGGCCCTGCACGCCTCCGACGCCGAGCTCCTGGAGCGGCACCCTCCGCGCCAGGCGGCCAACGAGATCCGCCGCCGGCTGCACCTGCGCCGGGCCGACAGCGACCAGGCCGCGCAACAAGCGGGCCGCGGACGCCGTCGCTGGCTGCTGGGCCTGGCCCCCGTCGCGGCCGCCGCCATCGCCCTGTTCGTGGTGCTGCTGCCCGGCACCAGCGATCAGATCCCGAGCGATCCCGACGACGGCATCATCCCCACCACCGCCAAGGGCCTGGAGCCCGTGCTCAAGGTCTACCAGCGCACCGGCGAAGACAGCGTGCGCCTCAAAGAGGGCGCCACCGCGCGCCGCGCCGACCTGCTCCAGCTGGCCTACACCGCCTCCGGCTGGGAGCACGGCGTGATCCTCTCCATCGACGGACGCGGCGCGGTCACCCTGCACCTGCCCACCCAGCCTGCAGGCGAGACCGAACTTTCACTGGACGGCGAGGTCGCCCTGGGCTTTTCCTATGAACTGGACGACGCACCCAGGTACGAGCGCTTCTTCATGGTGACCTCCGAGATGCCCATCGACGTGCAAGCGGTCCTGCTGGCGGCCGACCAGCTCGCCTCCAGCGGCCAGGCCCAGGCTGGCGACCTGCCGCTGCCCGCATCCATGAAGCAGACCTCGGTGAGAATCGACAAGGCAAAGAGATGATCCCACCCGCAGCGCTCCTCGCCAGCATCGCGCTGGGGCTCGCCAGCCCCCGCGTCGCAATTGCGGCCACCGGCCCCACGGTGAGCGTGCACCGCTTCGCCATGCTCGTGGGCAGCAACGACGGCGGCCCCGATCGCGTCCACCTGCGCTACGCCCACAGCGACGCCCAGGCCCTGGGCGAGGTGCTCACCGAGCTGGGGGGCGTGCCCCCCGCAGACCGCATGATGCTCACCGATCCCGATCGGGCAGAGCTGCAGCGCGCCTTCACCGTGCTGCGCCAGCGCATCGAAGCGGCGCAGGAGCCTCGCACCGAGGTGATCTTCTACTACTCGGGCCACTCCGACGAAGAGGGCCTGCTGCTGGGCGGTGAGCACTACGGCTACAAGGAGCTGCGCCAGGAGATATCCGAGCTGCCCGCCCAGGTGCGCATCGGCATCCTCGACTCCTGCGCCTCCGGCGCCATGGTGCGCGGCAAGGGCGGCGTGCGCCGGGCTCCCTTCCTGGTAGACGCCTCCAACGAGGTCAAGGGCTACGCCTACCTCACCTCCAGCTCCGCCGACGAGGCCGCCCAGGAGGCCGATCGCATCGAGGGGTCCTTCTTCACCCACGCCCTGGTCAGCGGCCTGCGCGGCGCCGCCGACATGACCCACGACGGCCGGGTCACCTTCAACGAGGCCTACCAGTACGCCTTCCACGCCACCCTGCGCGGCACCGAGCGCACCAGCTACGGCCCGCAGCATCCGGGCTACGACATCCAGATGGCCGGCTCGGGCGACCTGGTGCTCACCGATCTGCGCACCACCACCGCGGCCCTGGCCCTGCACGAGAACCTGCGCGGCCGCACCTCCATCCGCGACGCCGAGGGGCGCCTGGTGGTGGAGCTGTACAAGGACGCCGGCACGCCGGTGGAGCTGGGGCTCGCTCCTGGTGACTACACCATGATCCTGCGCCAGGAGGATCTCTTCGCCGAGCAGCCCTTCACCCTGAGCGAGGGCGACATCACCGCCCTGGCGGCCGAAGACCTGGCCTGGAGCCGGGGCGAGGTGGCCCGCGCGCGGGGCAACAGCGCAGCCGACCAGGACTACCCCGACGCCTTCTTCCGCGTGACCCTGCTGCCCGCGGTCCCCTCCTCCGACCAGGTCACCGACCACGCCGTGATCAACCTGGGCATCGGCAGCTCCGCGGTGCTCGAGGGCGCCGCGATCAGCCTGGGAGCCTACCGGGTGAAGCACGACGCCACCGGCGCCATGGGCTCCATCGGCGGCAATTTCGTGGGCGGCGATCTCAACGGCGTCATGGGCGCCGTAGGGCTGAACCAGGTGAGCGGCAGCGCCCACTGGATGCAGGCCGCCGTGGGGGCCAACATCGTCGGCGAGGAGCTGCGCGGCTTCCAGGTCACCGCGGGCCTGAACTACGCCCAGAAGCTCGACGGCATGCAGCTGTCCGGGGGCGTCAACGTCGCCCAGACGGTGCGCGGCACCCAGGCGGGCCTGGTCAACGTGGGCATCACCACCCAGGGCGCCCAGCTGGGCCTGGTCAACGTGGGCGGCAAGGTCAAGGGCACCCAGGTGGGGCTCATCAACGTGGCCCAGGAGTCCGACGTGCCCATCGGCCTGCTCAGCCTGGTGGCCGAGGGCCGCCACTCCCTGGGGATCTACGCCGACAGCGGCATGCCCTTCAACGCCGAGCTCAAGCTGGGCGGCACGCGGGTGTACAACGTCTTCGGCGCCGGCAGCGACGGCTTCTGCAGCGATCCCGAGCTGGTCGCCGAACCCGACAACGCCTGCGACTCGGAAGCCACCCAGCTGTACCTGCACTACGGCCTGGGCACCTCCCTCCCCCTCGGAGAGCGCGCCTTCTTCGACTTCGACGCCGGCCTGGGCAACCACTACGGCATCGGCCAGGGCCTGGGCCCCAAGTGGTCCAACCCCGCCCTGGTGCTGCGGCCCCGCGCCAGCTTCAACCTGCGCCTGTTCCACCACATGGTGCCCTACGTGGGCGGCGCCATCAGCTGGCAGGTGGCGGGCGACTACGACGCCGTACCCGAGGGCATGCAGCGCGGCGAAGGCTCCGTGGCCTGGCCCAGCCTGTTCGCCGGGCTGGCGATAGAGATCTGATCAGAAGGCGGCGGTCCTCCTGGGCGAGCCGGCGGGGAGGAGGCTGCGGGTCAGAGCCCCTGGCCGTAGAGCACGTAGGCCGCGCCGGCGTCCTCGGCGTAGCTGTCGGCATAGGGTGCGCCCACCAGGACCTCGTCGTAGCCGTCGGAGTCCAGGTCGCCGGCGAAGGAGACGGAGTAGCCCGCGTGATCGCCCTCGGTTTCGCCCAGCAGGTGCAAGTGGGACTCTCCCAGCGTGCTGCTGCCGCTGATGGGGCCCAACACCAGCCAGGCACAGCCGGCATCCTCGACCGCTGTGCCGTCATCGTCGTCGCCCACCAGGATGTCCGGGTTGCCGTCGCCGTCGGTGTCGCCGGATCCGTCCACGCTCTGCCCTACGTCGCCCTTCTCGATGTAGCCGAGCAGAGCTGCGTCCCCTTCCGATACTCCAAGGGTGCCGGAGGGCCCACCCGCGGCGCTACCCAGGAACAGGTAGACCGCACCCGCCCATTCCGCCGCGGTGGAATCCCCCGGGGCTCCCACCAGGAAGTCATCGTAGCCATCGCCGTCGTGGTCTCCGGCGCCGGCGACGCTCAGACCTGTGTAGTCCTGGAGTTCGACTCCGACGAGCCTGGCGTCAGCCTCCGAGAGCCCCAGCTCCCCCGTCAGCGCGCAGTCGTTGGAGCCTCCGTCGCAGTCGTCGTCCACCAGATCGCCGCAGATCTCAATGGCGTCGGGGTTGACCGCGGGGTCTGTGTCATCGCAGTCCCCGCCTTTGGCCAGGTAGCCATCGATGGCATCGCACGCGCTCTCTCCCGCGCTGTCATCTCCTCAGCCGTCACCGTCTTCGTCCGGGTACCAGGTGGAGCCGTCCACTGGGTCTTCGTCCACATAGCCGTCGCAGTCGTCGTCCCGCTCGTTGCAGCTCTCCTCCGCCCCGGGAAAGATGGATGGATCGCTGTCGTCGCAGTCCAGCTCCTCGTCGTAGCCGTCCCCGTCCGCATCCACAGGGGTGGGTGGAGCGCTGTCGTGGGTGTCGGGCGGGCTGTCCGGATCGGGCGTGGCGGTCTCGTCGGATGGCTTGAAACAGCCGAGCAGCAGCAGGGCCAGCCAGGCTGTGTGGCGCAGCATGGCGCTAGCCGTTCTCGAGCACCGCGGCGATGGCCCCCGGGTACTCTCGGTAGGCGGTGTCGTCAGGGTCGATCAAGGTGTCCAGGTCGTAGTCGGTCACGCTGGTGGCGCGCCAGCGCTCCTGGGCGGTGGGCTGCTCGTCGGTGTCGACGTTCGCGTCGCAGGTGCTGGTGCAGCCCGGCTGCTCGCAGGCGTAGATGGTGTAGGCGTAGCTGGTGGTGGCGTGCAGGGGCCGATGCACCGTGGAGCCCTCGTCGGTGTCGAAGGTGCCCAGCAGGGTGCCATCCTTGGGATCGGAGCTGCTGGGCGAGGTGGCGGTGGAGCGCACCAGCTTGTTGTAGCGCACCATCAGGTGATCGGGGCTGCAGGTGGTGCCCAGAAAGTCGGTGTCCCAGGACAGATCGATGCTCTTGCTGCCCTTGCCGCTCGTCCTGCTGGCGTTCAGCGATGCGTCCCAGTCCAGCGGGGCGAAGGCCTCACGGATGGGGAAGGCCAGCAACACGACGAGCCAGCCGGTGGCCATGATGGTGGGGATGGGCTCCCAGCGCCTCCGGGGGGGGGGCAGTGTTCATGGCGCGTCCTCTCGTTCGCGTATTTGTACGCCTGGAAGGCTACCATGCGGTTCGCGACAGGTGCAAGCGTGGAATGCGTCGAGACGAGTCCACAGCAGAGCGCAAACCCGGCCCCGCGATGACGAGGTGCGCAGGTTCGTCACCGCCAGCAGGGCGGTGACCCACAGCAGCAGGCTCACACCCGGCCGGGCAGGATTCACCACAGAGGGCACAGAGGACACAGAGAGGCAGCGGTGGCTGCCGACCCGTCCGCTGACCCATGCCCCCGATCCTGCACCACCGGGGCTACCCATGCCCCGGAATAGGCACCATTCTGGCGAGTCTGGCCAGGTCTTCGACCTCGGCATCACGGACCAAAGCCGGTTTTCGAGAGATAGAGGGCCGCGAGTGGTGCGCGCTGGGGGGCATGGGTCAGCCCCGATCACTCAACAGACCGCGAGAGCGACCGACGAGGTGCGGGTCAGATCGCCGGCAGCAGCCGGAGCGGGCTGATACGCAGCGGGTCGGCGTTCACGCGCGTCAACGCGGGCTCGGGGCCGGCGCCTTCGTAGAAGGCCTGCAGCGCATCTACGGACAGGATGTAGGTGCCCGCGCCGGAGCCGTCATCCGCATCCAGCGCTTCGGAGGAGCCGGCGGCGTCCTTCTGATCCTTGGCGCGGACCACGAGCAGCAGCTCTCCGTCCGGCGAGAGCCCGCCCAGCACGAGGCCGCGCAGCAGCTCGGGCGCGGGCTTGTTGCCGCCCAGGACTCCCGCAGGCAGCAGGGCCACGCGCAGCTCGGCCGCCTCGGGCTCCCCCACCGTGAACACCAGGCGGCCGTCCACCGGATCCAGCACGCGATCCACGTCTGCAGGCAGGGACACCCAGCCCTCAGCTTCGGGGAGCAGCAGGCCGGTGCTCGCCCCGTCCCGCTGTAGTACGACGCCCCCGCCACGCAGCTCGAGCGCGGCCTGATCCGACGATGGCTCGGGCCCCGCCGCCCAGCTGCCGTCCTGCAGGCAGAGCAGCCCGCGCGGGGCCCCCTCGTCGTCAGGCGGCGCCACGCAGGGGGACCCTGTGGGCCCGGCACCCACCATGCCGGCGCCTTCCCAGCCGGCCGGCAGCGGAGGCCACAGCGCCGGAGACCAGGTGGAGTCCGGACGCATCAAGCTCAACCCGTCCACACAGTGGAAGGCCACCCCTCCGCTGCTCAGCAGCACCATGCCCGCCTGCGAGGCGTGGGCCTCAAACCCGCGCTGGTCCGGCGAGGTGGCGCCGCGCAGCGCGAACTGCTGACCTCGGGACTCGAACCACAGCAGGCGGCCGCGCTCCAGGTCCATGGACACCTCGCCCACCAGGCTGCCGAGGCTGCCCCGCTCCTCGAGGCTGCCGTCGGCGGCCGCACCCACCAGGGTGACGCCCGCGCTGTCTCGGCGCACACCCCAGGCGAGATCGGTGGCCAGCGGTTCGCCCGAAGCCTCGGGCACGGCGCCGCCCTCGATCTCGCCGGGGGCCGTGCCACCGGGCGTGCCGGGCGCGGCACCCTCGGATGCTCCCGCAGCCTGGCCGCCAGCGCCCTGCACCTCGGCTACGGGGTCGTCCACCGGCTCACCAGGGCAGCCGATCAGGATCAAGGGCAGATAGCGCAGCACACGACCTCCTGGGACCTGACACGATCCAACCACGTCGACCAGGGATCCTCCAAGCGCCGACCGCTGAAATAGCCCTCGTCCGCTCACGTAGGACGGCGACGGCGGGGGCGTGACCATCCGCACCGAGCAGCGCTGGCCGGGGCGCAGGGCTCGAACAGGCTCCTGGCGGCTGCCGGCGGCGCGTCCGCCCGATAGGGTGGGGGGTCTCGGGAGGAGAGCCCCATGAGCAGCCCCCGGCCGGAGCGCCCGGAGCGCCTCGCCGCCCCCATCCTGCTGATCAGCCTGTCGCTGGTGCTCTTCGAGCTGGTGCTCACCCGCCTGTTCGGCATCGTGCTCTTCTCGTCCTTCGCCCACCTGGCCCTGGGGCTGGCCATGCTGGGCATCAGCGCGGGCGCCCTGCTGCAGCACCTGTGGCCCTCCCTGGTGCCCGACGAAGGCCTGGCTGGGCGGCTGGGCTGGCTGGCCCTGGCCCAGGGCGTCACCACCCTGCTGGCCACCGTCTGCGTGCTCACCTTCCCCCTCACCACCCAGTTCGAGACCCCACCCGAAGTCTACTACGAGCGGGCGGTGGTGGCCTGGCAGCTGCTGGAGTCCGGCTGGTTCATCGCGCTGCTGCCCCTGCTCACCCTGCCCTTCACCATCTCCGGGCTGGCCTTCGCGGGTGTGTTCCAGCGCCGCAAGGAGCACATCGGCCGCCTGTATGGAGCCGACCTGCTGGGCGGGGCCGTGGCCGCGGTGGCCTTCCTGCCGCTGCTTGAGCTCGTCCCTGGGCCCGACACCGCCTTCTTCATCCTGGCGGTCAGCGCCCTGGCCGCGGCGCTGGCGTTCCGCAACGCCGGCTCCTCCAGGCTGGCATGGAGCGCCGGGCTGCTGGCGGCGCTGGGCCTGATCATCTCCTGTGTCAGCAGCGCTGGCCATCCCATGCTGAACGTGCGGCATGCCGCCGGCTACAGCGAAGAGAACGTCATCTGGGCCCGCTGGACCCCCATCACGCGCATCGCGCTGCACGAGGGCGAGCGCGGCATCTACGCCGTGCTCGACAACAGCTCCGCGTCGCGGGTGGTGCGCGACGAGACGGAGCGCCGCCAGACGGCCCGCGAGCCCAACCGCTCCCTGGTGTACCGCCTGCACGAGCCGGGCGCCCGCATCGCCATCCTGGCCGCCAGCGCCGGCCCCGAGGTGGCCTCCGCACAGCGCCATGGCCACAGCGACATCGACGCCATCGACATCGCCCGGGTGGGCGAGGTGGTGCGCGAGCGCTACCCGGACGCCCCCGCCAACCCCTACACCGACCCCGGCGTGCGGCTGGTGGTGGCCGACGCTCGTTCTGCCATCCTGCACGCCCACGAACCCTACGACATCATCCAGATGGTGCACGCCAACCTGCACTCCTCGGCGGGCCTGCTGGCCAACGCCTGGTCGCCGGCCCTGCTGGAGACCGAAGAGGCCTTCGGCACCTACCTGGATCACCTCTCCGACGACGGCACCCTCTCCTTCGGCCGCGGCTCCAAGACCCACCGCCTGGCCCGCTCCGCCTGGCGGGCGCTGAAACACAGGGGAGCCGAGGCCCCCTCCCACCACATCCTGTACGTGCGCGGCTACGCCAACTTTGTGCTGATCAAGAAGCGCCCCTGGACCGTCGTGGAGCGCGACAAGGTGGCCGAGCTGCTCGAGAGCTACCCCGGCCAGGAGATCTACCTCGACCCCGTGTACCGCGACCGGGGGCGCATCCTGAGCCTCCTCAAGACCGGCCCCTCCCTCACCGACGACCGCCCCTACCTGGACGATCCCAAGGCGGCCTGGAGCTCCCTCAAGCAGACCGCGCGGCGCCTGTGGCAGGGGGAAGAGGGCGATGTGGATCCGGCCGCAGTGGTGCACCACGCCCTGGCGCTGGAGGCCATCTTCGTCGCCCTGTCCGGGCTCTTGCTCCTGACCGTGCCGCTGCTGGTGCGGCGTCCAGGAGGCCTGTCCGGGCTGCGCGGCGTGGCCCCGGCCCTGCTCTACATGGCGGCCCTGGGCTACGGCTACCTGGCCATCGAGACCGTGCTGGCACACGAGCTGGCGCTGTTCGTGGGCCACCCGGTCTACGCGCTCACCGTGGTGGTGCTGTCCATGCTGCTCAGCTCCGGAGTGGGGTCCATGCTCGCCGGCCGGATGGACCCCCAGAAGCTGGTGCGCAGCCTGCGCTTCGTGCTGCTGGGCGTGCTGCTGCTGGGCATGCTGGAGGCCTGGGCGATCCCCTACCTGCTGCACGCTCTGGCGCTGGGTCAGCCCCTCACGCTGCGGGCGCTGCTGGCGGGCGGCAGCCTGGTGCCCCTGGGGCTGCTCATGGGCATGCCCTTCCCGGTGGCCATGCGCAGCCTGCCCGAGGCTGGACGAGGCGTGGTGCCCTGGGCCTGGGCCATCAACGGCTGGACCTCGGTGCTGGCCTCCATGCTCACCTTCACCGTGTCGCGCTTCTGGGGCTTCACCGCCGCCTTCGGGCTGGCCTTGCTGGCCTACCTGGTGGCCCTGGCCGTGGCGGGCGCCTTCTCCAGGGTGGGCGCGCGATGAGCCGCGGCACCCTGCTGCTGGCCCTATCGCTGACCGGCTGCACCCGCTGCTCCCAGGCGGACAGCTCCGCGCTGGACAGCGACACCGGCCCAGGCGACAGCCAGCCCCCAGGAGACAGCCACCCCGACAGCGACGACAGCCAGCCCCCCGACACCAGCTGCGACGAGACCAGCTGCGAAGGCGCCACCTGCTGGGTGCACTTCTGCGCAGGCAGCTACTGGATGGGGAACGACCACGGCGAGGGCCGCGACGACGAGCACCCCCTGCACCAGGTGAGCCTGGCGGCCTTCGACCTGGCCCAGACCGAGACCACGGTGGAGGCCTACGCCGAGTGCGTCGCTGCCGGAGCCTGCGAACCCCACGCCGCCGATCCCGACACCCTGCCCAGCGGCTGCAACTGGGACCAGCAAGGCCACGAGTCCTACCCCATGAACTGCGCCACCCACCACATGGCCCAGGCCCACTGTGGCTGGCTGGGGGGCCGCCTGCCCAGCGAAGCCGAGTGGGAGTACGCCGCCCGCAGCGGCGGCCTCGATCGCAGCTACCCCTGGGGCGAGGCGGAGCCCACCTGCGATCTGGCCATCATCAACGAAGACGACAACTGCGGCACCTACAGCACCTGGCCGGTCTGCTCCAAGCCCGACGGCAACACCGAGCAGGGCCTGTGCGACATGGCCGGCAACGCCTTCGAGTGGGTGCAGGACTGGTACCACGACGACTACCTGGGAGCCCCCGGCGACGGCAGCGCCTGGGAGGATCCAGCGGGCTCCTACCGGGTGATGCGCGGCGGCGGGATCAACTCCGACGAGCCCTACCGTACCAACAGCCGCACCTTCCATGGCCCCGAGTTCTACTACTCGGGTATGGGCTTCCGCTGCGCGCGATAGGTCTCCCCGAACCCCAACACAGCAGGGCGTCCCATGCACATCTCCGAAGGCATCCTCACCGGCCCCAGCGTGGTGGTCACCACCCTCGGTGGCGCAGCGGTCATGGTCTGGGGCGCCATCTCCATGGCGCGCTTCGTCAAGGACCACCCCAGCCGCCGACCCCTGCTGGGCATGGCGGCGGCCTTCATCTTCCTGGTCTCCTTGATCCCCATCCCGGCCTTCACGGGCACCACCTCGCACCCCTGCGGCTCTCCCCTGGCGGGCATCCTGCTGGGGCCCGGCATAGGCGCCGGGCTCACAGGCCTGAGCATGCTGCTGCAGGCCTCGTTCTTCGCCCACGGCGGCTTCTCCAGCCTGGGGGCCAACACCATCAACCTGGGCCTGCTGGGCGCAGGGCTGGCCTGGCTGACCTTCAGCGGCGGGCGCAGGCTGGGGCTGCCCCTGTGGGCCGCCGCCGGTCTGGGGGGCCTGGTGGGCGACGTGGCCACCTACGTGGGAGCGGGCGGCACCCTGGCCACCCATCTGGCCTTCTTCTCCCCCGACCCCCAGTACGGCTTCTGGGGCTACCTCAAGGTGATCTACCTCGCCTATATACCCACCCAGAGTCTCATCGCGGTGGGCGAGATGGTGGTCACCGCCTACGCCGTGCAGGCCGTCGCCCGGCAGCGGCCCGAGGTGCTGGTCTCCCTGGGCGTGATGCCGAAGAAGGCCCTCGGAGCCGTCTTGCTGCTCGTGTTCAGCGCCCTGACCCTGGGCCTGCCCTTCGCTCCCACGGCCCTGGCCGACACCCCCACCCACGAGCAGGCCGAAGAAGAGGCCGGCTTCACGGGCATGGACGAGAGCGTCAACGAAGCCGTGGCCGAAGAAGCGGGGGCTCCCGCCAGCGATCCCTACATCAACATCGAAGCCATGGGCGATGTGTGGAACACGGTCCTGCTGGCCGCCGGCGGGCTGTGCGGCTTCGTCATCGGGCGCTGGTGGCACCTCCTCTTCCGCAGCAAGCGCGACGACCTCGCCGCCACAGGGGAGCGCCCGGCCCCATGAGCGGACCGCTGGCGCTGGCGGACTTCCTCCGCATCGAGGACACCACCTTCCGTGCCGAGATCCACGGCCTGCAGCGCTGGGATCCGCGCCTGAAGCTGGGCCTGGCCGCCGTCGCCATCTTCACCAATGTCTACCTGGCCCGCCCCGCTGTGTCCGCGGCCCTGTTGGGGCTCGCGCTGCTGGGGCTGCTGGTCTCCCGCACGCCCCTCAAGGCGCTGCTCTTCTTCGTGCTGGCGCCCTCCTGGGCCCTCGCCATGGTGGCCGTCGGGTTCTCGGTGGGCTTCGGGCACACGCCGGTGGCCACGGTGGGTCCCCTGACCGTCACCAGCGAGGGTCTGGCCATGGGGGGCAACGCCGTGCTGCGCGTCTGCTCCGAGATGTCCTGGATGGCCCTGCTCATCCTCACCACGCCCTTCCAGGACATCCTGGCGGCCCTGCGCTTCTTCCGCCTGCCCGAGGTGCTGGTGTCCACCCTGGGCTTCATGTACCGCTACATCTTCCTGCTCTTCGATGAGTTCTCGCTCATGCGTGCCTCGGCGCGCTCCAGGGGCGGCTACCGCAGCCGCTGGCAGGGGCTGCGCACATCCGGCATGCTGTCTGCCCAGCTGTTCTTCAGAGCCTGGGACCGCAGCGAGCGCATCGCGCTGGCCATCCAGGCCCGAGGTGGAGACGTGCCCAGCAGCCCGGACCCGGTGGCTCTGCCTGCGCCGGCAGGCGAGCACTGCCCCAACGACTGCGACATCACGCCCGGCAACCTGCCCCAGGGTGAGCAGCTGGTGGAGTGCCGCGAGCTCCACTTCTCCTACAGCGGCGGCATCGACGCCGTGCAGGGCGTCAGCTTCGCCATCGCGCCGGGCGAGACCGTGGCGCTCTGCGGCCCCAACGGCTCGGGCAAGACCACCCTGCTCAAGCTGGTGGCGGGGCTGCTGCGCCCCGCCAGCGGCGAGGTGTTGATCGAGGGCCGCAGCCTCACCCGCAAGCGCGCCAGGGAGGCCTACCGCAGCGTCGGCCTGCTCTTCCAGGACCCCCAGGATCAGCTCTTCAACAGCTTCGTGTCCGAAGACGTGGCCTACGGGCTCAAGAACCTGGGGCTCGCCGCGGACGCCCAGCGCGAGCGGGTGGCCAAGGCCCTGCAGCTGTGCGAGGCGGAGCACCTGGCCCACCGCCCCATCCACCACCTGTCCTGCGGCGAGATGAAGCGCGTGGCCCTGGCCGGCCTGCTGGCCATGCGCCCGCCACTGCTGGTGCTGGACGAGCCCACCAGCGGCCTCGACCCGGCGGCCGCGGAGCACCTGGAGCAGCTCCTGCAGCACCTCAACCAGGAGCACGGCTACGCCATGCTGGTGGTCAGCCACGAGATGGAGCGCGTGCCGCGCATGGCCAGCAGGGTGATGGTGATCGAGGGCGGCCGGCTGCTGGCGGACGGGCCCATGCGCGCCGTGCTCACCGACGTGGAGCTGCTGCACAGGGCCCGGCTGCGCCCGCCCCAGATCACCGAGTACTTCCACCGCCTGCACCCCGAGACTCAGCAGCTGCCCCTCACCCTGGCCGAAGCGCTGGAACGAAGAGCCGCGCCGTCAGCTGATTCATGAACTGAGAGCAGGCGACAGAACTCCAAATCTACTGCGGCACTACGTCCGTCCAGCAGTCGCGACTGCGGCCGTCCCTGCCTGCTGCGCTCTCGGTCAACGTGCTGAAAGCACGCCTCCCTCGCCCGCTACTGCGCAGAGCCGGCCTCGCTGAGCGCCTGCTGGCCCTCGCTACGATCCGGTCGCCTGCCCCAGGGCGACCTGTTCTGTCGCCTGCTCTGAGCTGAAAATGCTGCTAGAATCCCTGGTAGAAGCGGATCCACCCAGGAGCCCCCCATGTCGTGGTTGCACCGCCGTGCCCTGCGCTCCTCCTCGCCGGACAAGCGCCGTGAAGCCGCCGAGGCCCTCGCCGCCAAGCCCGACGAGCGAGCCGTCCCGACTCTGGTGGAGCTGCTGGAAGACCCCCTGAGCTCGGTGCGCTACGCCACGGCCCGCGCCCTGCTGGCGGCGAGCTGGTCCCCCGACACCCGCAGGCAGGCGGTGCAGCTGGCCATCGGCGGCATGCCCCCCATCGACCCCGAGACCCGCCATGGCGAGCTGCTGCTGCAGGGCCTCAAGAGCCTGTCCACCGAGGACTACAGCCAGGCGCTGGCCGCCGCGCAGGCCCTGAAGCGGCTGGCGGATCAGCGGGCGATCCCCCCCTTGCAGGCCTGGATCGACATCAAGAATCCAGCCGATCTGCGCATCCACCTGGGCATGCTCGAGGCGCTGGCCAGCCTCGACCGCGAGGCCGGCGTCTCTCGAGCACTCGAGCTGCTCGAGCTGCAGCTGGGCGACCTGGCGGGCCACGGCGAGCGCAGCCTCGCCCAGACCTGCCACCTGCTCGACACCCTCGAGGCGCGGGAGCCCACCGCCGCCCTGCTCCAACGCGTGGGCCACGAGGGCTCCGAGCGCATGCCCCTGCAGCAGCGCATGGTGAGCCGCCGCGCGCGCGAGCTGGGCGCGCGCTGGTGGCTGGAGCGGCTGCTGGAGGCGGAGCTGGATGACGAGGTCCTGCGCAGCCCGGGGAGCGACGCCTGGCTCGACACCGTGGCCGCAGCGGTGACGGCGCTGGCCGCGCGTGCCGCCCAGGGTGACCACAGCCAAGACGAGCCCCTCTCCCAGCTGGGCCTGCTGGCGCGAGAAGGCAGCGACGCGGTGGCCCTGCTGGCGGTGGCCACCCTGGCCGCCCACGGCGACCCCAGCGGCGTACCGGAGCTGGCTCCCGTGGTGCACAACCTGAGCGCCGACGTGGCCTCCGCCGCCGCCGAAGCGCTGGCCGCGCTGGACCCCCAGGCCGCGGTGCCGCTGCTGGTGGAGGCCTTGCGGGGCAGCGTTGAGCGCGATCCCGTGGGCCCCGAAGCGGGCAGCCAGATCGCCGAGGTGCTCGCCGAGCTGGCGGAGCCTGGCGCCATGGAGCCCCTGGTGCGCTGGATCGAAGACGGCGGTCGCCCCCTGGCCGCCGCTGCCCGCTGGATCGCCGTCCACGGAGGCCCGGATCGCGTGGACGAGGTCCTCGAGGCCCTCAGCGACCACGGCCACCAGGAGACCGCCCACCGCGTGCAGCACGAGGCGCTGTCGGTCTACCTGGAGCAACGCCACCCTCGGCTGGCCGTCGAGGCCGGCCGGCTGATCGGGCAGCTGGAGCGCTGCCGCCCCCACGAAGCCGCGGGTCCCGACCACCACCCCGCCGACGAGGACAACTACCGCGCCTTCTGCCTGGTCCAGGCGGAGCTCGAGAAGGTCCTGGCCGCCGCCATCGAGGTGATGGAGGACAAGACGCTGGAGCGCATCGCCGCGCTGCAGGACAGCTACGAGTTCCGCTTCCGCGCCTCGGGCTGGGACTGGACCGAGCAGTCCGTGTCCGTGGTGGACCTCAAGCTGAGCGCCTCGAAGGAGCTGCAGATCCGCGAGGAGGGCGCCCTGTCCTGAGCTGCGGTCTCAGGGCGCGAAGGCGTAGAGATCCTCCAGCGGGGTGGAGCGCCCGATGCACTGGGCCATGCCCCCCAGCGACAGGTCCCAGACCAGCTCTCCCTCGGGTGTGGCCTCGCGCAGCCGGGCGTTGCTGCCGTAGTTGTGCAGGGTGTTGCCGTTGGGCAGGCGGTGGGGCTCGCCCAGTGTCGGCCCGTACACCCCCAGGCCCTCGCCGAAGCTCCACACCTGGCGCAGGGTCTGGGCCTGTTCGTCCAGCTCGTACTCGCGCACCACCGTCTCCTCGCCTTCCTCCGAGACCCTGGTGGAGATGAGCAAGGTGCCCGTGTCGGTGTAGTGGGAGCCGTGCTGCCACCACCAGGCCGACTCCTCGGGATCGAAGGCCCAGGAGTCGGCCATGTGCCCGAAGGAGCGCAGCAGCTCCCCGCTGGTGCGCGAGATCTCCACCACCGTGTCGGTCTGGAAGAAGGAGAGCAGGAAGGTGTCGGTGGCTTCGTCCCAGGCGATGGTGTTGGTGGGGCAGTCCGACTCCACCCCCAGCGAGGCGTGCCACTCGGCGCAGCCCCAGACGGTCTCGATCTCTCCCTCCGGGCTCATCAGCTCGAGCTCCGACACGTCGGGATCGTCGTAGAACCAGGCCAGGGAGCCGTCGGCCAGGCTGGTGAAGGCGTGAGCCAGGCCGGGGGTGTCGTGCAGCTGCACCTCGCTGCCGTCGATCTTCAGCCGCCGCACCTGGGAGCCGCGGCCGCGGTCGAAGTTCACCCAGAAGGAGTTGTGATCCACCAGGATGTCGGAGCCGTCGAAGGAGGGGCGCGGGTACAGGCTGGTGGCGGTGGAGGGCGTGGCCACGGCCCACACGACGCGCCCCTGGCGGTCCACGATCACCGTCCACCACGGGCCGTCGTACATGGCCTCGATCTCGTTGATGCTCAGCAGGATCCATGGCCGGCTGGCATCGAGGGCCTCCGGATCCGAGGAGAGCAGCTCCGGGACCGGGATGGCCGCGGGCAGATCGCCCGTGCTGAGGCTGCCCACGTCGGCCAGGAGCGATCCTCCGCCGAAGTCGTTGACCACGCGGTAGCTCAGATCAGCGCCGAAGGGCACCCCCAGCAGCAGCTGCTCCGCGGGGCCCGCCTGCAGCTCCCGCGCTGGGCTCCGCAGCCAGCTGTCCTCATCGAAGCTGTACTCCACCCAGGCGCTGGCGGGCTCCAGCTGCTCCCAGCTGACCGTCACCAGGCAGCCCATGTCCTCGTGCACCGCCGCGGCGACCTCCGCCACCTGAGCCCGGGTGAAGCCCGCGGGCTCGCTGTCAGCGGGGGGGTCGCTGTGACCCGGATCCGGGGTGGGCGTGCAGGCCAGCAGCGCGCAGCCGAACAGGTAGGGTGCCGGGATTCCAGGGCTCACGCCCGAAGGATAGCACCGAGAAGATCACGGCAGCAGCGCGTAGAGATCCTCGATGGGAGAGGTCCTGCCCAGGTAGGTGCCCGACGGCGCGACCAGATCCCAGGCCAGATCGCCAGCGGCGGTGACCTCCCGGACGCGAGCACCGGAGCCGTAGTTGTGCAGGGTGTTGCCGTTGCCCAGCCGGTGGACCTCACCCCCCTGGGCACCGTAGATCCCCTCGCCGTCGCCGAAGCTCCAGGTCTGCACCAGGGCTTCGGCTCCAGCATCCAGCGCATACTCCCGCACCAGGGTCTCGCGGTCCAGGGCGGACTCCTGGGTGGACAGCAGCAGGGTGCCATCGGCGGTGCAGTGGGCGCCGTGCTGCCACCAGAAGGCGCTGCCGGCGGGGTCGAAGCTCCAGGCGCCGGGCAGCTGGCCGAACCAGCGCGTGGCCTGGCCGCCGAGCCCGTCCACCTCCACCACGCTGTGGGTGCTGAAGAAGGACAGCAGGTAGCGCTCGCTGGCGGCATCCCAGGCCAGCCCGTTGGCCTGGCAGGCCTGCTCGAGGCCCAGCTCCTGGTGGAAGGGCTCGCAGTGCCACAGACGTTGTTGCTCGCCCAGCTCGTCTACCCGTTCCAGGCTGTCGTGGTCTCCGTCGGTGGCCGCCCAGGCGATGCCCTCGCCTGTCTCCGTGAACGTGTGGTGCAGCCCCGGCGTGTCCCAGCGCTGGATCTCGCTGCCGTCGATGGCCAGGGCCACCACCTGGGAGGCGACCCCTCCGTCGAAGGCCCCGTAGAAGCTGTTGAGATCCACCAGCAGGCTCCGGGCGTCGCGGGCCAGGCGGGGCTGCAGGCTCAGGCGCCCGGCGGGGCCGCGCCAGGCCCAGACCACCCTGCCCTGCCGGTCCAGGATCAAGCTCAGGGTCCCGTCGGCGGCGCCCTCGTCGTCCAGCTGCACATGGCTGGTGAGCAGGTAGCGGGTGGCCGAATCCCAGAGGGACTGCTCGGACGAGGCGATCTCCAGCTCTGGCAGACCTTCGGGCAGAGGGCCGGTCTCGATGCTGTGCTCCTCGCCGGGTTGGCCGTCGAAGACGACCTGAAAGCGCGCCTCCACGCCAAAGGGCAGCCCCAGCAGCAGGGCCTGCTGTGCACCGGCCTGCCGGTCCTCGGCGGGGCTCTGCAGCCAGGCCTCACCGTCGGCGCTGAATGCCACCTGGCTGGAGCCAGGCTCACGCTGCTCCCACTGCACCGTCACCAGCGAGCCGATGTCGCTGTGCACACTGGCGGAGACCGAGTCCACCAGCGGATCCTCGACGTCTGCCTGGCTGCCACCTGCGGGCACACGGCAGGCAGCGCAGAGCAACAGCGCGCACAGCAGCCGCGGAAAGATCAGGGCTCCTTCAACAGCCCCACCAGCGTACGCAGCGCCGCCGATGAGGCGATGAGCGACTGGTGGGCCAGGGGCTGGGGGAAGGTGCGGATCTCGATGTTGCGCGCCCCCGGGATGGAGCAGCGGGAGGCGGGCGCCACGGGATCGAAGGAGCCGTACACCGAGATGATCTCCACCTCGGCGGGCAGCTCACGATCCTGCAAGGAGCGCAGGAAGTCCGAGCCCGGCAGACACTGCCGCGCCGCCGGAGCGATGGGCCCCAGCAGCCCCACCGCCGCGGCCGCGGCCCAGGAGCCGCGCACCGGGGTGCCCAGGGCCACCAGCCTCCGCACCCGAGCGGCCCCCCCCAGGTCAAGCACGTAGCGCAGGCCCAGCAGGCCCCCCAGGCTCACCCCCACCAGGTCACAACGTGTGTGGCCCGAGCGGCTCAAGATCAGCTCCACCTGCTCACCCAGCAGGCGAGCCGAGCGGCGCACCTCGGCCATGTTCAGGAAGGGCAGCTTGACCGTGACCGCTGGCAGCCCCGCCCGGCGCAGCTGCCAGCGCAGCGGCTGCATGATCACCCGGGCCGCGAACAGGCCGTGCACCAGGACGACGGGGGGACGGTCGGTCATGGGCTCCTCGGTGGGAAGCCAACAACCCCTATTGCGACGTCCATGCCGGGGCTGCAACGGGGGAGTCGAGGCGGGCAGTGTACCAAGGCTGCCAGTGGACCTTCACCCCTCCCGCACGATCTGCGCCCCCAGGGCCTGGAGCTTGGCCTCCACGTCTTCGTAGCCGCGGTCCACCACCTCGGCGTTCTGGATGATGCTGGGGCGGCCGTGGGCACACAGGGCGGCGATGATCAGCGCCATGCCGGCCCGGATGTCGGGGCTGCGCAGGGTGCTGCCCCGCAGCCGTGAGGGGCCGCTCACCACGACGCGGTGGGGATCGCAGACGATGATGTTGGCCCCCATGCGCACCAGCGGATCCACGAAGTACATGCGGCTCTCGAACATCTTCTCGAAGAACAGCACGGTGCCCTCGGCCTGGGTGGCCAGCACCAGCATGGGGCTCATCACGTCCGAGGGGAACTGGGGCCAGGGGCCGTCGTCGATGCGGGGGATGGCGCCCCCCGCGTCGCGGTGCACCCGGGGCCGCTGTCCGGCAGCCAGGCGTACGAAGTCGCTGCCCAGCTCCAGCTCCAGCCCCAGGCGCTCGAACACGCGCCGGATCATCCAGTAGTGACCGCGGGAGGTGCCGTGCACGGTGATCCCGCCCCCCGTGGCCGCGGCCAGGGCCAGGTAGCTGGAGGCCTCCACATGGTCGGAGACCACCTGGTGGGTGGCGCCGTGCAAGCGCTCCACACCCTGGATGGTCAGGGTGTTGCTGCCCATCCCGCTGATGCTCGCGCCCATGGAGTTGAGCAGGCGGGCCAGGTCCTGCACGTGCGGTTCTCCAGCCGCGTTGAGGATCTGGGTCTCGCCCTCGGCCAGCACCGCAGCCATCATGATGTGCTCTGTGGCGGTGACGCTGGCCTCGTCGAAGAACAGCTGGCGGCCTGTGAAGCGCCGCGGCGCCCGAAATTCGAAGCTCTCCTCGTCCACCTCGGCGCCCAGCAGCCGCAGCCCGTACAGGTGCGGATCCAGGCGCCGGCGGCCGATGGCGTCGCCTCCGGGCGGGTGCACCCGGGCGTGCCCCAGCCGCGCCAGCAGCGGCGCCACGAACAAGAACGAGGTGCGCGTGCGCTCACACAGCTCCCAGGAGATCTCCGAGGAGGAGAGCCCACCGGGATCCACCCTGACGCGGTCCCCCTCGCGCTCCACGCTGGCGCCCAGCTGCTCCACGATCTGGAGCATGCTCGCCACATCGCGCAGGGCGGGCACGTTCTCCAACACCACGGGTTCTTCGGACAGCAGCGTGGCCGCGATCATGGGCAGGGCAGCGTTCTTGCTGCCGCTGGCCCGGATCTCCCCCTCGAGGGGCTCGCCACCGTGGACGACGAAGCGGCTCATGGGGACCTCGGGCTGCAGGAAGGGACTGGGACTGGCTATCCGGACGCCGCCCCGCGGGCCCGGCGCAAACGGCGACCGTCAGGCCCGGGACCATGCCGTCGGTCCTGCTACTCTGCTTGCCCATGATCCTCCGCACACCGAGCCTCGGCCAGGTCCACCCCTGCGCGGCGCTCTGCGCCCTGGCCGGTGGCGCCGGGATCTTGTCACTGGGCTGCCGCCAGCCCACCGATCTGGACTTCTGGCGCCAGCGCGAGCACACCCGCTGCCGCGAGGTGGCGGCCCGGCTGGCCCACAGCTCGGATCCGCAGGGCCTGGCCTCGTGAAGAAGCTCCGCGTCATCGCCGCCATCCTCAGCCTGACACTGTTGGCCGGGCTGCGGGTGCTGGCCCAGGCCAGCTGACCGTGCATTGAGGCGAGCGGTTAGCCTTGCTCCCCCACCCACCGGAGCTAGCCATGACCCGTGCAGCCGCCGCCCTGCTCGCCCTCGCCCTGGTCGCCTGTGGCGACGAAGACAACGACGACCTCCCCTGCGAGATCGCCGCGGGCAACCTGTCCGGCATCATCGCAGGCCAGGCCTTCGACTTCGTAGCCGGCGAGACCGACTCCTGGCTCTCGGACGACGAGGAGTTCTTCGCCACCCTGTATGGCGAAGACTACGAGCCCTGCGGCTACGACATCCCCGACAGCCCCCACCTGATCGTGTCCATCCCCACCACCCCTGGGGAGTACGAGTTCACCACCATGATGAACGGCACCTTCGTGTACGACGAGGGCGGCAGCCCCATGAACGAGGTGACCTTCAAGGGCGTGGTGGTGGTGGACGAGGTCACCGACTCCACCATCAGCGGCGGGCTGTGCATGGCCAGCGGCGAGCACGAGGTGAGCGGAGACTTCACGCTGGACATCTGCGCTGACTGATCCCTGGCGAGCCTCGGGAGACCCATGCCAAACCCCTTCTTCCAGAGCGCCGTCGCGGCTGGCCTGCTGCTGGCCCCCGCTGCCATGGCCGCGCCCGAGATCTACTGGGAGGACGGCGGCGCCTCCATCCTGGTGGAAGATCTACCCGAGGAGCTGGCCTGCGGCGTGCAGCGCTTCCTCGTGGCCGAGGGGCGCTTCGAGCCAGAGCCCCCGGGCCTGCGCTCGCCCGGCGGCGCCTTCCGGCTCACCCGCCAGGAAGGCGCGGTCGGCCTCAAGGCCGGCGACGCTCCTGAGCGCAGCGTCCCCCTGCCTGTTCTGCTCGATCCCGAGGAGGTCAAGAAGGCGGCGCTGCGGTGGGTGGTGCCCGACCAGGTGCAGGCGCGCGGTGCCTGGCTGCCCGACGACAGCTGGCTGTACTGCCAGTGGCTGGCCTACACCGACCTGGGCGCCTGCGCGATCCTGAACCCTGAGACCGGCCGCTTCGGCCAGGCGCTGCAGGTGCCGCTGCCCGACTGCTCCGGCGCCTACCGCATCGAGCCCGGGCCCGGCGGCTGGCTGGTCATCTACCGCGCCCTCGAAGGACACCTGGTGGCCGAGCTGCTGCACTTCGACGCCGGGCAGGGCGCGCGCCCCTCCGGGCTGGTCATGCCCAGCCTCTACGACTTCGGCCCGCTGGAGGTGCACTTCTCCGCCGGCGGTGACCGGGTCTGGCTGGTCACCCCCTGCGCCCTGGCGGAAAACCCCGAGCTGCACGCCTGCATGGGCATCGGCGGGGTGTTCCTGGATGAGCTGCAGGCCCCCTGGCGCCTCTACGAGTGGACCCCGGAGCGACCCCAGCTCAGCCTGGTGCGCGCCGACCTGCCGCGCTGGGCCGCCCCTCATCCCAGCGACGGCAGCTTCGCTTGGGCCACCGACGATCTTCTCTGCCTGGGCGATCCGGCCCAGCCCCACCAGGTCCGCTGCCACTACCTGCCCACCAGCCTGGCCGAAGGCGAGCGCTGCCCGGGCGACCCCGAGCCCAGCCCGGCGATGGCCCCCTGAGCTCCCGTGCTCGAGGTCCTGCTCTACGGCATGCTGGAGGTGGCGCTGCCCCTCGATCTGGCCGTGGACAACCCCTACGACCCCCAGGAAGTGGCGGTGGAAGTGGAGGTCGCGCGGCCCGACGGGAGCACGCAGAGCTGGCCCGCCTACTACGACGGCCAGGGCTGGAGCTGGCGCTTCCGGCCCACCCAGCCAGGGGAGCACGCGGCCACGATCCTGGTGGATGGCGAAGACGCGGGCAGCCTGGAGTTCGAGGCCACCCCCTCGGATCTGGCCGGCCCCATCCACCCCGACGGCTGGGGCTTCCGCCACGCCGATGGCTCGCCCTTTGTGCCGCTGGGCCTCAACCTGGGCTGGTCGGCCGGTGGCGGCAGCGATGACTACGATCGCTGGTTCGGCCTGCTGGCGGAGCACGGCGGCAGCTTCGCGCGCATCTGGTTCACCCACTTCACGGATCAGGATCCCGAGTGGGATCAGCTGGGCACCATGGACCCGGACGCCGCCGCCAACATGGACACCATCCTGGACCTGGCCCAGGCGCACGGCATCGCGATCATGCCCGTGCTCTGGCAGCACTCCGAGCTGGAGGCCTCCATGTGGTCCTCCTGGGAAGGCAACCCCTACAACGCCGCCAATGGCGGGCCCTGCGATGACTCCACCTGCTTCTTCACCGACACCCTGGCCTTGGAGTACCAGCAGCGCTTCCTGCGCTACTCCGTGGCCCGCTGGGGCGCGCACCCTGCCCTGGCCGCCTGGGAGATCATGAACGAGATCGACGGCGTGACCGGGGTAGAGCAGGAGCTCTCCGCCCCCTGGGCCGCCACCCACGCCGCCTCGATCCGACAGCTCGAGTCCGACCTGCACCCCGTGTCCTGGTCCTACGGCCTGCCTGCCCAGGCGGTGCCGGACCAGGACTGGGAGGGAGCCGACTTCACCCAGCTTCACAGCTACCTGCTCAGTGACGTCACCCCCGTCTCCGAAGGGGTCACGGCGCTGCTGGAAGGCCCCGGCGGGCCGGTCCTGGTGGGCGAGTGGGGCCTGGACTGGTTCGGCAACGGCGATCTCGAGGACAGCGAGGGCCTGGCCTGGCACAACGCCAGCTGGGCGGCGCTGGCCTCCGGCTCGGCGGGCAACGCCTTGACCTGGTGGTGGGACAACCACGTGGAGCCCGACGAGCTCTGGTGGCGACTCGAAGGCCAGGCAGCCGTGGTGGCCCAGGTGGATCTGCCGGCCATGGCGCCGGTGCCCGCCAGCTGCTCCGACGACGACCTGCAGGTCTTCGCCCGCAGCGACGGGCAGCAGACCCTCGTGTGGGTGCACCATCCCGAACACACACCTCCGGAGCCCGACGAGGAACTGGTGGAGGGCGCGAGCCTCGAGCTGGATGGTGCTCCCGTCTCCATCCAGGTCATCGACACCCTCACGGGCCAGGGCCTGGGGTCAGGCACCGCCTGCGACGGGGTGGTGGAGCTGCCCGCCTTCTCGGGCGATCTGGCCCTGCTGCTGCAGAGCGAGGGCTTCTCCTGCGACGAGCCCGAGCAGCGGCGCTGCGGCTGCCAAGCGGGCCGACGCGCCGCGGGCGGGGGCCTGCTGGGCCTGCTGCTGGCCGCCGGCCTACGGCGCCGCAGGGAATGCTCCGGCTGAGCACGCGGTATCCTCTGGCCCCGCAGACAGGAGCCCGCCATGGAGACCCTCATCCTCGCCCTCGTCGTCTCGGTGTTCGTGGCGGGCATGTTCCTGGTGGGCATCAGCGTGCGCAAGCAGCGCCTCGAAGCCTGGCGAAGATTCGCAGAGCGCCACAGCCTCAAGCTCGTCCAGCAGAGCGGGATGAGCCGCCCGCGCATCACCGGTCGCTGGAAGGGCGTGCCCGTGGTGCTGCAGATCGAGATGCGCGGCTCCGGCAACAGCCGCAAGGCCTACACCCGCGCCACCGCACGCTTCTCCGCCACCCTGCCCCGCGGGCTGGACATCGCCGGTGAGAACTTCACCCACAAGGTGGCCAAGCTGCTGGGGGGCCAGGACATCCAGGTGGGCGAGCTGGTGACGGACCGGGCGCTGCGCATCAAGGGCGACGAGCCCGCCGAGGTGCGCCGCCTGCTGGGCAACTGGAGGGTACGGTCCGCCGTGCTGTCCTTCCTGGTGAACGACCCCCGGGCCCTGGTCACCCAGACCCAGCTAGGCACCGCCCGCCTGGGACACCTCACCAAGGACGGCGAGCTGGCGGCCCTGCTGGAGCGGGTGAGCGGGACGGTGAAGGAGATCGAGTCCGGGCTGGCTGGCGGGCTTTGGGAGACGCCGCCGCCACCAGCCCAGGAGCTGGAGCTGGACGAGCCGGAGGAGGAGGCCAGGGGCTCCCTGCTCTCCGGGTTCAGCATCGAACCCATCGGGCTCATCGACGAAGAGGATCCGCCCGCCCCCCCCGAGCCCCCGCCGCAGCTGGCGGGGCTGCTGGCCGACTTCGGGCTGCGAGAGGCGGGAGCCGCCACGCCATCGCCGGCGCCACCTCCTCCGCCTCCCGCCCCACCGCCGGAGCCGCCCCCCGAGCTGGAGCTGCCCACCCCCGAAGAGCCCTCTTCGCCCAGCGTGGCGCCCGCCCAGCCCCCCCTCCCCATCGACGCCCTGCGTCGCCTGGAGCAGCGCGGGCTGTCGCCTAACGATCGAACCGCCCTGGCCGCCACGCTGATGGGTGGCACCGTGACCTTCGAGCTGGCGGTGGAGCGCGTCTCCATGAGCACCGGTGTAGACCTGCCTGCCCACCTGCAGGACGGTCACACGGTGATCGGCCGCCTCGCGGACGGGCCGCGCATCGCGGTGCGCTTCCCGCCCTCCCGCTCCCAGGCCGTGAGCCAGCTGGGATATGGCGACAAGCTCACGGTCCTGGGACGCGTGGGCGCCTGGGACGACTTCTACCGCCAGCTCATCGTGGAGGCGCCATGATCCTCATCCTCCTGCTGCTCGCCGGCTGCTCCTGCGGGCCGAAGGACAGCGACAGCCCCCCGGCCGACACCACGCCGGACACGGACACCCGAGACAGCGAGCCCGCGGGTGACTCCGACGACAGCCAGCCCCCCGCCCCCAGCGTGGACTGCGACAGCATCCACCAGCGCCCCAAGGGCGAAGAGCACACCTTCTACGAGAGCAACCCCACCTACACCGAGCCCGTAGACGACAGCGGCTGGTGGACCTACGCGGATCCCGAGCAGCAGGGCATGAGCGCCGCGCTGCTGCAGGAAGCGTCCGATGAGCTGGCGGCCCTGCCCTTCGTCACCAGCTTCATCGTGCTCCGGCGCGGGGCCATCGTGTACGAGCGCTACCTTCACGGCTCCCAGGCCCAGCACAGCAACAACGTGCACTCCGCCTCCAAGAGCATCCTGGCAGACGTGGCGGGGCTGGCCCTGGAACAGGGCCACATCACGGGGCTGGACCAGGCCGTGGCCGAGATCCTGCCCCAGTACTTCGACGCGGTCAGCGACCCGCGCAAGCTGGACATCACGGTGGAGCACCTGCTCACCATGACCGCCGGCTTCCGCTGGGTGGAGGACTTCACCGAGTACACCATCGACGACCAGGAGGACTGGCTGCAGGCCATCGTGGACCTGCCCCTGGTGGCCGACCCGGGCACCGGGTTCGAGTACAGCACCGGCTCCACCCACCTGCTGTCCGCGGTGATCACCGCCGCCACCGGTCAGAGCACCTGCGCCTACGCCCACGAGCAGCTGCTTGAGCCCATGGGCATCACCGCGGAGCACTGGGGCGCCGATCCCCAGGGGATCTTCTCGGGGGGCTGCAACCTCTACCGGACAGCGCGGGAGCTGCTGCGCCTGGGCCTGCTGCACCTGCAGGACGGAGTCTGGGAGGGCGAGCAGCTGGTGCCCGATGGCTGGATCGAGAGCACCGAGCACTGGCACACCGACTTCGGCGACGGCTGGGGCTACGGCTACTGCTTCTGGCTCACCGAGCTGGACGGACACCCGATGGCCATCGCCTGGGGCTACGGAGGTCAGCTGGTGTACATCCTGCGCGACCTGGACCTGGCGGTGCTGATCACCACCAACACCCGCGACTACAGCCCGGACTACGACGGCACCCCCCTGGTGCGCGACTACGTGATCCCAGCCGTCACCGACTGAACCCCTCCGGCCCACAACGCTATACTCGCGGCTGCAAAGCGCAGGTTCGCACTGAACAGGTGTGAGCCACCCGCCCTGGAGGCCTGATGTTCGGTCTGCCCACCACCACCACCCTGCTGCTGCTCGGCTTCCCCCTGTTCTGGGTGCTCTACACCGCGGTGTTCCTGTGGCTCAGCCGCGACTGGCCCCAGCGTGACCGAGAGCAGGGCTGATGGACAGCACGGTCCTGGCCTTCCTGGTCCTGTACTTCGTCGTGGTGGTGGGCATCGGTGTGCGGGCCGCGCGCCGCGGGGCCTCCAGGGACCTCGAAGGCTACCTGCTGGGCGGCCGCAAGGTGGGGCCGGTGGTCACCGCGCTCACCCTGCAGGCCACCAGCATGAGCGGCTTCATGTTCCTGGGGGCCGGCTCCGAGGGCTACACCATGGGCTACTGGGCCCTGTGGTACGCGGCGGGGGACATCGGCGGCGGGGTCGTGAACCTGAGCGTCATCGGGCGGCGCATGCGCAAGCTGTCCAAGCTGCTGGGCTCGCTCACCAGCATCGAGTACCTGGAGCACCGCTACCCGGGGGCCCCCACGCGGCTGGTGGCGGGCTCGCTTACCATCTTCTTCCTGTTCTTCTACGTGCTGGCCCAGTTCATCGCCGGAGGCAAGGGCATGGCCCTGGTCACCGGCATCCCCTACGGCTGGGCCCTGCTCGTCGCGGTGGGGATCATTCTGCTCTACACCTGGCTGGGGGGCTACTTCGCGGTGGCCTACACCGACCTGTTCCAGAGCCTGGTGATGCTCATCGGCATCGTGTGGATCTTCGGCGCCTGCCTGGCCCACCTGGGCGGACTCAGCGCCGCCAACGAAGCCGTGGCCGCCATCGATCCCAGCTACCTGAGCATCTGGGGCAAGGACCTGGTGAACGAGGGCCAGTGGGGCAAGATCACCGGCGCCGTGCTGATCTTCTCCATCGGCTACATGGGCTGGCCCCACGTGGTGACCCGCCACATGGCCATGGACCGCCCGGGCAGCGCCAGGGCGGCGGGGCTGTACTCGACACTGTGGAACCTGCTCTTCGTCAGCGCGCCGTATCTCGTCGGCATCTTCGCCATCGTCATCCTGCCCGACCTGGTGGACCCCGAGCAGGCCATCTTCGAGGTGGCGGGCAAGCTGCTACCGCCGGCGGTCACCGGCATCGTCATGGCGGCCATCATGGCGGCCATCATGTCCACCGCAGACTCCATCCTGCTGCAGGTGGGCACCATCGCCTCGCGGGATCTGTTCCAGCGCTTCCTGCGTCCCAGCGCAAGCGACCAGCAGATGGTGCTGGTCTCCCGGCTGCTCATCCTGGCCATCGCGCTGGTGGGCTACGCCGTGGCGCTGCTCAAGCCACCGGGGGTGTTCTCCATCGTGGTGTTCACCACCTCGGTGCTGGGCTCGGCCTTCCTGCCCGCCTATGTCTGCGCCGTGTTCTGGCGCAAAGCCAACTCCCCCGGGGCGCTGGCCTCCATGGTGGGGGGCGCCGCCACCGCGCTGATCTGGGACCTGGCGGGGCTCGATGATCTCACCGCGGTGCACGCCATGTTCGTCGGCGTGGCGGTGTCCACCGCGCTGATGGTGGCCGTCAGCCTGCTCACCCGCCGCAGCCACCCGGTGCCCCCTGAGGTGCTGGACGCCATGGCAGAGGCGGCGAAGGTGGAGTGAGGGCACCTATGCCCCCCAGAACTGGACAGCCGCGGACCTATGTGCCCAGGATCTGGACACTCAGGCGCTCACCCCAGATCGGAAAGGAACCGAGGCCTTGGAAAAGGGCATTCGTTCATCAGCCGCCGGTCCCTCGCCTGGCGAGAGGCGGCCAGGTGTCCAGATCTCACCCACATAGGTCGAGGGGGTGTTCAGTTTTCGGCCACATAGGTCGATGTGATCAGGGCATGAACGGGCCCCAGCGCAGCTCGGAGCCGTCGCAGCGGGGGCAGCGATCCAGGGGCGCCAGCTCCAGGGCGTCGCAGGACGTGCAGCCCAGCGTGGCGCGGTCGGTGCCGGGCTCCAGCTCGCGGGCCTGCGGACGGCCGCAGGCGACGCAGAGCAAGAAGAGCTGTTGCGCACCGCCGGGGACCACGGGGCGCACGCCCACCGGCCCCCAGGACCAGCCACAGCCTCGGCAGCGCAGGGTCATGGGTGAGCTCATGGGGGCCACTCCGGGAGTGGCCCATGGTAGCAGGCAGGGTCACTGCAGCAGGGCGTCGATGCGCGCCTGGGCCTTGCGCGCCAGGGGCGACGAGGAGGCCGCGCTGTAGTTCAGGACCTTCTGGTACTCACCCACGGCGAGCTCCACCTGGTTGGTCTTCTCATAGACCTCGGCCCTGCTCCACAGCTGCAGGGCCTGCTGGTCGAGCTTTGACTGCACCTCGTCCAGGTGTCGGCGCGCCGAGGCATGAAAGGGATCATCGCGCAGGGCCTGCTGCAGCTTGGCCCGCGCCACCAGGAAGTCCCCGGAGCGCTTGGCCGCCACGCCTGCGCGGTAGGACTCCTTGCCGAGCTCGGCGCGATCTGACCGGATCCGACGCTGGAGATCCTCGGCCTTCCAGTACCACTCTGTCTCTTTCTCGGAGTCCGCGGCCAGCACGGCGGCGAACTCGGCGTACGCGGCCATGTCGTCACCCCGGGAGAGGGTGGCCTGGGCCTTTTCGTACAGGGCCGCCACCTCCCGCTCGTGCGCCCGCTTCCCGCGCGCGTGAGCGTCGCGGATCCCGGTGCGGCGCTTGCCCTCCAGCTCGTCGCGCAGGGCGAGCAGCTCCTGGTCCTCGGGGGTCTGTTCCAGCTCCGCCGCGACGGCCCGCCGAGCAGCGGTCAGCTGACCCTCGCCCGCCAGGGCGTCCGACGCGAGCGCCAGGGCGGCCTCACGGGACGCCTGTCGCTCCGATCGCTGCTGGGCCCGCTCCGAGACGGTGTCGAACATGGCCTGCACCACCATGAACTCGGTGGCGTGGTAGCCCATCTTGGTGGCGGTGGCGTTGGCGGGATTGAGCTGGTGGACCGCCGCGTAGCCCCTGGCCGCGTCGAGGTAGCGACGCCCCGCGAAGTGTGCGTTGGCCTCACCCAGCATGGCGTCGATGGTCTCCTGCGACGCCTGGCCCTTCCCCGCGATCACAGTGGGCGGCGGGGGGGCCTCGGGATCCCGGTCGCGTGGGCCAAGGGTGGGGCCATCCACCATGGTGTTCCCCACGAACTTGATGGCGACGACCAGCATGGCGGCGATGGCGATCCCGGCGGTGAGCTTGCCGATATGGTTGCGCATGAAGCCGCCCGCGCGGGGACCTGCGGACAGGCTCATCTTGCGGAAGCGCGTGCGTCCGGGTCCAGCGCTGGAGCGCAGCTGCAGCTCGGGAACCCCGAAGCCCCCCGGCGCAGGCATCGGGGCAGGGATGGCCGTGGGCGCTGGGTTCGGCGCAGGCGCCACCATGGGCTGCGGGGCCGCAGCCGGCTGCGCCAGGGGCGACGGCATCGGGTCGAGCAGCAGGAAGGGCTGCACGGGCTCGGTCACCTCCCGCTTCGGGGCCCGCGGGATGGAGAACACCAGCGTGAACGAGCCGATGGTGATGGCGTCGCCATCGCGCAGCTTCTGCCGTTGGACCCGCTCTTCCCGGTACCAGGTGCCGTTGGCGCTGCCGCCGTCCTCCACCACCACCACGTCTTCGCGCACGTCGAGCCGCGCATGCCGGCGCGAGACCCGGTCCTGCGGCAGCACCAGCTCGTTGTCCGCTGCCCGCCCCACCCGGACGATCCCCGGCGGAAGGTCCACCACATGGTCCGGCTGGCCCTCCTGCCGGATGGTCAGCTTGACGATCTGTTCGTCCATGATCCGGACCTCCACGCGCGGCGCCAGCACAGGGCGCTGGACCTGCACGCCCACGGAATCGCAAGCTGCATGCCAACGCTGTCCCAGTGATACGCGGCATTCGTCCGTCGTGCGGGTGGGTTCCCCAGACCCCGAAGTGACATGGGTACCCGGGTAGGCGTACCCCAATTCGGGTCGCTGCCGGTGGCAGCCGTGCCCTACAGATCCCTGCCCAGCACCAGGTAGGCGGCGCCCGCGTCCGATCCCCCGGTGTCGTTGTTGGGCGCCCCCAACAGCAGATCCGACAGGCCGTCGCCGTCCAGGTCGGCGCCGGGGGAGAGCGCCGCGCCCAGCTGATCACCGCCGGCTTCAGGCAGGATCTGCAGATCCGCCGAGCCCAGCTCCAGGCTGCCGCTCACCGGGCCCAGGACCAGGTACACCGCGCCGGCACCCACACCCACGCTGCCCTCCCCCGGCGCGCCCACCAGCAGGTCGGGGTAGCTGTCGCCGTCGAAGTCTCCGGCCGCGGCCACCTCGCGGCCCGCCAGCTCGCCCGCCTGCTGACCCAGCAGGGTCGCCGCGGCCTCGTCCAGACCGTGGCTGCCGGTGGCAGGGCCCAGCAGCAGGTAGGCCGCGCCTGAGGCACTGCCGGCCTCATCCACGCCGTGGGCGCCCACCAGCACGTCGTCGAGACCGTCGCCGTCCACGTCGCCCGCGCCCGCCACCGAGTAGCCCGCGTAGTCCAGGTCGCTGGCCCCCCACCAGCTGCCCTCCGCCGACTCCAGGTCCGCGGCAGAACGGAAGGGCCCCAGCACCAGACTGGCGCGCCCGCTGTGAAAGCCCTCGTCCTGCTGGGCGCGCCACTCCCCCACTACCAGGTCCAGCTGGCCGTCGCCGTCCAGGTCGCCCGCACCCTGCACGTTGCAGGCGGTGGGGATCTCGCTGGCCTGGCCCGCCAGGACGATGCTCGCAGTGGAGGTGCCGCTCTGACCCTCCACAGGGCCGGTCCAGATCTGGGCGCTGGCGGTGGTTCCCTCGCCGCTCGCATCGATGGAGCCGATGGCGAACTCCGCGAGCCCATCGCCATCCAGATCCCCGGTACCCGCGATCCGGTGGCCCAGGTACCGGTCGGCCCCGCCCCAGATCTGGGCGTCGGCAAGCCTCGCTTTCAGCGCCCCGAAGGGCGTGGTGCTGAACAGGTAGACCTCGCCCCAGGCGTCGTTGGCCAGAGGTGCGCCCAGCAGCAGATCACTGGAGCCGTTGCCGTCGGTGTCGCCCGCCCAGGTCACCGCCGTACCCAGCGCGTCTCCGGACTCCTCACCCACGATGAGCGCAGATCTGCCAGCCAGCTCACCCAGCACGAAGCCCGATCGCTCGAACAGGTACACCGCCCCTCCCGGCGCCTCGTCGCTGACCCCCGGCACACCCACCAGCAGCTCCAGCTCCTCGTCCTGGTCCGTGTCGCCACCCGCGGCCACGGAGCAGCCCAGCAGCTGGCCAACCTCCTCGCCGTACAGGCGCGCCTCGCCGTGTCCGAGCTCCAGCACGCCCTCGGCCCAACCGTCGCAGTCATCATCCTGACCGTTGCCCTCTACCTCAGAGGCGCCGGGATGCACCGTCGGATCCTGGTCGTCGCAGTCCTCGCCTCCGTAGGCCTCGGCGTCGTAGCCATCGCCGTCGGCGTCGTAGTCGCTGCCCCCGTCGCAGTCGCCGTCCACGCCGTCGTAGAAGACCTCGGGGCCGCCGGGGAAGACCAGCGGATCGGTGTCGTCGCAGTCGCTGCCCCAGTACTGATCGCTGTCGAAGCCGTCCTGGTCCTGGTCGTAGTCGCTGCCCCCGTCGCAGTCCTGATCCGCGCCGTTGTACCAGACCTCCTCGGCGCCGGGGTAGGCCCCCGGGTTGTGATCGTCGCAGTCGCCCTCCAGCGGCGTGTAGCCGTCGCCGTCGGCGTCCAGGGTGTCGGGATCCACCCCCGTGTCGGGCTCCTCGGTCTCGGCCTGGCCGCAGGGATCCGCCGCGGCGGTGTCATCGGCCCGCCGGCCGGGGCAGCCCAGCAGCAGCAGGGCCAGGCTAAGGGCCGCTGTCGGCTTCGCAGTCATCGAAGCTGATCTCCACGCTGTCGTTGCTGGCGTCGCAGTCGTCCAGGATGGTCACGCCGGTGCCATCGTCGCCCACCACCAGCCGCAGGCTGGGCAGCGCGTCCTGCACTGGGAAGCTCAGCTCCTGGGCTGGTCCCGCATGGCCGTCGTCGATGAAGTCAGAGAACTCGGTCACGCCGAGCAGGATCTCGCTGCCATCATCGGCCACACGGTAGGCCGCCACGGGCACGGGCTTGTTCAGCTCGTCGGGGCCGCGGCTGCAGTGAAAATACTGACGCGTGGAGACCTGGCGCTCGGTCACCCGCCCGAATCCCTCTGACCAGCCCCTGAGGCAGGGCTACTCCTGTTCCCACCAACAATCGCCGAAGCGAGCAGCCCGGTATCATGCTATTCTCGTTCTGAATCATCAATCTACATAGATCCGAGATGATCCCTCGCACCCTCGCTCCCCACCTGCAGCACCTCGCCACCCGGTATCCGGCCCTGTTCCTCACCGGTCCGCGCCAATCGGGAAAGACCACCTTGGCCCGCCATGCCTTCCCCGATTGGCCCTACCTGTCCCTCGAGGATCTCCACGTTCGCGAAGAGGCGCTCGAGGATCCTCGGGGATTCCTGGCCCGCCACGAAGGCGCGGCCGGGCTGATCATCGACGAGGCCCAGCGCGCCCCCGAGCTGTTCTCCTACCTGCAACGCCCCCTGGACGAAGGCCGCCTGGGCCCGGTCCTGCTCACGGGCTCCCAGAACTTCCTGCTGTCGCGCGACATCGGCCAAAGCCTGGCCGGCAGGACCGCAATCCTGGAGCTGCTTCCCTTCAGCCTGGCGGAGCTGGCCCGGCGCAGGGCCCTCCCACCGTCCGCGCTACCCGCAGGCTGGGGTCGCCCTCCTCCCACGTTCCCGAGCGACCTCGGGACCACGCTCTTCAACGGCTGCTTCCCTGCCATCCACGACCGCAGCCTCGACCCTGGCCGCTGGCTCGATGGCTACGTTCGCACCTATGTGGAGCGGGACCTGCGCAGCCTCAGCAATGTCGGCGACCTGGCCGCCTTCGTGCGCTTTCTTCGGCTCTGTGCTGGTAGAGCGGGCCAGCTGCTGAACGCCTCGTCACTGGCGGCCGATGCCGGCATCAACCACACCACCGCGCGGCGCTGGCTCTCCATCCTCGAAGCCAGCTACGTGCTGTTCCGCCTGCCGCCCCACTTCGCCAACTTCAACAAGCGCCTGGTGAAGAGCCCCAAGCTCTACTTCCTGGACACCGGACTGCTCTGCTTCCTGCTGGGCCTGCGAGAACCTTCGCAGCTCGAAGCGCATCCACTCAGGGGCGCAGTCTTCGAAAATCACGTCCTGGCAGAGATCCACAAGGTGTTCTTGCATCACGGAGAGCGCCCTCCTTTGTACTTCTGGCGCGACTCAAACGGCCGGGAGGTCGACGTTGTCATCGACCTCGGCACACGACTGCTGCCCATCGAAGCCAAGTCCGGGGTGACCATCCCCAGCGACGCCATGCGCGGGCTCGACCACTACACCCGACTCTCCGGCGGAGACGGCGGTGTGTTGATCCACGGCGGACACGAGACACAGCCCCGCCGCGACCACCTGCTCGTGGGCTGGGCCGGGGTGAGCTGAACTCTAGCGCTGGGCCAGGGTCGTGAAGCCCAAGACAGGCCGCCCTCGCAGGTTGTCCACCCGCAAGAAGTACCTTGTACCTGCCCGCAGCCCCTCGATACCCAGCACCCCATCCAACGCCCGCAGCCGCTCCAGCCGGTAGTCGAAATCGGGATCCGCCGCCAGGGTCAGCTCCAGCGGCTGAGGCCGGGACAGGTCGAAGGCCACCGTGGCCGTGGTGCTCCCCACCACCACCTGCGGTGGCGACAGCAGGCGCGGCGGCTGAGCCCCGGCCCCTCCCTGGTCCACCCCCACCCACACCGTCTCTGCGAAGACCTGGGGCCCACCGTGGTAGGGCGACACGCTCTGGTCGCTCAGCTGCACCATCACCGAGGCTCCACCGGGCTCGGTGGGGGTGCCCGCGACGTGACCCTCGCTCGTCAGCTCGAGCCCTGCCGGCAGCTCACCCTCGGTGATGGCCCAGCTGTAGGGCGGCGTGCCTCCCAGGGCCTCCAGAGCCAGGTCGTCTCCAATGCCCAGCACGAAGTCCAGCTGCGTCGAGGCCAGGAAGAGCCCGCGATCTTCGTCGATGCGGGCCGACAGATCCTGCCACACGGCCTGGTACTCCTCCTGGCCGTACACATTGTCCAGCTCAAATGGATCGATCGCCAGATCGTAGAGCTCGGCCTCGCCGCTGACGTACTCCGTGTACCGGAACTCGGCGGTCACCAGGCCCGAGTAGTCGGGACAGATCGCCATGCTGTAGCCCTCGAAGGGCACCGCAGCGCGCCAGCCTTCGGGCTGCTCTCCCCGCAGCAGGGGCAGCAGGCTCTGCCCAGCGGTGGGCGCGTCGATGCCGGCGAGCTCGTACAACGTTGCCGGGACGTCCAGGGTGGCCGCCACCAGGTGCTCCTCGTCCACGCCGGCGCTCCCCCCGGGCAGCCAGGCCACCAGAGGTACCCTGAGGGTCTCCCAGAAGGGGTGGCTCTTCATGTACACCCGGTGCTCACCCCACAGGTAGCCGTTGTCGGAGGTGAAGATCACCAGGGTGTCGTCCAGGCGACCGGCCGCCGCCAGGGCCTCGAACAGGCCGGCCAGCGAGCGGTCCACCGCCAGCAGGCTCTCCAGGGAGTTCTCGTAGTTCTCGTCTTCCTCCGCGATGATCCCCTCGTCCAGCAGGGGCAGAGCCTGCAGGTGCGAGGGCTTGTCACTTAGGTCCTCCTCGTTGAAGGCCTCGCCGCGTAGCTGGTGGCCGTCGTAGCTGTCGCCGTCGCCGTCGGCGGGGATGGAGGGGAAGTGGGGTGCGAAGGTGTTGAGCAGCAGCACGAAGGGCTGGTCGCCGCTCTCTTCGAGAAACTCCAACGCGGCCTGGTGCAGGTAGTCGCCCACGTAGCCCTCCACAGCGACCACGCTGCCCTGCTGGTCGATGCCCCCCTGGCTCAGCTCGAAGTCGGTCCACACCTCCCGCACCAGGGGCATGGCGAAGGCGTCCCAGCCCGGAGGAATGTAGGGCGCGTGGTCGGGGTAGCCCCCCAGGTACTTGCCGAAGAAACCCGTTCGATAGCCAGCATCGCGCAGGCGCACCGCCAGCGAGAGGCTGTCGTCGAAGGAGACGAAGCTCCCGTTGGGCTCGTCGTTGGACAGCACGCCGCTGTCGTGCGGCAGAAAACCCCCGGACAGGAAGCTGCCGCGGGAAGGGCAGCACAGGGGCGTGGTCACGTGCGCCAGCTCGAACTGGAGCCCACCCTGCGCCAGGGCCTGCTGCAGCAGCGGCATGGCCCACAGGCTGTCCCAGCGCTGGTCGTCGGTGATGACCACCAGGGCGCTGAGCTGCCCGCTCCTGTACAGGCTGTCAGCGGGCGTACGCGTGTCGACCCCTGGCGGATGGCAGGCGGCGAGGACAAGGAGCGGGAACAGGTGGCGCACGGAGGAAGTGTAGCAGGGAGATGCGGCCTCCTGGCGTGCTACCCTCGAGCGTCAGGAGAAGCGATGCGGACCCTCCGCCTGTTCCTCGGCGCCTCGCTGCTGCTGGCCACCGGCGCCTGCGGCCTGCAGTCCATGCGCTACGACGGCGAGCGCCGCAGCTGGCTGCTGCACACCCCCGCCGACTATGACGGCCAGGTGCCGATCCCCCTGGTCATGGCGTTGCACGGCCGGCTGGGCAACGCCCACGGTATGGCCCGCACAGCGGGCTTCGATGAGCTGGTGGACAGCGAAGGCTTCGCCGCCCTGTACCCCAACGGCTGGCGCCGCTCCTGGGCCGACGGCCGCGGCGGCACCCCCGCCGACCAGCAGGGCCTCGACGACGTGGGCTTCCTGGACGCCCTGCTGGACGAGGTGGCCCTGGAGCTGGACTACGATCCCCAGCGCGTCTACGTGGCGGGCATCTCCAACGGCGGCATGATGGCCCAGCGCCTGGCCTGCGAGCTCAGCGGTCGCTTCGCCGCCACCGCCTCCATCGTGGCCTCCCTGCCGGAGGTGCTCGAAGACGGCTGCCACCCCGAGCTGCCCATGCCCGTGCTGATCATGAACGGCACCGAGGATCCCCTGATGCCCTACGAGGGCGGCGTGATCGTGAGCGACGCCGAGGGAACCGTGATCTCCACCCCCGCCAACATCGAGCACTGGGTGCAGAACAACGGTTGTACGGGGCACCCCCAGGTGAGCGAGCTGGACGAGGTGGACGACGGCACCTCCCTCCGCCACGAGCGCTACGCAAGCTGCCAGGATGACAGCTCGGTGGAGCTGCACAAGATCATCGGAGGCGGCCACACCTGGCCGGGCGGGCCCCAGTACATGTCTGAAGACACCATCGGGCGGGTCAGCCAGGAATTCGTGGCCGCAGAAGTGATCTGGAGCTGGTTCGAGGCGCACAGTCGCCAGGAGTGAGGAACAGCTCGGCTACCATGGGTGTCCCTCGCAGCCTCCAGGCGAGCCGCCGTGACCCGCGCCCACTATATCCACGGACCACGGAAGCAGGCTTTCGACCTGCGTCTCTCCCTGCGCGTGGTCGAGGCGGCCCGCCGCCGCTACGGCCTCCTTGACGCGACCAGGCGCCTGCGCCGCTACCTGCAGGATGAGCGCAGCCTGCTGGGCGGAGCCCCCGACCGCTACCTGCGCCGCGGGGCCGACACCTTCGCCCTGCCCGACCTGCCACCCATGAACACGGCGGCCTTCGTGCGCTACCTGCTGGACGACATGGAGGCGCTTCAGCGCTCGGGACCCGCACCCCTCACCTTCGCCCTGCTGTCCATCTCGTCCCGCTGCCCGTACCGCTGTCGCTACTGCTACAACCTCCAGCACCACAGCGAAGACGAACTGCTTCCCCTGCCCGTGATCGTTCGCACCATCCGCGGCCTGGCGCGGCAGGGCGTGCAGAACGTGTTCCTCTCCGGCGGCGAGCCCATGTGCCGCTGGGAGGAGCTCCCAGAGCTGCTGCAAGCCTGCACAGACGGGCGCACGGGATTCTGGATCCTGAGCACCGGCTGGGGCATGAGCGGCGAGCGCCTGGCGCGGCTCCAGACGCTGGGCCTGCGCGGCGTGCTGATCTCCCTGGACAGCCGACACAAAGATCGATGTGTCAGCTCCAAGGGTCACCCCGAGGCCTTCGACAAGGCCGTCTCAGCCATCCGCACCGCCAGCGAGCTGGGCCTGCTGGTGGGGGTGAACGCGGTGGCGGGACGGGACCTGCTCCAAGAGGACGAGTTCGCGGCGATGCTGCGCTTCCTGGGCGACCTGGGGGCCCACTGGCTCAACTGCTACTCCCCGCACCCGGTCCCAAGTGCAGGCGATGACGCCCTGCGATCCTTCGATCACAGCGAGTTTCTCCAGCTCGGGGAGCTCACCCGCGCCAGCCAGCGCGGCGCCGCGTTTCGGGACACACCGCTGGCCTACTACCCCGACGCCTGGGAGGCCCTGCGCGGCTGCCTGGGGGGCAGCTCCTTCGTGTACATGGATCCCACGGGAGCCGTCACCGCTTGTCCGTTCATCGAACAGGTCGCGGGCAATGTGTTGGAGGAGGAGATCGGGAGCATCGTCGCCCGGATGCGCTCGGAGGAGCGCCCCGCGGGCTGCTCGGTGTGCGCCAGCTTCGGGCCGGGCTGCCCAGACTCCATAGTGCACGCGCTCGGAAGTTCCTAGCCACCCCCACAAGCCGCCCTCGCGTGCAC
>CAZEJJ010000027.1:25339-56564 GCA_964512185.1 uncultured Enterobacterales bacterium | reverse complement strand
CGGGGGTTGTCGGCGGCAGCCGGGCGGGGAAACGGGTCCCAGAACATACCACACGTGCGGACGCCTGACCCGCCCGAAAGCCCCCCCCCCCCCTGGACTATCGCAGCCTGCCTCGCCGCCCCGCTGGTGCTGTCGGTGGCCTCTCTGCTGCCCGCCTCCGCCCACGGCCAGACCTGGGGCCGGGACTACGTCCCGTATGAGAACCTGGCCAGCAACGGCCACGAGGCGATGACGGTGTACACCACCCCCACCGTGCTGCACGACGCCATCAAGGTGGGCAGCACCGTCTACGTGTTCTACGGTGACTCCGGAGACATCAAGATGGCCGAGTACGAACCAACCACGGGGCTCATCGACGTGAGCGGCACCGAGGTGGACGTGCTGGACCACAGCAGCGATTCGCTGTCCTACGACTACGTCGCCATCGTCTCCAGCGTGGTGGGCCTGTGCTCGAAGCAGGAAGAGGACGATGACCCGCTCAGCTCCATCAGCACGAACCTCTACGAGGCCTCGCGCATCGGAATCAACCCGGTGAGCATCACGGTGTCGGGCAGCGGAGGAACCTGCGCCAGCCTGCAGGTGGTCCCCGGCAGCTTCGTGCAGGGCTACGAGGACGGGGGCAGCTACCAGTACGATCGCTTCCGCCTGCAGAACCGCGGCAGCTGCACCAGCTTCTATGCGGACTACGACTACACCAACTGCTCGCTCACCGGCACCAGCGCCTTCCAGTGCGAGATGGCGGTGGATCCCGACGGCGACGGCGACACCGAGTACGGCTTCTGCAAGTTCTTCATGGTCTTCGAGGGCCAGGCCGACACCGACTCCGACAGCGGCACCCCGCTGGATCGCCACTTCTTCCTGGCCCACGCCCAGGAGATCGACGGCCCCTGGCAGAAGTACGTGGGGGACACCTATCCCACCTCCAGCGACGTGCTCATCGCCAACACCGGCGCCCACATGGGCGGCTCGGCCGGCGACTACTCCTTCGTGAGCGTGCCCGACCTGGTGGAGGATACGGGAGAAGGGGTCTGGCGCATGTGGTTCGTCACCGAGGACACCGCAGCGCCCAGCGTCCGCTACTCGGAGAGCGCCGATGACGGCTTGAGCTGGGGTATCGGCAGCTACGGCACGGACATCGACTGCTGGGACTCCAGCACCTCCAGCTTCGACAGCAGCGCCTGTACAGAGATCGAGTGGACCTCCAACGCGGTCACGCCACCCGACGACAGCAGCTACTCGCGGGATCCCGACATCGTCGACCCCGGCCTGGTGGTGCTGGATGCCGACGGCGACAGCGATCTGGACCTGGGCATGATGTTCGCGGGCGCGGACGAGTCCTGCTCGGGAGGGCCCGAGTGGGGCGTGTTCCTGTGGCAGGTGCACGAGCACCTGGGCGATCAGAGCGGCGGAGAGAAGTGGGCCTGGGAGGACAGCGTGCAGGCCGACAGCAGCTACGGCCGGGTGGTGGACAGGGACCCCGCCAACTGCCCCAGCGATCTCGATCCGGTGGATATCGACGATGACAGGGTCTTCGATCCCACCATCGTGAAGTACGCCACGGACCAGTACATCATGTTCTACAACGACGATGACAGCGTCTACGTGGCCGGGTCAGGCTTCGAGTGTTCGGATTTTTTGGACAATGAACTTGACGGCTACACGGACTTTGGAGATGGCGGTGACGAGGACTGCGACAGCCCCACCGATGACAACGAGGCGGAGTGAGGCGTGCGCTCCAGCTCGCTGTCGCTCATCCTGCTGGCCGGCTGCGGCCCCTGCACACCCGACGACAGCGGCCCGGCGAGGCACAGCGGCGACACGCAGGCCCCCGACAGCCCGCCGGGCGACAGCGACAGCGGGCAGGTGGAGACCGGGCCTCCCGATGATACCGGCGACACCGGCGACCCCTCGGTGGAGGACGCGGACGGCGACGGCTGGACCACCGGCGACGGGGACTGCGACGACAGCGACGCCGCGGTGAACCCAGCAGCCGTCGAGGTATCCGGCGATGGCATCGACCAGGACTGCGACGGCTACGTGGACCTGGACGCCATGACGGCCTGGGACGCGGATCTGTACTGGGTGGGCACCGAGTCCTCCTCCACCTGGGCCTGGCTCGGCATGCAGGGCCTGGCGGTGCTGCCCGACCTGGACGGCGACGGAGGGGCCGAGCTGGCCGCCAGCACCAGCTACGCTGTGCACGTCTTGCAGAGCGCGCTCATCTCCGACCAGCAGCTGGCCTACGTGGAGGGGCAGCCGTTGACGAGCATCGGGCCCCTGGACCCTGATGACCCCCTCGACGACTACTGGCCGCGCGGGCTGGCCTGTGGCGAGGACATCGACGGCGACGGTTCGCAGGACCTGGCGATCATCATGGGGCAGGGCTTCGAGGATCTGGACGAGCTGGCCCTGTTCGACGCCGCCAGCCTGGCGCTGGGGGGCAGCCTCCACCGCGACGACGCGCTCCTGCACGTGCACCTGGAGGAGTACTACAGCACCGGCCGCAACCTGCTCTGGAGCGCTGACTACGACGGCGATGGGCTCAACGACCTGGTGCTGGGCGAGCCCTACGCCAGCTGGGAATCTGAGCATACTGCCGGGCGCGTGCGGATCTTCGGTGCCGAGCTGACCCTGGGAGCCGACCTGCTCGAGGCGGATGCGACCGTGACCATCCTCGGCGACACCGAGGTGGATCACTGGACCGGGATGTACTGCCACGACCTGGGGGACGTGGACGGCGACGGTACTGCGGACCTGCTCGTGGCGGCCGGCAGGAACTCGGGTGTGCTCTCTGGCGCCGAGCTGGCCTCCCACGACGGCATGCAGCGCCTGGACGTGGCCCTGACCACCATCGACCATGGCGACACCGCCTGGACCGACGAGGGCCTCTCTCCGGGGGACCTGGACGGTGACGGGCGGGACGACGTGCTGCTGTTCGATCGGGAGGACGACATCGACATCGACGGGCTCTACATGGGCGGGCGCATCGACCTGTTCATGGATCTGGGCGCCGGCGGCACCCTCACCTACTGGGAGGCCGACGCCCACCTGTACGTCTCGGAGACCAGCCACGGCATCACCGGCATGGCGGGCCCGGCCCGGCTGCGCGATGAGGGCACAGACCTGCTGGTGGCCGGCTACCTGGGCGTGGCGCTGCTGCCCATCGAGCAGCTGCCGCTGGAGGGCCTGGTGGACCTGGCGGCCTGGCCAGACCGCATCGACGGAGAAGGCACCTGGTTCCACTACCTGAACAAGCGCGGCGACAACCTGCTGGCCGCGGACCTGGACGGGGACGGCTACGACGACGTGGTGGCTGGAGATCCCTACCTCGCCCCGGGGTTCGAAGAGGGGACCGATCCCTACTCTTCGGCCGGCGTCATCAGCCTGTTCCTGAACCCCATCGACTGAGCCGAGGTATCCTGGGTCGTGCCGGTTCCTACCCCTCCCCGGGGCGGCGACGCGGGATCGCTGTTCGGGAGGGGTGGTCCCCTCCCCTACTGCGCCACCAGCACCCGTGAGCTGTAGGCACCGACGCTCAACGACAGGGAGTCGCCCGAGGCCGTGAAGGTCTCGCCGGTGAGCACATCCTCCCAGGAGCCCCCGGTGGGCAGCCCGGCGTAGGCCAGCGTGTTGGACAGGCTGCGCTCGTCGCCGGAGCGGTTGAAGATCACCAGCGCGTGGTCGCTGCCGGTGGTGCGCGCGAAGGCGTAGAGGTCGTCCTCGCCCCACCAGGTGCTCTGGGTGCCGCTGCTCAGGCTGGGGTGCGCCTGCCGGGCGCTGCCCAGGTTGGCCACGTGCCACAGCACGGGCTCGTGCTGATCGGGGTGGTACAGCCCAGAGGCCACGTCGGACACGTCCACCTCGCTGCCCGCGTTCACGGCGCTGGTGTACCACCACAGCGGCGCGCGGTTGCTGGGGTCGGCGTTGCCAGGGATGCCCAGCTCGTCGCCGTAGTAGATGAGCGGCAGGCCTGGCTGGGTGAGCAGGAAGGTCCAGGCCAGGCGCAGCTTGGCGTAGTCGGTGGAGTCGGTGGACACAGAGCCCACCGTGCAGGCCGAGTCGGAGCCGTCGGCCCAGCCCCCGGACTCGATGTAGCTGACGTAGCGGGACACGTCGTGGTTGCCGAGGAACTGGCTCATGACCGCCCCGCCGTAGGCGGCGTCGGAGGCCGCGCGGGAGGCGAAGAGATCGGGCAGGCTGGCGCTGTAGTCCACGAAGGTGTTGCGCACCGTGTAGTACAGCGGGAAGTCGAACTGGGCGTCCAGCTGGTGATCGTCGATGTACAGCGAGATCCAGTCGTAGCTGGAGGTGAAGGTCTCGCCCACGGTGTAGAAGTCCTCGTCGCCCCCAGCGTAGCTGTGCTCCACCTCCTCGCGCAGCCGGCCCGCCAGGTTGTACGGAATGCTGTGGGGCACGTGCTTGGCGCCGTCCACCCGGAAGCCGTCCAGCTCGTACTCCTTGATCCACCACAGGGCGTCCTCGACCGCCTGGTTCAAGGGATCCGGGTCGTAGAAGCGGAAGTCGGGCAGGTACTCGGCGAACCAGCAGGTCTCCGGGATCAGGTCGAAGTTGCTGTAGTCATCGCCGTTCTTGCACAGCACCAGGTCGTTGAACCAGCCGTCGTCGGCGTGGTTCTGATAGTAGGGGTGGTTCTCGTGCACGTGGTTGACCACCCAGTCCATCAGCACGCGGATGTTGCGCCCGTGGGCCGCCTGCACCAGCTCACGGAGCTTCTCGTCGCCACCGTAGTGCTCCTCGACCACCCGCGCCGAGTCGGGCCAGTAGCCGTGGTAGCTGGAGTAGGTGCCGCAGTCGCCGCTGTAGGCGCCCTCGGCGTTGTCCTGGGGGTTGGCGATCCAGATGACCGTGACGCCCATGTCGTCCAGGTAGGGCAGCAGGTTGATCAGCCCCTGGAAGTCGCCGCCCATGTAGGAGGCCAGCTCGTAGCTGGCGCCCTCGGAGGTGTTGAGCGAGCCGTCGCCGTCGGCCACGCGGTCGGCGAAGGCGTAGTACATCAGGCCGCCGTTCCAGTCCCTGTCGTCGAGCCAGAGGGGCACGTAGGCTTCGCCCGAGGCGTAGCCGTCCTCGTCCTCAACCCAGAAGCGCAGGGTGTGCCGGGTGGGGTCGAGATCCGACAGGCTCAGGTTGAAGGCGCTGCCGTCCCAGGCGCCCTCGATCTCCTCACCGTCCAGGGTGGCCACGGCCTCGACGATCTCGCCGCCCTCGCCGCCCAAGGTGGCGTTGACCTCCACGGCCACGCCGCGGTTGTCGCGGTCGATGTCCAGCCAGCTGACCTCCAGCACGGGCAGGGTGCAGTTCTCCACCCGCACCATGGAGTTGCAGCTCTCGAGCCCCAGCCCACAGCTGTGGGCCCAGCTGGTGTCGCTGGGATCCTTGTAGCCCTCGTCGCACTGGATGAGATCGGAGAGCGGATCACAGGTCCAGGACTCGGAGCCCCCGGAGAGCTCCACGAACTTGTAGGGCCAGGCGCCCGGATCCAGCTCGATGCTGGTGGTCCAGTAGCCGTCACCCTGGTGCTCCAGGGCGTGGGTGGAGCCGCTCCAGTCGTTGAAGGCGCCGGCCACGTAGACAGCCTCTGGGCTGCCCTGCTGCCAGTACTCGAAGACCACCTCGCAGGGGTTCACGGGCACGTCGGGGTTGTCGGTGTCCAGCGGCTCGCTGGTGTCGCCGGTGTCGGTGTCGGGAGCCTCGCCGTGGATCACGTCCACGCTGTGGCTGCGCCGGGATCCGCAGCGGTCCTCGACCCAGAGCTTGACCTCGGTGGTGGAGCCGTCGGCCCAGTCGGGGCCCGCCTGCAGGCGCAGCGACTCGTCGTCGGCCCAGGCGATGAGGCCCTCGTCCTGGGACTCAGCCTCGAAGCTGAGGGCGCCGCCGTCGTCCACCACGAATTTCGACAGGTCCACCTGCACCTCGTCGTCGGCCACGTAGATGGGGTCCATGACGGTCCACAGGGGCTCATCGTTCCAGCGACAGCAGCCGGACAGCGCCAGCAGAGCCAGCAGAGCCACAGAGTAGAGCGCAGCGCGGGGGGTGGCAGAGAACTGGGGCATGGTGGCTCCGTGGGGTCGCACGAGGTCCAGCGACGGGTAACGTAACTCAAGATTGCGTTACGTTTGTGAGAAAAGCGTAAAGCGCCTTGCCAGGCTGACTATCAACCGGTCAATCTTGAAAACGCCGCTCTCGCGTCCTGTCCGGACGGCCCGGTCCCGGTTAGGCCAACGCCGCGCCGAGCCCCCTCGAGCCCCCCCCACCTCGCCGGAGGTCCCATGGCAAGTCGAAGCGCGTTGGTCGCGCTGGTCCCCCTCCTCGCCGCCTGCGCCAGTGAGGACTACGTCCAGCTCTACTACACCCAGCCGGTGGCCCCCAGCCTGACCCTGGACGACCTCAGCAGCTACGACTTCATGGGCCCGGTGCTCATCGACGGAGGCGTGAACTTCTGCGCCTACTCGGCCAACGCCGAGCGCATGGACCTGGCGCTGTTCGACGACCCGGAGTCCACCCAGCCCACCCAGCAGTTCGAGATGGAGCAGTTCGGCGACTTCTGGACCCTCTACGTGGAGGGCCTGGGAGAGGGCCAGCACTACGGCTACATCGCCTGGGGCCCCAACTGGGGCTTCGACGAGAGCTTCTACCCCTACTCCGAGGCGGGCTTCGAGTCGGACGTGGACGAGCGAGGCAACCGCTTCAACCCCAACAAGCTGCTCACCGACCCCTACGCCAAGGCCTACCACCGGGCCCACGACTGGTCCAGGGGCTCCGTGGCCTCGGGGCCCTACCGCACCGAGTCCACCTACGCGGCGGCCTCCAAGTCGGTCATCGTCAGCTCCGACTACCAGTGGTCCGAGCACGAGACCAGCTGGGTGCAGCAGCGCTCCAGCGACGATCACCCGGGCCACGGCTGGAACGAGCTGATCGTCTACGAGACCCACCTCAAGGGCTTCACCGCCAACACCGCCTCCGGCGTGGACCACCCGGGCACCTACCGGGGCTTCGGTGAGAAGGCGGACTACCTGGCCGACCTGGGCGTCACCGCCGTCGAGCTCCTGCCCATCCACCAGAAGGACTACTCCCTGGGCGGCTACTGGGGCTACTCCAACCTGAGCTACTTCGCGCCCGAGCTGGGCTACTCGGCCGACTACGCCGCCACCGGCGAGCCCACGGTGGTGCTGGACGAGTTCAAGGGCATGGTGGACGCCCTGCACCAGGCCGGGGTGGAGGTCATCGTCGACGTGGTCTACAACCACACGGGCGAAGGCGGCCTGTGGGAAGAGAAGGTCTACTATGGCCCCAACCCCGACGAGTACTACACCATCGCCTGGTCCGAGGTCAGCTCGCTCTTCAACCTGCGGGGCCTGGACAACAGCAGCTACTACGTGGTCACCAGCGACGGACAGGGCTTCAACGACAACACCGGGGTGGGCCACGACGTGCGCGCCAACCACGAGGCCACCCGGCGCCTGATCCTGGACTCGCTGCGCTTCTACGTGGAGGAGCTGCACGTGGACGGCTTCCGCTTCGACCTGGCCGCGGTGCTGGGCCAGGTGGACGGCAACCCGGGCGCCTGGGATCCCAACGGCACCGTGCTCAAGGACATCATCGACGATCCGGTGCTGCAGCAGCACAACACGCGCATCATCGCCGAGCCCTGGAGCATGGGCTCCTACGCCGGCTACAACTACCTGCACGGCAGCTACCCCAGCGCCACCAGCAAGCCCGGCTACGCCTGGGCCGAGTGGAACGACGCCTTCCGCGACTTCTGGCGCCACTTCCACAACGGCCCGGCCAACGGCTACGACTACCCGCTCAGCTCGGCCATCTACTGGGACCAGATCGACGGCGGCGGCACGCTGACGGGCTCCGAGAACTTCTACGGAGGCAAGCGCCCCTACCACGGCGTGAACTTCGTCACCGTGCACGACGGCTACACCCTGTACGACCTGTTCAGCTTCGACGAGGCCCGCAACATGTGCGGCCCGCTCAACCCGGTGTGCTGCGACGATCCCTACTCGGTGTGGTGCGATCTCGACCAGCCCTGGGCCCAGGTGGAGCACGACTGGGGCGACGAGACCACCAAGCGCCAGCTGATGCGCAACATCTTCACCGTGCTGCTGGTCTCGCGGGGCACCCCCATGCTGCTGGGCGGCGACGAGTGGATGCGCACCCAGTACGGCAACAACAACGCCTACGGCGACAAGGCCGACAACTCCGCCAACTGGTACCGCTGGGGTGAGTGGCTCAACACCGCCTCGGGCAAGCGTCACCGCATGCACGACTTCGTGCGCCAGCTCATCACCTTCCGCAAGCGGCACCAGGCCGCCTTCGCGCCCCAGGACTGGGACGGCGGCATGGACCTGGACTGGCTGGACGAGAGCGGCGGCACCAAGAGCGACTGGTCGGACCGCCACCTGATGATGCACTACCACGACGGCGAGGCCGACGGCGAAAAACCCGTGCTGGTGCTGATCAACGGTGAGGACTGGGAGGTGAACTTCAGCCTGCCCTCCGGCTCCTGGGCCAGGGTGATCGACACGGGCTCCTGGTGGGACACCAGCGACGGCTACTTCGGCACCACCGACGGCGCCGACGCCAGCCGCTACGTCTCCGCCAACGCCATGGCGGACGATCCCATCCCCCTCACGAGCAGCTCCTACAGCGTCACCAGCTACGGCATCGTCGTGCTGGAAGGCCAGTAGGGCGGGGAGGAGAACATGCAGCTGAACCTCCAGCATCGCTCCCCCCTCGGCGCCGGCCCGATCCTGCTGGCGGCGGCCCTGTTGACGGCCGCGCCCGCCGCACAGGCCGGCAGCGCCGACGTTGGCGGCTACTTCCGCATCGCCGCGCGCCCCGACCTGCAAGGCGGCAACGGCACCCTCGGCTACTGGAACCTCTACGGCCGGCTGATGAACGAGGGCCCCTACGCCGCCGTGGAGATGAAGTGGGACATTCTAGAGCGCGACCCCGCCACCAGCAGCGTGTGGACCAGCCTGCACGCCAAGGTGGAGGGCGGCTCCATCATGAACGCCGACACGGGCAACGGCAGCCTGGACAACCTGCGCATGTCACAGGTCTATGTGAACGCGGGCAACGTGCTGCTGGACCGCGTCACCTGGCGCGTCGGCACCCTGGACACCTGGTTCGGCCAGCTGGGTCTGTACGATATGTGGCCCGCGCGGCTGTTCTACGAGACCATCGGGGTCTCCGCCAGCTACCAGACCGAGGTGGTGGACCTGCTGCTGGGCGTCGGCGACTCGGGCTACGGCCTCAAGGGCGAGCAATACGACGCCATCCCCACCCCGGGCGGCGCCCTGCGCCTGTCCCTGGGCCAGCACCTGGAGCTGGGCGTGGGCGGTGAGTACCGCTTCGAGCCCTACGTGCCCGGCAACACCCACGCCCCCTACCAGACCCCCGGCATCGAGTACGAGGACTGGATCCGCGGCGAGGTGGTGGAGCGCTGGGTCGAAGAGAACCCCGATCTGCTGGACTACTTCCCCGATCCAGAAGGCCGCGACGCCCACAGCTTCAAGGCCATCGGCTACCTGGGCTTCGGCGGCCTGGGCCCGCTGCGCTGGAACAACTTCTTCGCCAACTACCAGCGCCTGCACCCGGAGACCTTCACCACCGAGAGCTACGGCGGCCGGGACTTCGACATCTACCTGCACGACTTCACCGACGAGCGCTACCAGGTGAACCTGGGCAACGAGCTGCAGCTGGTGCTCTGGCCTCACCGGCTCGAGGCCGTGCTGGGAGTGCTCTACGGCCAGTACTGGGATGATGACAACTCCATCGCCCCCAGCGACCACGATCGCACCTTCTACTCTGGAGTGCTGCGCCTGCAGGCCTTCCTCAACCCCACGGTGCACCTGCTGGGCGAGACCAGCCTGGCCCAGGAGATCTCCACCAACGGCAACGCCTACCGCGAGCACTGGGACTCGGTCTTCACCACCAGCGGCGGCCTGCCCGACACCCGCGGTCTGGAGTACGGCGACAGCGACACCCGCAACACCTGGCAGGGCAAGGTGGGCGTGGTGCTCAACCCGCTGGGGCCCGGCATCTACACCCGCCCCTCGCTGCGCCTGCTCTACGGCGTGCAGTACTCCAACCAGCACGCCGCCTTCGGCAACGCCTTCGTGCAGTCCCTCGACCAGTTCAACGACTTCGAGCTGCCCGAAGAGGACATGCACTGGCACCACATGGTGGCCCTCGAGACGGAGGTCTGGTTCTGATGCACACCACCACCAAGCTGCTCACCCTGTTGCCCGTGCTGGCCCTGCTGCTGGCGGGCTGCCTCTCCTCCAAGCACCAGCCAGTGCAGGCCCCAGGCAGGATGGCCGTCAGCGTGGCCGGCTCCCTGGCCGTGCTGGACTCACCCCAGGTCCAGGCGCTGCCAGAGGGCCTCGTCCAGGTCATGTCCGAGCTGGCGGCGGAGCGCAACCTGCTGCCCAGGGCCGTGGCGCCCGCCAGCTTCGTCGAGGCCTTCGCCACCAAGCGCACCACCCAGCACCGGCTGGCGCTGATCGCCGATGTCTCCACCGACACGGATCTGCTGCTCCTGGTGGAGACCCAGGTGGCCTACTACTCCCAGATGAACGGCCGCTATCGCTGGACGGTCGAGGTGGTGGCCACCATCAGCCCGCGCGACGACCTGTCCCAGGCCTTCAGCGCCAGCTTCCAGGTGCCGGTGTTCCTGGAGCACTACCACGAGAAGGAGCTGGCGGCGCTCGAGGCCGCCACCCCCCTGCTGGAGCGTCGCCTGGGCGCCCTGCTGGACGCCTACCTGGGCGGGCTCTGAGTCCATGCGTGTGGCCTGGGGGCTGGCCTGCCTGGCCCTGCTGGGCTGCCCCAAGCCAGCCGGGTTCGAGGCCGCCACGGAGCCCTGGCGCGCCGCGCCGCCCCCGGTAGACGACGCCATCTACTTCGTGATGGTGGATCGCTTCGCCAACGGCGATCCCGACAACGACGGGGCTGTCGACCCCGGCGATCCCCAGGCCTTCCACGGGGGAGACCTGCAGGGCGTCATCGACCACCTGGACCACCTGGAGCGGCTCGGCGTCCGCACCGTCTGGCTCTCGCCGGTGTTCCAGATGCGCACCGAGAAGTTCTACGACTGGGGCGCCTTCCACGGCTACTGGGTGCAGGATCCCTTCAGCCTCGAGCCGCGCTTCGGCGACGAGGCCCTGCTGCGGCAGCTGTCCGCTGAGCTGCACGCCAGAGGCATGCGCCTGCTGCTGGACGTGGTCTGGAACCACGTCAGCTTCGACGCTCCCCTGCGCCAGCAGCGGCCCGACTTCTTCCACGACCTGGGCGGCATCACCGACTGGAACGACCCCTTCCAGCTTGTGAACGGCGAGGTGCATGGCCTGCCCGATCTGGCCCAGGAGCGGCCCCAGGTGCACGCCTGGCTGCTGGACGCGGCCCGCCACTGGCTGCAGGCGGCCCAGCCCGACGGCTTCCGTGTGGACGCCGTGCGCCACATGCCGTCCCAGTTCCTGCGGCAGATCAGTGCTGAGCTGCAGGCAGAGGCGGGAGATGGCTTCCTGCTGCTGGGCGAGGACTTCCAGGGCGATCCCGTGGCCCTGGCGGAGACCTTCGAGCAGGGCGGCTTCGGCGCCATGTTCGACTTCCCCATGCACTACGCCATGCTGGACGTCTTCTGCGACGAGCGGCACCCGGGCCGCCTGGGGACCATGCTCTCATCAGACGGCGCCTACCCCGACGCCCAGCGGCTCGTCACCTTCCTGGACAACCACGACCTGCCCCGCGTGCTGTCCCGCTGCCAGGGTGATCTCGGCGGGGTCCGTCGAGCGCTGGCCTTCCAGCTCACCACCCGCGGCATCCCGGCCTTCACCTGGGGGCTCGAAGCGGGCCTGGAGGGCGCCGAGGAGCCCCACAACCGGGCCGATATGATCTTCGACGCCGGCCACCCCCTGGAGCAGGACATCGTCACGCTGCTGGACTTCCGGCGCCGGCATCCCTCCATAAGCTCCGGGGTGACCTACAAGCCCGGCGTGAAGAACCGCCTGATGGTCTACGAGCGCCTGAGCGCACGCGAGCGAGCCGTCATCGCCGTCAACGGCGGCAGCGAGCCCGTGCCCTTGTCCAGGGATCCAGCCCGCGCCGGCTGGATGCACCCCAGCGAGGCCCTGCTGGTGGAGGACGAGCTGCGCCTGTTCGACCTGAGCCAGGGCATGGACGGCTTCCCGAGCCATCTGGCGCCCGGCGGAGTGGCGGTGGTCATCCTGGGCACAGACGAGGGCCTGCCGGAGGGGGAGACCGTGGCCGGAGGGCTGGACTACGAGCTGCCCGGGGCTCACTCCAAGAGGGTCCTGCTGCGGGTCCAGGGCGCCCCTCTGCAGGCCGGCGACCAGCTCCTGCTCACGGGCGCTGGCCGCGCGCTGGGCAGCTGGGACCCGGGCGCGCCCGCGGGGGTCTTCGAGGCAGGCCCGGATGGCCCGCAGCTGCACCTCGAGGCTCCCTCGGAGACCGTGCTGGAGCTCAAGCTGGTGCTGCAGAGGGCCGACGGCTCGCTGGTCTGGCAGCAGGGCGAGAACCGCTATGTGCAGGTTCCAGCCCCCGTCCCCGAGGCCCTGCTGGGCCCCCTGGGGCCCCTGTCCGAGCACATGACCACGATGCTCGACGTCAACTGGGAGTGAAGCCGAGCGGGGCCAGGGAATGCCCCCTCCGCCCGCGCGTAACCGAGGGTCCGATGGCCGCGTGAACCCAGGTCTCGCCTGGAGGAAGAGGCTGCCGAGGGCATCGGGCTCCGTTACCTTTCCTGGGCTTGCATCTCACACAACGGCGGGTCGTGCACCATGCTGCTCGGTATCTACCTCGGCTCACTCGCGCTCGGTGGCATCCTCATCGGCGCCTCCATCGTGCTGGGCTCGTCCGATTCCGACGCCGACCACGACGCTGACGCCGACATGGACATGGACGCAGACGCCGACATGGACATGGACATGGACATGGACATGGACATGGACGCAGACGCCGACATGGACATGGACGCAGACGCCGACATGGACCTGGACGCCGACACCGACGTGGACCTGGACGCCGACGCCGACGTGGACATGGACGCTGACGCTGACGTGGACATGGACGCTGACGCTGACGCTGACGCCGAGACCGGCCTGGTGCACGCTGCTTCCCACGAATTGGCCGAGGCAGGCTCCCACCCCATCCTCGGGGGCTGGCTTCCCTTCCTCTCGCTGCGCTTCTGGACCTTCGGGCTGGCCAGCTTCGGCGCCACGGGTGCCCTGCTGGTCATCACCGTGCTGCCGGGCACGGCCTCGCTGGCCGTCGCCGCCCCCACCGGGTTCGTCATCGGCACCAGCGTGGCCTGGATGTTCCGCTACCTCAAGCGCAGCGCCACCGGCCGCGTGCCCACCGAGCGCGCCCTCAGGGGCCGCGAGGCCCGGGTCTTGCTCACCATCCGTCCGGGTGGCCTGGGCAAGATCCGCATCGAGGTGCAGGGCCCCGACGTGGACATGCTGGCCCGCACCAAGGAAGCGACGGAGATCCCCATCAACTCACAGGTCCTCGTGATCGACGTCGAAGACGGCGTGGCCGAGGTCATTCCCATGCCCACCGTCAGCGGCGACGCTCGCTGACACAAGCCCACCCCTTCTAACGGAGCTTCCATGGAAGCCATCATGGGCCTCACCTGCATGGGCGCAGCCGCCGGAGTCGGCGTGCTGGCGCTCCTGTTCATCGCCAAACAATTCCTCTACGTGGCCCGCCCCAACGAGGTGCTGGTCATCGCCGGCCGTCGGGCGGCCAAGCAGATCACCGACGAGAAGCGGGGCAGCTACCAGGCCCTGTTCCACGGCCGCGTGTGGCGCAAGCCCTTCTTCGAGAAGGTGGACCGCATGGATCTGCAGAACATCCCCATCGAGGTGCAGGTCATCAACGCCTACTCCAAGGGCGGCATCCCCCTCAAGGTGCACGCGGTGGCCAACGTCAAGGTCACCAGCAGCCCCAAGCTCATCATGAACGCCATCGAGCGTTTCCTGGGCCGCGACCCCAACGAGATCCGCCGGGTGGGCAAGGAGACCCTCGAGGGCCACCTGCGCGGAGTGCTGGCCCGCCTCACCCCCGAAGAGGTCAACGAGGACCGCCTCAAGTTCGCCGACGAGCTGATGCGTGAAGCCGAAGAGGACTTCCAGAAGCTCGGGCTGCATCTCGACACCCTCAAGGTGCAGAACGTAGCCGACGACACCCAGTACCTCGACAGCATCGGCCGCAAGCAGATCGCCGCGGTGGTGCGCGACGCCGAGATCGCCGAGTCCAACGCGCGGGCCGAAGCCGAGCAGGTGGAGGCCGACTGCGACCAGCGGGGCAAGGTGGCCGAGCAGACCGCCGAGACCAACATCGTCAAGCGCGCCAACGCCCTGCGCCAGTTCAAGGGCGAGATGGAGGCGCGGGCCCGCTCCGAAGAAGAGCGCATGCTGCAGATGGTGCTGCAGGCCAGGGCCGAAGCCGAGGTGGAGCTGCAGCAGATCCGGCAGCAGCTGGAGAAGACCCGGCTCGTCGCCGACCAGGTGCTGCCCGCCGAGGCCGAGCGCCAGGCTGCCGGCCTCAGGGCCCGCGGCCAGGCCGCCCACATCGAGGCCGACGGCCGTGCCCTGGCCGAGGTGCTCGACATGATGACCCAGGCCTGGATCGAGGCCGGCGACGACGCCAAGGACATCTTCCTCATCCAGCAGCTGGAGACCGTGCTCAGCTCCGTGGTGGAGCGCGTCAACAACGTGGACGTGGGCGAGGTCGTCCTGCTGGACAGCGGCGACGGCGACGCCCTTCCCGCCTATGTCTCGGCCTACCCGGCCATGGTCAAGCGCGTGCTCGCCGAGCTGCGTGAGTCCACCGGGGTCGACGTCACCGGGATCCTCTCCGGCCTCAACCAGCCCGACCAGGGGGTGTCCTGATGGGTCCCGAAGTCATCGGTGCCGCTGGCATCATCCTCGTCGTCGCCTTCTTCTCCCTGGTCGCGGCGGTGCTCATCGCCAAGAACCTGCTGTACGTATGCCCCCCCAACAAGGTGCTGGTCTTCTCCGGCGGCCTGTACCGGCTGGGCAACCGTACCGTGGGCTACCGCACCATCAAGGGCGGGCGCGCCCTGCGCATCCCCATGCTCGAGACGGTGGACGAGATCGACCTCACCAACATGATCATCGAGGTCTCGGTGATCAACGCCTACTCCAAGGGTGGGATCCCCTTGGCGGTGCAGGGCGTGGCCAACGTCAAGGTGGCCAGCCACGAGCCCTTGCTGTCCAACGCCCTCGAGCGCTTCCTGCAGTCCGACCGCCGCCAGATCATGCAGGTGGCCAAGGACACCCTCGAGGGCAACCTGCGCGGCGTGCTCTCCCAGCTCACGCCTGAGCAGGTCAACGAAGACAAGATCGCCTTCGCCGAGAAGCTGCTCGAAGAGGCCGAGCAGGATCTCGGGCGCCTGGGGCTGGTGCTCGACACCCTCAAGATCCAGAACGTCTACGACGACGTGAAGTACCTCGACAGCATCGGGCGCAGGCAGAGCGCCGAGGTCATCAAGACCGCCAAGATCGCCGAGGCCCAGGCCCAGGCCATGTCCACCATCAAGGACGCCTCCAACCGGCAGAACGCCCGCATCGCGGAGATCAACGCCCAGCTGGAGATCGTGCACGCCAACACCGAGCGCCGGGTGGCCGATGCCTTGACCCGCCGCGAGGCCCTGATCGCCGAGGAGGTGGGCAAGGTCAAGGCGGCCATCGCCAAGGCCGAGGCCGAGCTCAACGCGCAGATCGCCCGGGTCGAACAGGTCAAGCTCCAGCTGCAGGCCGACGTGGTGGCGCCCGCCCAGGCCACCATGGAAGCCGACATGGCCGACGCCCAGGGTCGCTCCCGCAAGATCATCGAGGACGGCAAGGCCACCGTGGCCGTGCTCGAGGAGATGATCGCCACCTGGAAGAAGGGCGGCCAGGCCGCGCGCGACATCTTCCTGATGCAGAAGCTGGACAAGGTGCTCAAGGACCTGATGGGCACGGTGCAGGACATCCAGGTGGACAGGCTCACCATGCTGCCCACCGGCAGCGACAGCCGCGCCCAGAAGGCCGTCACGCTGGTGGAGGAGCTCAAGGCCGCCGTGGGCATCGACATCCCCAAGGCCATCGAGCAGATCACCACGCGCGGGACGAGCCGCTAGCCGCGCTCCCAACAGGATAGGAGGGGGCTCCGCCCAGGAGCCCCCTTGCCAAAGGTCCACGGCAACACCGCCGGCATCAAGCAGTCCCAGTCCCGAGCGCTGGAGCAGCTCTACAAGCGCCGGGTACCAGCCGAGAGCTTCATCAGCCCCGAGCTGGCCCGGCGCATCTGCGAGCTGTCCCGCGACACGGGCCGCCAGCTGGGCCTGCTCATCGACCGCAGCGGGCGCATCAGCAAGGTCATCGTCGGCGACGCCCACCAGCTCTTCATCCCGGAGCTGGGCCGCGGGCGCGCGGGCAGCAGGCGCTTCCGGGGTCTGCGGCTGGTGCACACCCACCTGCGCGGCGAGGCCCTGTCGCAGGACGACCTGACCGACCTGGCGCTGCTCAAGCTCGACGTGGTGGTCACCATCCAGGCCGGCCTGCAGGGCCTGCCCCTGGGCGTCGAGTACGCCCACCTGCTGCCGCCAGACAGCGGCGACGAGATGTGGCGGGTGGAGTCGCGCCCCACGGTGCACGGCTGGGACGACGACTACCTCGCCTTCGTCTCCGATCTCGAAGCCCAGTTCCGTCGCGGCGACCACCTGAGCCAGGTGGAAGACGGCAACGGCACCGTGCTGGTGAGCGTCACCACCGGCGATCTGGCCAGCGCCCAGCTCTGCCTCGACGAGCTCGACCGGCTGGCCGACGCCGCTGGGCTGCTGGTACTCGACAAGGTGCTGCAGCAGCGACGCAAGCTGGATGGCCGCACCCTGGTGGGCACGGGCAAGCTGCGGGAGATCCTGCTGCGGGCCATGCACCTGGGCGCCGAGGTGCTGGTCTTCGACCAGGACCTGTCACCCTCCCAGCTGCGCAACCTGGCCACCATCACCGAGCTCAAGGTGCTCGACCGCACCCAGCTCATCCTGGACATCTTCGCCCAGCGCGCCACCACCCGCGAGGGCAAGCTGCAGGTGGAGATCGCCCAGCTGCGCTACCGGCGCCCGCGCCTGGCCATCATGCCCACGGCCATGTCCCGCCTCACCGGTGGCATCGGTGGCCGCGGGCCCGGCGAGACCAAGCTGGAGATCAACCGGCGCCGGGCCGACGAGCGCCTCAAGCGCCTGGTCAAGGAGCTCTCGCGCCTGGCCAAGAGCCGCGACCTGCGCCGGCGACGGCGCAGGCGCCTGGGCATGCCCCTGGCCAGCATCGTGGGCTACACCAACGCCGGCAAGTCCACCCTGCTCAACAAGGTCACCCGCAGCAGAGTGGACACCCGCGACGCCCTGTTCGCCACCCTCGACCCCACCAGCCGCCGCTTCCGCTTCCCCGAGGAGCGCGAGATCATCCTCACCGACACCGTGGGCTTCATCCGGCGGCTCCCCAAGGAGCTGGTGCAGGCCTTCCGCGCCACCCTCGAGGAGGTGGTGCAGGCGGATCTGCTGGTGCACGTGGTGGACGCCTCCGATCCGGAGCTGGACGTGCACGTGCGCGCGGTCGAAGAGATCCTGCGCTCCCTGGGGGCCGGCGACACCCCCACCCTGCTGGTGCTCAACAAGATCGACCGCGTGGATCCGGCCCTGTGGCAGGGGCTGGCCGACCAGCACGGCGGGCTGCCCGTGAGCGCCCGTGACGGTCGCGGCCTCGACCGCCTGCTGCTGGCCCTGGAAGACGCGCTGTTCCAGGAGACCGAGCGGGAACCCCTGGCACCGGCCATGCCATGAGCCGCCCGCCCCCAGCCCTGCTGCTCCTGGCCGCCTGCGCCGGCTGCATCGGGCACGAGCGCTTCGCCGGCGCCGCCGGGCAGCCCCTGTACGACGAGCCGCCCCTGATCACCGCCATCCAGTACGCCTGCTCCGTCGAGGACGAGCAGTGGACCTTCGAGCTGCAGACCGACGCCTGGACCGCCAACGGCCACCTGTGGCTGGCCACCGCCGCGGACTACGTCGAGAAGCACGCCATCCGCTCCGTCAGCGCCGCGGCCGACGGCAGCGGCGACGAGCTCTCCCTCGAGCTGGACATCGTCGCCGACTGGCGCGACGCTTCCTCGGGCTCCTCCACCGCGTTCCTGTGCGATGACAGCGTGCTCGATGCAATGAGCTATCGGGTCGTCGTCTACACCCCCGGCTCCGAGGACGAGTCCGACTGCCGTTCCTGGGGCGCGGCCCCCCAGCTCTTCGACGGCATCGAGGGTGTCAGCGAGTGCGACCAGACCTGGGAGCAGCCCGACACCGGCGCCTGAGGGCCGCGGGCCCTCCGACACAGCTCCCCCTGCCAATGCGGAGATCGGCTGACCGATTCTTTGCAATTGTCGCGCAGCTGGAGTACAGATCCGCCGCCCTTTCGCCACCTCGGCGAGGGCACACCCGTAGCGCTGTCGGTTGCTGGCCGGCAGGCTTCACGGGTCAACGATGACCCCAAGGAGACGCGAGATGAACAAGTTCTACGTCCTGGCCCTGTGCCTCCCCCTCATGGGCTGCTTTGGCACCGAAGACAAGTGCGACAGCGGCGACGACTGCGAGACCGGCGACACCACCACCGAGACCGGCGACAGCTGGGTCTACGTGCCCACCGAGATCGACGTGGTCAGCTACGGCTACGACTCCGCCGAGTGGTGGTATTCCGTAGACCTGTTCGGCTGGGCCGACAACGTCGAGCTCGACATCTACCAGTACGAAGGCGGCTACACCTGGGAAGAGTACCACCCCCTGGAGAACAGCGACTACGCCGGTGACGGCACCTGGGACCTCTGGGAGATCACCCTGCCCATCACCACCGACTGGACCGCCCAGGAAGACGGCGTGAACACCCTCTACGAGGGCAACAGCGACCGCGAGTCCACCCTCACCTGGATGATCACCGCCTACGAAGGCAGCGACGTGGCCGACTGCGTCGTGTGGGGCAAGCGTCAGGAGACCTTCGACAGCTACGGCTGCCGCGAGATCACCTTCTAGGAACGCGCTTCATCGAGACCCCCTGCGGCCAGCCGTGGGGGGTTCTTGCGTCTGGAGCCCCCGCCGGGGACCCTTGCGGGTGCGAAGAGCCGATCGTAGCCTGTGACGGGCCAGATCCGGCCCATCGTCCTCGGCTCCCGTCCGAGCCCGGACGACACCCGCGAGAGATGGAGATGACCATGAACAGGAGCCTGCTGGCCCTGCTGGGCCTGGCGCTGGTGGGGTGCTTCGAGCCCCCCAAAGACAGCGTGGATACCGCCACCGACCCCGAGGACAGCGACACCGGCCCCACCTACTACGATCCCGAGATCGACGTGGTGAGCTACGGCTACGACGTCGCCCGCTGGTGGTACTCGGTGGAGATGATCGGCTGGGCCGACAATGTCGAGCTGGGCATCCACCAGTACGAAGGCGGCTACACCTGGGAGGAGCACCACCCGCTGGAGAACACCGACTACGGAGCCGATGGCTCCTGGGATCTGTGGGAGATCACCCTGGACATCACCGACGACTGGACCGCCCAGCAAGACGGCGTGAACACCCTGTACGAGGGCAATTCCGACCGCGAGTCCACCCTCACCTGGATGATCACGGCCTACCAGGGCAGCGACGTGGCCGACTGCGTCGTGTGGGGCAAGCGCCAGGAGACCTTCGACAGCTACGGCTGCCGCGAGATCAACTTCCAGGAGCCAGGCCCGACCGCCTCCGGCTGATCGCATCGGCCAGCTCGATGGCGGCGATCATGCTGCCGGGATCGGCGCTGCCCTCGCCAGCGATGTCGTCGGCGGTGCCGTGATCCACGCTGGTGCGCAGGATGGGCAGGCCCAGGGTCCAGTTGACCGCGTGCCCGAAGTCCAGCAGCTTGAGCGGGACCAGCCCCTGGTCGTGGTACATGGCCACCATCATGTGGGCCCGACCATCGGCGGCGTGGCGCACGGCGGCCTCGGCGGAGATGGGGCCCTGGACGCGCAGCCCTTCGCTGCGCAGCTGCTCGCAGGCCGGCGCCACCAGGTCCAGCTCTTCGCGCCCGAGCAGGCCCTGGTCTCCGGCGTGGGGATTGAGCCCGCACACCACCAGCGCGGGCTCGTCGATGCCCAGGTCGAGGCGCAGCGCGGCATGAGCGGTGCGCACCGTGTGCAGCAGCCCTTCGCGGCTCAGGGCTGCGGGCACGCCCTCGAGGGGCAGGTGCACCGTGGCCAGCACCACCCGCAGCCGGCGCCCCACGAAGGCCATGACCGGGCGCTCTACCCCGCACAGGTGGCCCAGGAAGTCGGTGTGGCCCGGGAAGGCGAAGCCCTGGGCCGCCAGCCGGGCCTTGTGGATGGGGCCGGTGACCAACGCCCGCGCGCGCCCCTGCAGGCAGGCGGTGGTCGCCAGGCGCACCGCCCTGATCTCCACAGGTTCTCGGCCCACTGGAGGCTCCAGCAGCGCGATCCCCTGCCCTGCCTGCTCGAGCCGCTGGATGGTGCAGAGGGGCAGCGACCGCCGCCCCGCTTCGTGTCGGATGGCCGCCGCGTCGCCCACGAGCACCAGAGGTCGGGCAGCGCCGGCCGCAGCCTTGAGCGCCACTTCTGGCCCGACACCCAGCGGGTCGCCCGGCGTGACGATGATGGGCGTGCGCCCCATGATCACAGCGTCTCGAGCAGCACCTTCACCGCGGAGCGGCGGCGGGCCTGCAGCAGCCACTGCTCGCGGGCTTCCTCGAATTTCTCTTCCATGAGGCGCGAGCGCAGCCGATCCTGCACCTCTTCGAAGGCGGGCGGATCGGGCTGGACCCTGTCGACGACCTGCATCAGGAACACGCCCTGGGCCGTGCTGATGGGCTCGGCCACCTGGCCCACCGGTGTGGAGAACGCGGGCCGCCCCAGCTCGCCCACCAGCTCGCCTTGCTGGAAGGAGCCCATCTCGCCGCGCCGGCTGGCGTAGGGCTCGGCGGAGTGCTCGGCGGCCAGGTCGCCGAAGTCGGCGCCCGCAGCCACCCGCTCCCGCAGCTCGAGGGCCTGGGCGAGCACGGCCTGGTGCTCTTCTTCGGCGGCCCCCGGGTCGATGGCCAGGAAGATCACCCGCAGGGTGGCCTGCTCGGGCCCGGTGAAGGAGGCGATGCTGCGGCGATAGGCATCGCGCAGCTCGTCATCGCGCACGGTGATGCGGGGTGAGAGCACCTGCTGGTTGAACTTCATCTCGCGCAGGTTCTCGCCCAGCTCGTCGAGGTAGTCGTCCCATGCGAGACCGCTGGCCTCGACCTCGGACTGCAGCTGCGCGCGGTCCAGGCCGTTCTGGCGAGCGATGTCGCCCAGCGCCCGCTCCACGTCCTGGTCGGTGACGTCGAGATCCAGCCGGCGCATCTCCTGCTCCACCAGGCGACGCCCGATGAGCACGTCCAGCACCTCGATCTCCAGCACCCGCCGCTGGCTGTCCTGGCCCTCACCTCCGGCCAGCTCTCGCTCGATGTGCTCGCCCCCCAGCTCGTAGATCTCGCTCCAGGTGATGATGTCGTCGTTCACCGAGGCGGCGATGCGATCGACGATCTCGGCGCGCGCCGAGGGGCTGGCCAGAGCCAGCAGCGACGCCACCATCAGCAGGGCGACCCTGAGCTGGACCGGGATGAAGCGGGGCATGGTGGGCCGAGAGCCTGTGCTCTACTCGCCACCCTCGAGCGCGGGGGCGTCGTCGCCGGCCTGGCCACCGGGCAGCGCCGCGTCGGGGCGCGAGACCATGGGGTTGATCTGCATGCCCGGAGGCACCGCGGCCTTGGCGGCGTGCTTGACGTCGATGGCCGCCAGCTTGTCCTCGAGGACCTTGATGTCAGCGTCGGCCTTGAGGCTTTCCACGTAGTCGTTGTAGAGATCCTTGAGCTTCTCGTTCTTGACCTTGCGCAGCACGGAGCCCTTCATCTGCTGGAAGGTACGCTCCACGCGGTCGCGCCTGTTGGCCACGTAGATCACGTTGTAGCCGTCTTCGGTCTTGAAGGGATCGGAGACCTCGCCGACATCCATCTCGAAGGCCCGCTCGACGATGGCCTCGTCGAGCCCGGGCTTGCCCTCGGCGGACACGAAGCCAACGTCGCCTCCACGGCGGCGGTAGGGGTCTTCGGAGTGCTTGGAGGCCACGTCCTTGAAGGTCTCCTTGGGGTTGGAGGCGACCATGCCGCGCACGCGCTCCGCCTCGGAGCGGGCCTCTTCGTCGCCGCGCTCGTCGTTGACGCGGATGAGGATGCGCTTGATCTGCACCTTTTCTGGGACGATGAACTCGTCGGGGTGCTCATCGTAGTAGGCCTGGAGCACGTCTTCGGAGAAGTCCGAGTTGCGGACCTGGGCGTAGACCTCCTGGCGCAGCAGGGTGTTGACCATGACCTTCTGCACCTTGGGGTCCTGATCGAGGCCGAGGCGCAGGGCCTCTTGGTAGAGGATCTTGTCGGCCACGAGGCGATCGAGGATCTCGTGGCGCTCCTCGGAGCTCAGGGTGTCGCCGTTCTCGGGCGTGGTGCGCGCCGCGGACTTCTCGAAGGCCTTGCTGCCGATGGACATGCCGTTGACCGAGGCGATGACCTCGCCGATCTCCTCGGCGGAGGAGGAGGCGGTGGCGGCACCGCTGCTCGCGCTGCTGCTGCTGGCGCCATCGCAGCCAGAGACCAACAAACCGAGTGCTATGCTGAGAGGAATGATCGCGCGCATGCTTGCTCCGAGGCGTGCGTACCCGAGATACGCCCGCAGGGTCGGGGGACAGGGAAATCGGCTGCCGTCCGTATCATGAGCCCTGCAGCCGAGCAAGGCGGCTCCATGCCGCCCTGACCCGCCGGGACGGGATCGCGAGCAGGCTCGCGGCGACCCCGTTATCGACTTCGCATGCGGCTCTCCCTGCGCACGCGGATCCTGGCGGCCTTCGTCCTCTCTTTCTCTCTGTTCCTGGGAGCCCTCGGCTACGGCACCTACCAGCTGCGGAGCCTGGGCGACGGGCTGCAGGTGGTGAACCGGGGCTACCTCCCGCTGGCTCGCATCGCCGCCCAGCTGTCGAGCCACCAGGACCGCATCGACCTGGACGCGGCCCGCCTGCAGCGAGACTCGGAGCGCCCCCTGGCTGCCTTCAGGAGCAACGCGGACTTCCACGCCGGAGAGATCAGCGAGCTCGTCCAGCAGGGCCACTCCACCGCGCTGCAGGCACTGGAGCAGGTGCGCAGCGTCGAGGAGCGCCGGGCGCTCGAGGCGGTCCTGGGTCAGCTGGACCGACTGGGCAGCCTGGCCGGAGACTACGAACGGAGCAGCCATGACTGGATCGAGCTGGCCGCAGGCGGCGACGAACAGGCCATCCTGACCGCACAGGCCGAGCTCTTGCAGCGCCAGCAGGCCCTGCAGACGGTGGTGGAGCAGCTCAACACCACCCTGGACGCCGGGATCCGCAGGGTGAACGACCGCGTCACGCGCACTCAGGCGCGGGCCACCATGGTGGGCGGTGGGCTGGCGGGGCTGGCCCTCGCGTTCGGCGCGGCCATGCTGGCCTGGACGCTGCTCACCCTGCGCCCAATCGGCCACCTCACCGCCCAGGTGCAGCGCATCGCCGCGGGCGACTACTCGGGGCGGGTGGACGTGCAGAGCAGCGACGAGATCGGAGTCCTGGCCACGGAATTCAACACCATGGCCCGCACCCTGGCCGAGCGCGACCGGCGCCTGGTGGAGCGCGCGGAGCAGCTCAAGCGCCTCTCCGGCTACCTGCGCAGCGTCCTGGACACCATCCGCCTGGGCCTGGTGGTGGTGGAGCAGGGCCAGGTCACCATGGCCAACCCCGCCGCGGCCCAGCTGTGGGGCGTCCGAGATGACAGCCCGCTGCCCGCCGAGCTGGCCGCCCTCGGCGCTGGCCGGCACCCCGCGCTGGGGCTCGGAGCGCTGATCTTCGACCTCGAGGTGGTGCCCTTCGGTGCCGCGGGCAGCCTGGTGGTAGGCGAAGACATCACCCAGCGCCTCCGCGATCAAGAGCGCCTGGAGCGCAGCGAGCGGCTGGCCCTGATCGGACAGATGCTGGCCCAGGTGACCCACGAGGTGCGCAACCCCCTCAACGCCATCTCGCTCAACGCCGAGCTGCTGGCCGAGGAGCTGCAGGCGGCCAGCGAGCTCGCAGAAGCCAGCGACATCCTCTCCATCATCGTGCGGGAGATCCATCGCCTGGAGCAGGTCACCGAGCACTACCTGGACATGGCCCGCCGGCCGGCACCTCGGTTCGAGGCCGAAGACATGGGCGAGCTGGTGCAGTCGGTGTGCCGCCTCGAGGAGCCGGCGTTCGAGAAGGCGCAGGTGCGCCTGGCCTACGATGGTCCGGAGGGCCCCCTGCGCGTACCCGTGGACGGCAACCAGCTGCGCAGGGCGCTGCTGAACGTGCTGCGCAACGCCCTGCAGAGCGGGGCGGACGAGGTCACCGTGGGCCTGCATGCCGAGCAGGACCAGGTGGTGGTCGAGGTGAGCGACAACGGCCGCGGTACCGATCCGGAGAACCTCGCTCGCATCTTCGACCCCTTCTTCTCGAGGCGCACCAAGGGCACCGGGCTGGGGCTGGCCATCACCCGGCAGATCATGGATGACCACGGGGGAAGCGTGCTTGTGGAGTCCGAGCCAGAACGAGGCTTCAGGATCGCGCTCTCGCTGCCGAAGTAGAGCCGCAGCGAGCGTTCAACAACTCCCGCGGAAGGTCCGAAGAGCCTGGTGGAGCCGGCGGTGCAGGCCAGCTCCCCTCCCGCCCGCGAGACCCACTCCATGCGCTCAGCGACCACAGGCGAGGCGTCCGCCCAGGCCGGCAGCGGCCCGGATGGCGGCGCGCACGCCCCGAAGGCAGGGCCTCGGCTCTCCCGGCGGGCGCGCCAGGCCCTGGGGGCGCTCGCGGGCACGCTGGGGGTGCTGGCGATCCTGTCGGGGGCCAGCCTGGCCGTGGGTGCCACCGGCGAGGCCGCGGGGCCAGCCCAGGCGGACCTCCTCCTGGGGGGCTTCCAGCTGGCACAGGGCGCCTCCACCATGAGCCCGGCCCAGCTGCCCGGCCTGCTGCTGGGCGTGGTGGTGGGCGTGCTGGTCTACAACCTCTTCCTCTACCTGTCGCTGCGAGACCGCTTCTACCTGAACTTCGCGCTGGGGGTGGTGCTCCCCCACGCCATCTTCCAGCTGATCGTCACCGAGACCGACGTGCTGTCTCAGCTCCCGGGCACCAGCGCCTGGCTGCACTCCGGTCTGGCGGCCATGGCCGGGCTGCTCTCGGTGGGCTTCCTGGCCTTCTGCATGGGCTTCCTGCAGCTCGCTGACCGCATGCCGCAGGTCTACCAGACCCTGCAGGGGCTGGCGGTGGCGGCCCTGATCTGGACCTTCCTCTCACCCTTCGTCGCCTACCCCTTCAACGCACAGCTGGCCCTCTGTCTCGCGTTCGCGTGCACCGTCGCGGGCTCCTGCGCCTCGGTGGCCTGCCTGCTGCGGGGCGACCGCACCGCCCGCTTCTTCGCCGCTGGAAGCACCATCCTGGCTGCGGTCATGGCCACCGTGGGCCTGCACTGCCTGGGCTGGTCCCTGGACTGGGTGTTCCGCACCCAGCTGCTGGGTGCGGGGAGTTCCCTGGTCGTGGTGTTGCTCTCCCTCTCCCTGGCCGATCGCTTCGCGGACGCCCGCCAGCAGGAGGCGCGGGTGCGGCAGAAGCTGCTGGAGCAGGAGCGCTACTCGCGGCAGACCCAGGAGGAGATGGTCGCGAACCTCAAGGCCCTGGACGAGTTCAAGGACCAGTTCCTGGCCAACACCTCCCACGAGCTGCGCACGCCTCTGCACGGCATCATCGGCCTGGCGGACTCCCTGCTGGCCGGTGCAGCGGGCGACCTGCCTGAGCGGGCCAGCCAGAGCCTGACGATGATCGTGCGCTCGGGGCAGCGCCTGACCCACCTGGTGAACGACATCCTGGACTTCTCGCGGATGAACAACGGCCAGGTGGTGCTCGATCTACAGGCCGTGGACCTGCGCGCCGAGGTGGAGGCGGTGCTGGCCCTGTCCCGCCCGCTGGCGGACCGCCGTCACATCACCGTGCGAAACCTGGTGCCCGACCACCTCGACGCCGCCCGGGCTGACGAGAACAGGCTGCAGCAGATCCTGGTGAACCTGGTGGGCAACGCCATCAAGTTCACCCACAAGGGGAGCGTCACCGTCAGCGCGGAGCGGCGCGGGGAGCTGATCGCGGTCTCGGTGGTGGACACCGGGATCGGAATCCGCCGGGAGAAGCTCGAGAACATCTTCGGCTACCTGGAGCAGGCTCGGATCGCCTCGGGCCAGGGACGGGAGGGCACCGGGCTGGGGCTGGCCATCACCCGCCGGCTGGTGGAGCTGCACGGCGGCGAGATCCACGTGGAGTCCAAGGTGGGCAAGGGGACCCGCATCACCTTCACCCTGCGCGCCACGTCGAGGCTGGCCATGCGGGTCGAGCACACCGCAGCGCTGCTGCCCCAGGGGGCGCTGGCGGACCTGGAGGAGCCCAGCGGCGAGTCCACCTCCCTGGACCTGGTGATCACCGGCGATCGGGGCGGGCGCGAGTGGCGCGTGCTCGCCGTGGACGACAACTCCGTGAACCTGGCGGTCATCCAGAACCACCTCGCCGCCCACGGCATCGCGGTCACCACCGCCACCAGCGGCAGGGCGGCGCTGCAGCGCCTGGCGGAGGATCCCAGCTACGACCTCGTGCTGCTGGACGTGATGATGCCCGAGATCACCGGCTACGAGGTCTGTGAACGCATCCGCGAGAGCCACTCCGCCCACGAGCTTCCGGTGGTGCTGGTGACCGCCAAGGGGCAGCCGGGCGACATGGTGAGAGGCTTCGACGCAGGCGCCAACGACTACCTCACCAAGCCGTTCTCGCGCTCGGAGCTGCTGGCCCGGATCCGCACCCACATCGAGCTGTCGCGCACGAACAAGGCCTACGCCCGCTTCGTGCCGCGAGAGTTCCTGCAGCTGCTGGGCAAGGACCGCATCGAAGACGTGGAGCGGGGGGACCAGGTGCAGCGACACATGTCGGTGCTGTTCACCGACATCCGCGGCTTCACCAGCCTGTCCGAGGACATGAGCCCCCGCGAGAACTTCAACTTCATCAACAGCTTTCTGGGCCGCATGGGACCCTACATCCGCGAGTCGCGGGGCTTCATCGACAAGTACATGGGCGACGGCATGATGGCCATCTTCCCCCACCACGGCGCTGATGCCGTGCGCGCCGCGGTGGGCATGCACAACGAGCTGCACCGCTACAACGGCCACCGGGCCAACTGCGGCTACCGACCCATCAACATCGGGGTGGGCATCCACTACGGCAGCATCATGCTCGGCACCGTCGGTGAGCAGCAGCGCATGGACGGCACGGTCATCTCCTCGGCGGTCAACCTGGCCTCACGACTGGAGGATCTCACCCGCCACTTCCGGGTGCCCGTCATCGCCTCCGGCGACGTGCTCGACCTGCTGGGCGAGGATCAGGACCTGGCCTTCCGGCACCTGGGCAAGGTGCTGCTCAAGGGCAAGCACAGGGCCGTAGACGCCTACGATGTCTTCGAGGGCGAGCAGATGGAGCGCCGCGCGCGCAAGCTGACCACCCGCAGGCTCTTCGAGCAAGGGGTGGACCACTTCACGGTGGGTGACCTGAAGGCGGCGATGCACGACTTCGCCCAGGTCCTGGTCAAGGACGCTGAGGACCACTCGGCACGCTTCTACATCGAGCACTGCGAGAAGCTCGTCCGGCTGGGCCTCCCCGACAGCTGGGACGGCACGCTGGTGCCTCCCGGCGTGGACCCTGCCGCCGCGAGACGTGCCCTGGAAGCCGCGGAACGGACCGCCCAAAGCCCCGAGCAGCACTAGCTCGGTTCTGGAGACTCCTCGCGCGCCCACTCCGCCTCCCGACGGTAGATGGTGCGAGCGGTGATGCCCAGCAGGTTCGCGGCCAGGTTCTTGTCGCCACCAGCGAAGCGCAGGGTCTCCTCGATCATGCGGCGCTCCATCTCCTTGAGGGGGCTGCCCACCCGGAAGCTGAGCTCCTGCCGGGTGCCCCGGCCCTGCCGGAGCTGCTCGGGCAGCTGCGACAGCCCCACGAGCTCACCGCGGCACAGCACCACGGCGCGCTCCACCACGTTCTCGAGCTCGCGCACGTTGCCGGGCCAGCCGTAGCCAGCCAGGGCCTCGAGGGCCTCGGGCGAGAATCCCTCGAGCTGCTTGCGGTTCTTGCTGGCGTAGCGGGCCAGGAAGTACTGGGACAGCAGCGGCAGGTCCTCCGCCCGCTCGCCCAGGGTGGGCACGCGGAGGCGGATGACGTTGAGGCGATAGTACAGGTCCGCTCGAAAGCGCCCCTCGCTGACCGCTGCGTCCAGGTCCCGGTTGGTGGCGGAGAGGATGCGGCAGTCCGCGGTCAGGGTGCGCGTGCCGCCCACCCGCTCGTACTCGCCGTCCTGGAGCACGCGCAGCAGCTTGACCTGCGTGCCGAAGGACATCTCGGTGATCTCGTCGAGGAACAGGGTGCCACCCGCGGCCAGGTCGAAGCGACCTTCCTTGCGCCCACGAGCACCCGTGAAAGCCCCCGGCTCGTAGCCGAACAGCTCGCTCTCCAGGAGAGTCTCGGGGATCGCCGCACAGTTCACGGTGACCATGCGCCGCGTGGCGCGCTGGCTGCGCTCGTGGATGCGGCGGGCGAGCAGCCCCTTGCCCGTGCCGCTCTCGCCCTCCAGCAACACAGAGGCCTCCGAGGGCGCCACCTGCTCGATCTCCTGCAGCAGCCGGCGCATGGCCGGGGAGCGCCCGATGACCTCCTCCCCCTCCGCCAGCTTCGCGCGGAGCTGGCGGTTCTCGCTGGTGAGGCGCTGCTTCTCCAGGGCCTTGCTGACGGTGGTGACCAGCTCGACACGCCGCAGGGGCTTGGTGATGAAGTCGTAGGCGCCGACCTTCATGGCGTCCACCGCGGTCTCCACCGTGCCATAGGCGGTCATCACGATGAACTCCACGCCGGTGTCCAGGGCGCGGGCGGCGCGGAGCAGCTCCAGCCCGTCCATGCCGGGCATCTTGAGGTCGGAAAGCACCAGCTCGATGCCGCCGTCGCGCAGGCGATCCAGGGCCTGGCGCCCGTCATCCGCCTGCTCCACCGCGTAGCCCTCGCGTGACAGGATGCGCTGCAGCACCTGCCGGTTCGAGGGCTCGTCGTCCACCACGAGGATCGCTCCGAGGTCGCTCATCATGACATCCTGTCCAGAGGTGACAAGATGACATAACATGCCCCGGCCTGGCCTGGTGTCGCCCCGCGCACGTCCCGGGGCCCGACCTGTGGAGGCTGCTACCGCAGCAGGTGGATGCCCTTGCTGGCGCAGGCCTCGTGCAGCTGGTGGGGCCAGATGGTGACCGAGCACTCGCCCAGCGCGGCCTTGCCCAGCAGGTACTGGTAGGTGCGGGACTGGCCGATGCCGCCGCCGATGGACTGCGGGATCTCGCCGTTGAGGATCATCCTGTGGTAGGGCAGGTTCAGGAAGTCTTCCTGGCCGGTCTCCTTGAGCTGTTGCACCAGGGTCTCCTTGGTGACGCGGATGCCCATGGAGCTCAGCTCGTGGCGCCGGTGGGTGACCGGGTTCCACATGAGGATGTCGCCGTTGAGGCCGTAGAACTGGTCGCCGTCGGGGCCCTTGACGGTGGGGGTGCACCAGTCGTCGTAGTCGGCGGCGCGCATCTCGTGGGGGTAGCCGTCCTTGAGGGTGGCGCCGATGCCGATGATGAACACCCCGGGGATCTCCTTGACGATCCTGGTCTCACGCTGCTTGCGTGGCAGGGTGGGGAACCTGGCCAGGATCTCTTCGGCGTGCAGGAAGACCAGCTCGCGGGGCAGCGGAGCCAGCTTCTCGTCGAGCGCCGGGAATTCCTTGCGCGCCGCCGCGTCGGCCTCGAGGAAGGTGGCCCACAGGGCGCGCACGGTCTCGCGCAGGTAGCCCAGGTTGCGGTCGGACTCGGGGATGACCCGCTCCCAGTCCCACTGGTCCACGTAGGAGCTGTGGTCGTGGTCGAGGAAGTAGTCCTTGCGCACGGCGCGCATGTCGGTGTAGACGCCCTCGTGCTGGTCGCAGAGGAACTGCTGGAGGGCGAAGCGCTTCCACTTGGTGGCGGCCTGCACCACCTGGGCGTCCATGCGCTTGTCGAGGCCCAGCCCGGCCTTGAAGTCCACAGGAGTCCTGGAGCCGTCGCGGTCGAGGTAGTCGTTCATGCCGCTGGAGGTCTCGAGGATCAGCGGGCACTCGATGCGGAACAGGTTGAGCCGCTTGCAAAGGCCCTCTTCCATCTTGAGCTTGATGAGCTGGATGGCCTTCTGGGTGTCCTTCCGATCTAGGATCGGGTCGTAGTTCTCGGGAAGGACTTCCGCCACCTTCTCGTAGGTGCTGATGCCGGGGCCGGCGAGGTCGAGCTTCTTGTCGTAGGTCATGGCGCGCTCCCTTCGGGGAAGATGGAAAGGCCTCACAGCTGTGTGAGCGGGCCACCGGCTCTAACCGCAGGGAGGGGGCGCGGGCAATCGCCACAGGTGCGCCAGGGCAGCTTCTTGACGGGCGCCGCGGCAGGCTCGGCCGGGCACTCCACGAGAAGGCTGTTCGAACCGTGCACGGCCCCTGGAGAGCGCGCTATGGAGCCGCGTCCATGCCCCGCCCCGCCCACGAGTGCCTGCACAGAAAATCCGAGCTGGAGCGTTTCTTCAGCCTCGATCCCGGCCTGCATGTCTACGCCCTGGGCGACCTGGACCCGGCCTTCTGGCCCTGGACCAGCTGCTACGGCCTGCGCGCGGATGGCGCTCTGCGGGAGGTGGTGCTGGCCTACAGCGGCCTGTCGGTCCCGGCCGTGATGGCCTTCGTGCAGCATGAGCTGGCCGACATGGAGCGGCTGCTCGAGAGCCTCGCCACGGTGCTTCCCCCCAGCTTCCACGCCCACCTGGACCTGCGCTGTGTCAAAGAAGCCGAGCGCCACTGGCGGCTGCGCCCCTACGGCGCCATGAAGAAGCTCCGCCTCGGCCGACCTGCGGCGGCCGAGGCGCGTGGCGTTCGAGCTGCCAGCGCCGACGGACGCGGATTTCGTCGAGAATGCACGGGCTTTC
>CAZEJJ010000027.1:0-25329 GCA_964512185.1 uncultured Enterobacterales bacterium | reverse complement strand
CGCCGCCGGGCGGGGGGGCGGGGGGGGGGGGGGGGGGGGCGCGGCGCCCCGGCCCCCGCCCGCCCCCCCCCCCCCCCCCCCCCCCCCGCCACCATGCCCAGGGCGCTGGCCCGGCCCATCTGTTCGATGCCCTGGGGCCTGAGCATGTCCACGAGATCCGCGCCCTGCTGGACCTGGCCTACCCGGGCAACTTCTTCGAGCCCAACATGCTGGGCAGCGGGGCCTACCTGGGGCTGCACCGGGGCAGCGACCTGGTGGCGGTGGCGGGCCTGCATGTCTACTCGCCGAGCTTCAGGGCCGCCGCGCTGGGCAACATCGCGGTGCACCCCATGCACCGGGGTCAGGGCCTGGGCCGGGCCATCACCCGCGCCCTCTGCGCCCGGCTGCGAGCCCAGGGCCTGCGCCACATCGGCCTGAACGTGCGGGCCGACAACGCCGCCGCCGTGGCCATGTACCGCGGCCTGGGCTTCGAGCTGGTGACCGACTACCTGGAGGCCCGGGCGACGAAGCGCTGACGCTACCTCCTGAGGTCCTCGTCCACCCTGCCGTCCACCAGCCGCACCACGCGCTCGGCGGCGGCCATGACCTTGGGATCGTGGGTGGCGAACAGGAAGGTGATGCCGTGCTCCTGGTTGAGCTGCTTCATCAGGTCGATGAGGGCGCCAGAGGTGGTGGAGTCCAGGTTGGCGGTGGGCTCGTCCGCCAGCACCAGGGCCGGCTGGCCCGCGATGGCGCGCGCCACCGCCACGCGCTGCTGCTGCCCGCCTGAGAGCTGGTTGGGGCGGCGGTTCTCCAGGCCCTGCAGCCCCACCGCGTGCAGGGTCTGCATGACCCGCCGCCCGCGCTCGGTGGCGGACATGCCGCGCAGCATGAGCACGAACTCGGCGTTTTCGTAGGCCGACAGCACCGGGATCAGGTTGTAGGACTGGAACACGAAGCCCAGCCGCTCGAGGCGCAGGTCGGAGCGCGCGCCCGCCGACATGGCACCCAGCTCCTGGCCTTCCACCGTGACCGTACCCGAGGTGGGCTCATCGAGGGCGCCGATCAGGTTGAGCAGGGTGGTCTTGCCAGAGCCCGAAGGCCCCATGAGCACGGTGAATTCGCCGGGCTCGATGTCCAGATCCACGCCGCGCAGGGCGTGCACCACGTGGCTGCCCTGCTGGTACTCACGGGTGAGGTTTCTGACGCTCACGATGGACATGGGTGCTCCTGTTACGTCAATGATGCCGCAGGGCCTGGACCGGGCGCAGCCTGCTGATGCTCCAGGCGGGGTAGACGGCGGCAAAGAAGCAGAAGGCGACGGCGCCTGCGAAGTAGATGCCCATGCGCACGGGATCCCAGGCCGCGAAGACCAGGGCGTCGATCAACAGCCCGCCGCTCTCCATGGTGTCACCGCCCATCAAGCCCGAGTAGTCGATGCCGTAGTGCACCGCAGGCCAGGAGAAGGCCAGGCCGAGCAGCACGCCCGCGAGGGCACCGAGCAGCCCCAGCACCAGGCCCTCGAGCAGCACCAGCCAGGCGATCTGGCGCGGTCTCATGCCCAGCGAGAGCATGACGCCGAACTCGCGGGTGCGCTCGAGCACGCTCATCATCATGGTGTTGAGCACGCCGAAGGCCACGATCAGGCCGATGACGGCCAGCATGACGTCACCGCTGCCCCGGTCCACCTGGATCAGGGCGAAGATCTCGGGCAGGGCGTCCTTCCAGTGGCGCACGTCCAGCTCCGGTCGCCCCAGCAGCGCCTGGAGCTGCGGCGTGGCCTCGAAGGCGTCGTCCGGCTCGGGCATGTGCAGCGTGACCATGTTGGCCACGTCTCCGCCCCCCATGAGCTCCTGGGCGGCCGCGAGGTGGGCGAAGGCCAGGCGCCCATCGAACTGGGCGGAGCCCATGCGGAAGATGCCGCACACTCGGAACAGGCGGCTCTGGACCTCGTCGCTGCCGTTCTGGCCCATGTAGACCAGCTTGTCGCCCAGCTCCACGTCGAGGGCGTCGGCCATGTCCACGCCGATGATGAGCTCCCGGTCGTCCTCTCCGAGCCAGGCCCCGTCCACCAGCTTCTCGTGCAGGTCCTGCACCTGCAGCTCCGCTGCAGCGTCGAGCCCGGTCAGGGCGACGCCCATCGAGCTGTAGGCGGACATGAGCAGTCCGCCGGTGAAGATGCGCGGGGCGACGACGGCCTGGGGGTACTCCGACGCCATGGTGGCCACGACGGCGCTGGCGTCCTGGACCAGCAGCGTGGGTTCTCTGTCCTCCTGGTAGCCCTGGGCCTGCACCACCACGTGGCCGGCCATGGAGCTGATCCCCGTGCGGATCATGCTCTGGTAGGTGCCGTGCTGGAGGTTGACGACGAACAGCATCATCGCCAGCCCCAGGCCGATGGCGGCCAGGGTGAGGATGGTCCGCCGGGTGTTCCGGAACAGGTTGCGCAGCGCGAGCTTGACGAGCCTCATCGACTACTCCGCCCGGATGGCTGTGACGGGCTGCAGCCTGGCGGCCCGCCAGGCAGGCCACAGAGAGGCCAGGGTCGAGACGATGAACACCGCCGCCACGGGGGCCAGCACCCCCAGCGCGCGCACCTCGCCGTGCATGACCGGCTCGAGCATGATGCCCTCCCAGCTGAACCCGTCTGGCATGGACGCCGAGAAGTCCAGCCCGTGCACCACCAGGTACCAGTCCAGCGAGCCGCCCAGGAGCAACCCGATGCTGGCCGCCAGGCCCGCCAGGAAGAAGCTCTCGAGCACCACCAGCCACACCAGCTTGGCCGGACGGAGGCCCAGGGCCCGCAGCACGCCCAGCTCTCGCGTGCGCTCGAACACCGACATCAGCATGGTGTTGATGACCCCGAAGGCCGCCACCGTGAACACGATGCCCAGCATGATGAAGACCGTCGCGTCGCGCAGCCCCATCATCTCGGCGGTGGAGGGCGACGCCTCCCACCAGGTCTGCACCTGCACCTGCTCGCCGGAGATCTCCGCGCGCAGCCTCTGTGCGAAGGCCTCAACGTGGTCGGCGTGGTCGGTGAGCACCGTCAGGCCGTGGGCCTGGTCGTACAGCGCCAGCAGCTCCTCGGCGTCGGCGATGTGGACGTAGGCGCCGTTCTGGTCCATCATCACGTCGCCGGTCCTGTACAGGCCCACCACGCTGAACAGCTCGTTGCCCACGGAGCCATCGGTGGCCTGTGTGACCGCCACCACCAGGTCGCCGAGGCCCACCTCGATCTCCTCGGCCAGCTTGTAGCCGACGATGATCTCGCCCCCCGCATCGTCCGAGAGGTAGCTGCCCTCGGTGACGCGCTCCGCCAGGGGGCTGACCTGGCGGTCGCGGGCCGGGTCTATGCCCACCACCTGACCGCCGGCGGACTTGCGGTCACCGCCCAGCAGCGCGAAGCCGTCCAGGCGCGGGCTGGCGGCCACGCTGCCCTCGAGGGCGTCCACCCTGGCCAGCAGGGCGTCGCGCCCGGCCAGGGCGTCGAAGACCAGGCCCTTGGCCGGGTAGTCGGGGTGGTGCACCTGCACGTGGCCCAGCCGCTGCTCCACCATGACCTCGAACATGTCGGTGTACATGCCATCGGTGAACGCGACCATGGTCATGCACAGGGCCACGCCGATGGCCATGGCGGTGGCCGTGATGAGCGAGCGCCGCCTCTGCCGCCAGAGGTTGCGCCAGGCGACGGACCACAAAAACCACATGCACCACCTCGCGCGCGCACCCGCCGCGGCAGACGAGCAGGCAACCGCATAACCTATGCTGCAGCCTCCAAGGACAACCCCGACCAGGCTCCGCGATGACTCCCCTCACCTTCCTGCTCACGCTGGCCGCGCATGCGGACGTGGAACCCCACGCCTCGTACAGCAAGCTGGTCTCGGCCAACGGGCGGGCGCTGGTGGTGCTCGACGGTGACAACAGCAACGGGCCCGTGCTGGACGTGTTCTCGGACCACCTCTACCAGCAGCACCAGGCGGGCCAGGAGGAGACCAGGGACCTGCTCTACGACACCTACTTCGGGCTCATCGGCGACAGCTTCAGCGGCTGGCTCAGCGCGTCGAGCGACTATGGCTACGAGCCCGGCGCGGGGATCCTCCGGATCCACCCCGACCAGGGTGAGCTGGCCATCACCGAGTACGCCTTCGCGCCGCAGATGCTCGCCGTCCCCGGCTTCGTGCACATACACGAGCTCACCAACAACGGCGCCGATCCCAGCAGCGGGCAGGTCTACTCGCTGCACAACTTCCACCTGGGGCAGGACAGCGACGGCGACGGCGCCCATGACGAGGGCGAGGCCATCTGGATCACCGACGAGGTGCTCTCGGAGTGGGGCAGCAGCACAGGGCTGGGCATGCGCTACATCCCGCTGGCTGCGCCCTCCGGCTACGGCTGCAGCGAGGTATGGAGCCGGGTGGCGGGCGGCTCCACGCTGGACGACAGCTGCGGCACCCAACAGGCCCGCCAGGAGGGTGACGACCAGGTCGGCGGCTACCGCTGGGCGTTGGAGCTCTCGGCGGGCAGCACCGCCCACATCGGCGTGGTCCAGGCCTTCTTCTCCGACTGGGACAGCGGCGATGTGGCCAGCCAGGTGGACAGCTGGGTCGCGGACCGCAGCGTCGAGCGGATCCTCGAAGACGAGCGGGCCAACTGGAGCACCTGGCTGACCCAGGGCACCGTCCCCGAAGGCCTCAGCGACGACGAACGCGCGGTGTACGAGCAGCAGCTGGTGTTCCTCAAGATGGGCCAGGTGGTGGAGGAGGGCGACGCCCAGGGGCAGCTGCCCGCGTCGCTGCCGCTGGCCGCCGGCTCGGGCGGCTTCTCGCACACCTGGAACATCGCCTGGGTGCGCGACGGGGCCTACGCCATCCGGGGCCTGAGCGAAGCCGGCTACCTGGACGAGGCCCAGGCCGCCCTGGCCTTCCTGCTGCAGGACAAAGCCGGGGGCTACCGCGACTACCTGCAGGGCCTGGACTACTCCGTGTCGGTCTGCCGCTGCTACGGCGACGGCTCGGAGTGGTCCGACGAGGACGAAGACGGCCCCAACGTGGAGCTCGACAACTTCGGCCTGCTGCTGTGGGCCCTGGGCGAGTGGGTGGACGAGGGGGGCGACATCGCCTTCGTGCAGGAGCACAGCGAGCAGGTCTTCGACCGCCTCGCCGACGTGCTGGCACAGCTGGTGGAGCAGGAATCCAACGGCGCGGGGCTGATCATCGCCGACTCCTCCATCTGGGAGAGGCACTGGAACGGCCAGCAGAAGCACTTCACCTATTCCAGCGCCTGGGCGGTGCGCGGCCTGCGCGAGGCCGCCGAGCTGGCCGATGCGCTGGGAGACGGAGAGCGGGCCGGCCACTACCGCACGGTGGCCGATGGCGTGCGCGACGCCATGTGCACCTGGTTGCTGGACGACAGCGGCGCCCTGGCGGGCAACCTGGAGGAGCTGCAGCAGGGCGCCTCCTACGACGATCTCGCGGCGGTGGATGCCTTCAACAACGGCAGCCTCGACGCCGCCGGCGCGGTGGGCCAGGCCTCGTTCCAGCGCTGGGACGAGCAGCTGGCGGTGAGCTCGGGCCACGGCTACCGCCGCAACGACGACGGCGACAGCTACGATCTGCAGGAATGGATGATGGTGGACCTGCGCATGGCCGAGGCCCGCAGGCGCGGCTGCGACGAGACAGCCGGCCAGGCCATCGAGGACTGGATCACCCAGCAGGCCCTGCTCAACCACCACACCATCCCCGAGCTCATGGACCCCGAGACCGGCGACTACAATGGCCCGGCGCCCATGATGGGCTTCGGAGCGGGCATGTACGTGCTGGCCATGCACAACCGCGACGACGCGGCCCTGGACTGCAGTGAGGGTGTCAGCTTCGACTGCGCGGTCGCGGAAGACACGGGTGAGCGGGCGGACTCCGAGCCCGACAGCGAGGGGGCCGACTCCGGGGAGCGCGACAGCGCGCGCGAGGCCGAGGCCGGCCAGGGGCCCTGCGGCTGCCGCGCCGCTCGGTGGCCCATGGCGAGCCTGTGCGCCCTGCTCGCGCTGCTCACGGGCGGGGCGCTGCGCCGCCGGCAGATCTGAGCATGCGCTACGACGCCGTGGTGGTGGGAGCCGGGCCTGCGGGCTCCGCCGCTGCCCTGCTGCTGGCTCGCCGTGGGCTGTCGGTGCTGCTGGCGGATCAGCGCCCGCTGTCCCGGGCCGGGCCCAGCTGGTCGGCCGCGGTGCCGCCACGCCTGTTCCGGCAGGCGGGCATCGATCTCCCGCTGGGCCCGGAGCTGGGCGCCGCCGGCTTCCGGCAGGCCATCGAGGGTCCCGCTCCCGAACATGGCCAGGTGGTGCTGGATCCCTGCCCCGCCTGGGCCGTGGAGCTGCCCCTGCTGGTGGCCCGCCTGCAGGCCGAAGCCGCCGCCACCGGCGCCACCCTGCTGGGGCGCGCACGCCTGCGGCGCGTGCGCCTGGAGCGGGGTCGGCCTCAAGGCTGCAGCCTGCAGCTGCTGGACATGCGGGACGTCGCCACCATGGACCTGGGCTGCTCCCTGCTGGTGGACGCCAGCGGGCTGGCGGGTGCGGTCCGGCAGCGAGTGCCGGGCCTGCGCGCTGCCTGCCCTCGGCCCAGGGCCGATCAGCTCTGCCATGCCGCCTGGTTCCGCCTGGACATCGCCGATCCGCAGCAGGCCCGGCGCTGGATCGAGTCCCGGGGCTTGCGTCCCGGCGACTTCCTGGCCAGCAACGGCACCCACGGCGCCTGGAGCACCAGCGCGGTGCACGTCGGCCAGGACCTGGCCCACGCCGACCTGCTCACCGGCCTGCGCAGCGATCAGGCCGCGGACGCCCTGCAGGCCATGGCACAGCTGCGGGCGAGCCTGCCCTGGCTGGGCCGAGCCCAGCGCCGCTGCGCTGCCCAGATCCCCCTGCGCCGACCCTACGCGCGCCTGGCCGTGCCCGGCGCCGCGCTGCTGGGCGACGCCGCCTGCCAGGTCTTCCCCAGCCATGCCAGCGGCGTGGGCGCCGGGCTGGTGGCGGCCGCCTGCCTGGCCGCCAGCCTCGACGCCGGCGCGGAGCTGGGCTCCGAGGAGCAGACCTGGGCCTACCAGGCGGCCTTCCACCGCGGTGTGGGCGCGGTGCACGCCGCCCACGACGCCTTCCGCGTCGGCGTGGATCGTCTCGATGGCGCCCAGGTGGGCAGGCTGCTGGAGCTGGGCGTGGTGGAGCCGGTGCACAGCGCGGCCACCATGGACCAGCTGCTGCCCCACATCGATCCGGCCACCCTCTTCGGGGCTCTCCGGGCCAGCCGACGCGCCCCGGGCCTGGTGGCCCGCCTGGCGCCCGCAGCCCTGCGCATGCCGCTGGCTCACGCGCTGGCGAGGCGCTACCCCTCCCAGCCCGACCGCCGGGCACTGCGAGCCTGGGAGCGCACCCGCGCCAGGCTGGTGGGAGACCGACCCGACCCGATCTAGCTAGCTAGCTAGCTAGCTAGCTAGCTAGCTAGCGAGGAACCATGCAGCGCAGCATCATCAAGACCGTCCACGTGCAGGCCGACGCCCGGCAGGTCTGGCAGGCCTGGAGCACGGCCGAGGGGCTGCAGGGCTTCTTCGCGCCCCACTGCGAGATCGACCTGTGGACGGGGGGGCGCTTCGAGATCTGGTTCTTCCCCGGGAACCCCCCGGGCCAGCGCGGCGCAGAGGGCTTGAAGCTGCTGTCCTTCCTGCCCGAGCGCATGATCTCCTTCGAGTGGAACGCTCCTCCACACCTGCCCGAGGTGCGGGCCCACAAGAACTGGGTGGTGGTGCTGCTCGAACCCGGCGAGAGCGGAGGAACCACGGTCACCCTCCACCACCTGGGCTGGAAGCAGGGCGAGCAGTGGGACGCCGCCTTCGAGTACTTCGACGAGGCCTGGGAGGTGGTCACCGGCCGCTTCGCGCGCTCCATGGCCGAGGGACCCATCGACTGGGCCGCTCTACGAAGCTGAAGGCTCATCGAAACGAATGAAACTGGCCTCAGAACCTTGACTCCAGGGGCCAGAGCCCGTAGTATCCCGCGCAAATCCGGTGCTCATCGTGTCTCTCGCTCTCCCGCTGCTGCTGCTTCTGGCCGGTTCTCCCCTGCAGGCGGAGAGCTCTGGGTCCACCAGCCTGCGGACCGGAGCCGACATCAGCGCCTTCCGGAGCATCGCCGGTGAAGGCCTCTCCAGCGAGCAGCGCTTCGAGGCCTATGGCCGCTTCATGGCCAGCTACCCGCGCAGCCCCCTGGCCGAGGTCGCCCTGGTGCACTGCCTGGAGCTGGGTGGCGACCTCACCCCGGTGCTGGCCGAGCTCAACGCCACCGACCGCACCTACCTGGTGTCCAACTTCCGCAGCCACCACGATCTGCTGCTCACCAGGCCCCAGGAAGGCCCCGCCCTCACCGACGCGGCCGAGCCAGCCCCCGCGGCCGAGCCCCGAGACTGAGTCAGGCCGGTCCCTCGGGTCCCACCCAGCGGGCCAGCAGCAGGTCGTCGCGCCAGCTGCCGTCCGGCAGGCGGTACTCGGCCCGGCGCCGCCCTTCCTGCACGAAGCCCTGGCGCCGGTACAGAGCCAGGGCGGCCTCGTTGTCGGCGAAGACCGCCAGGCTGAGCTTGTGCAGCACCGCGCTGGCCGTCGCCTGGCGGATGGCCTCGGTGAGCAGCGCCGTCCCCACGCCCTCGCCGCGCGAGCCAGCCTCCACCAGCATGTCCAGGCGTCCCACGTGGCGCAGGCCGGCCAGGCGCTCGCCATGGATCGCCAGGAATCCCACCACGCGCCCGCGGATCAGCGCTGCCAGGGCCAGCGAGCCCGCGTCGGCGGCGAGGCTGGCCAGGGTCGCCGCCAGCTGGTCGCGGCTCACCCGGTACTCCCCGGGACGGGTCACGAACCAGCGACCCTCCTCCAGCATCGCTCGGCGCAAGGCCAGGATCGCCGCGGCCTGCTCGCGCCGGGCCGGCCGGACGATGGCCACGGATGCGGAGGGCGCCACGGACGAGCTCAGCTGCCGGCCGCCGCAGCGCCTGCGCCACCCCGCAGGGCGCCCTTCAGCTGCTCGGCCAGGTGCCAGTGGCGGCGCTTGGCCCGCCGCAGCCCGCGCATGGCGGCCTTGGCCGCGTCGCCCACGGGCGCCATGGTCTCGGAGGTCATGGCCTGGGCCAGCTTGGGCCGGGTGAGCAGCTTCAGCAGCGGATGGGGGAAGCGGCCGGTGCGGCTCAGGAAGAGCAGCGTGTTGGCGTAGGAGTCATGCCGCTCGAAGAACATGCGGTCGTAGATCTCGGCCTTCTCGTCGATGATCAGGCCGTCCTGCGTGGCGAGGGTGTGCAGCGCCGTGCCCGGGTAGTAGATGATGGTGAACACCTGCAGCCGGTAGGGCTTCGGCAGGCGGGCGATGAGCCGCAGGGTCTCCAGCTGGTCTTCCAGGGTCTCGTAGGCCACGTCGTAGATCACGTCATAGTGCGGCGGCTCAGTGCGATGAGCGTACTTGGCCAGGATACGCGCGGTGGCCAGGATCTTGTCGTTGCCCTGGGACGAGCGCCGGAACAGGCGCTGGATGCGCTTGGAGCCGTGCTCGATGCCCACCTGGATGGCCAGCAGGCCCGTGTCCACCATCAGGGCGTACTTCTCCTCGGTGATCGTGCCGGGCGAGCCCAGCAGGTACATGGGGTCGCCCACACGCGGCTTGTACTCGCGGGAGAAGTGCTGCAGGTCCTCCAGGGTGCGGCCGAAGAACGAGTCGTCGGAGAACCACATCATGTCCACGCGCGGGTACTCGCGCTTGATCCATTCCAGCTCGCTGATCACGCTCTCGACGCTGCGAAAACGCACGTAGCGCTGCCCCTTGTAGAGGCTGCGCATGAAGCTGTTGCCGCAGTAGGCGCAGGCGTGGGGGCAGCCGCGGCCGGTCATGGTCTGGTAGCCGACGCGGCCGAACTGGTCGGCCACGGTGCCAGCGGCCAGAAAGTCCTGCAGCAGCTCGCGGGTGGAGGCGTGCAGCCGGCCCTCGTGCAGCAGCCAGTGGTCGTCCAGCGTCCAGTCGGGCATGCCGAAGACGTCCAGGTCCTGCTCCAGCTGGCCCGGCGGGTTGCGCACCGCCTGGTCGTCGCGCTTCCACACCAGGCCCCGCACGTCGGACAGATCGGCGCTGTCGCCCCTGGACAGACGCTCCACCAGGGACAGCGTGGTGTGCTCGCCCTCACCCACCACCACGAAGTCGGCGTGAGCCATGCACTCGTCGGGGCGCACCGAGGCGTGGAAGCCACCCCAGACCACCGGCAGCCCCAGCCGCTCGTGGACCACCTGGGTGATCTGGCGCGCGGAGTCGAAGTAGTGGGTCATGAGCGAGATGCCCACCAGGTCCGAGCCGGCCAGCACGCGCACCAGGTCGTCCATGGCCCCGGGCGGGTAGCGGTGGCCGCTCTGGGCGACGTGCTCGGTGGTGCCTTCGCCGATGCGGTCGGGCATGCAGATCACCTGGGTCTGGTGCCCGTGGGCGCGCAGCCAGGCCGAGATGGACCGCAGGCCGTAGTTGGTGATGTCAGGGTACGGGCTGATCAGGGAGACCTTCATGCCGGCTCCAGGGAGCGGAGCCGGAGACTCCGCCGAAGGGCGCGCGCCAGGGTAGCCCTGGCCCCCCCGGGCGTCAACGACGCGCGCGCGAGCGCGCCAGGCAGGCTACCGTCCGCTAGCCGGGGATCACTCCCAGCCCTGCACTTCCTGGATCTCCGTCACGGCGTTGTCGTCGAGGATGACTCGACGCGTGAAGTGGCGGATGGCGTGGTACGAGGAGCCTTCTTCGGGATCGTAGACCATGATGGTGCCGTCCTCGTCCACCTCGAAGCGGTAGGTGAACATCTCGGAGCGCGAGAACTTGCGACCCACCAGCTTGCGCTTGTCGTGGGGGGCACCCCAGGCCATCAGCACCATGTCGGCGGACCAGCCCATGGCCACCTCGCCGTTCACGATGGCGTCGCGCTCGACCTCGTCGTACTGGTAGAACATGTCCCAGAGCTTCTGCCCCTGGAACTCGGCCTGCTGCAGATAGGCGCTGCGCTCCTCTTCGGTCTTGAGCTTCAAGAAGCCCTTCTCCACGTCTTCGCCCATGAAGGGCTTGAGGGCGTAGTAGTGGTCGAACTCGGCCGGGGACAGGTGCTTGACGCGCTTCTTCCAGCAGCCACCGACCATCAGGGCGACCACGAGCAAGACCAACAGGCGACGCATGGAGACCTCCATCAGTGCTGTCCCGGGAACGCGCGCTCCCGACCTGGTGACTCCGAGATAGCCGACCTGCCGCGGGGCTTCCACCCACGGAGGTCAGGCTGGAGTCAAGCAGCTGCCCGAGCTCACTCCGGGAACGAGTCCCCCGGCCGCACCAGGCCCACGGCGGCCTGGGTCAGCCAGCCGCGGCGGCCGTCGGGCAAGGCCACCAGCACGTGGCCGGCGTCGATCTCCACGGCCCTCAGCTCGGCGCCTTCGTGCAGCACGAACAGCTCCACGCCGTCGGCACCCACGGCGGATCGACCGGCGGCCTCATCGACGACGAGCACGGCACCGGGGCTTCCCTGAAGGGCACGGGCGGTGAGGGCGGTGGACAGCAGCAGCAGCGCTCCCAGCACCCCCAGCAGCACCGCCAGGGGGCGCAGGCTGGAGGCTTCGGCGGCCGCGCCCCCCTGTGAGCGCCGCCTCCAGCGCAGCCAGGCCAGCAGCCCCAGGGCCAGGCCCGCGAACAGAGCTCCGAGCAGCGCGCTCTCCGACAGGGCCAGGCTGCGCTGCCAGAAGAAGATGGCGGGCACGTGGTCGACAGGCGCGAGCTGCTCGCGCAGCTCAGCGCGGGCCAGCTCCAGGTTGGCGGCCACGTCGGGATCGCGAGGCAGCAGCACCCTGGCGCGGCGCCAGGCCAGCACCGCCGGCCCCACCCGCCCCTGGCGGTACAGGGCGTTGCCCAGGTCGTAGAGCAGGTGGCCGTTGGCCACGCCCGCATCCAGCACCTCGCGCCAGGCCTGCTCGGCGGCGGCGTAGTCGCCCTCGCGGTAGGCGGCGCTGCCTTCGTGGAAGCGCGCCTCTGGGGAGGCCTCACCCCCGGCTCCTAGCGAGACGAGGGTGGCCAGCAGCAGCAACAGCAGGCGTGCGCGGCTCATCGGGCCCTCCCCAGCAGCCGCCGCACCAGCTCCCGCACGACCTGTTCCAGCTCGGCGTCGGCGGAGCCGCCGAAGCGCGCGCCCTCGAGGCGGGCATACAGGGCCGCGGCCTGCGCGGCGAGTGGCTCGGGCAGGCCCGCCCGCAGGCGCGCCGGATCCACACCAGCCGCCGGGATCCCGAGGGCCAGCCCGGCGGCCTCGCGGAAGGCCGAGTCGAGCTCCGCCAGCCGCTCGGAGCGGTCGGCGGGCAGGGACTCGAGGCGGCGTCTCACCGCCCGCAGCCGCCGCGAGCGCCGGCCGCCGCGGACGCGCAGGTCCAGCGCGACCTGGCCCCCCAGAGCCAGGCCCGGCAGCAGCAGCAGGAGCAGGGGCAGAGGGCGCCCGGGGTGGAAGCGGCGGTCCTTCACCTTGACGTCCGCGTGGATGGGCAGGATGTCGGCGCCCAACGCAGCCACCTGGCCGTCCCCGGCGGGCCGCTCGTCGGCGAAGCTGGCCAGCTCGGAGGCGCCGGCCTCGCCCGGCTGCACCTGCAGCGCGAGCGGCGGGAGCTCGTACAGGATGTAGCTGCCTTGCTGGGGATCGAACCAGCTCAGCTCGAGGGGGGGCACCACGAGCGAGCCCTCCGCGGTGGGCACCAGCGCCCTGCGCAGCACCGCGCGGCCCAGCAGCCGGCCATCGCGCAGCTCGGCTGTGATCTCGGGCTCGTCGTCGTAGGCGCGGAAGCCGGGCTGCTCCCCCATGGGCGGCAGCTTGAAACCAGCCAGGCTGCCCTCACCCTGCAGCACCACGGTGAGCGTGACCGACTCACCCACGCGCAGCTGGCTCGCTCCCAGCCGGGGCTCGGCCCGGAAGCTGCCCACCAGGCCCGAGAACGCCGCGGGACGCCCCTGGACGGGCAGCGGCTCGATGCTGAGGGTCACCGGCCCACTGGAGAGCACCTCGCTGCGGGTCTGCGGCATGAGGCTGCCACCGAAGAAGTCCTCGAAGGGGTCGCGCCGGCGGCGCTGCTGGCGCTCCGCGGGGAACTGGGCGCTGATCACCGAGGGGGGGATCTCCAGCAGGCCCGGCGTGCTGGCCACCAGCCCCACGTCGATCTGGTTGACGGTCCAGCGAGCACCGTCCCGCTGCAGCGCGTACTCGCGCTGGGACTGATCCACCCCCGGCGCGGCCACCAGCCCGTCGAACTCGGGCTGGGACCAGCTGGCGTTGTACACAGGCTCGCTGTGCTCGAAACCGAAGCGGTACACCAGCGCCTGGCCCTGCCACAAGGGCACGGGCTCGTCCTGGCCCAGGCCCTCCGGGGCGGGCTCCACCCGCGCCCACAGCCTGGTGCTGCCCCCCTCGTCCTGCAGTGGCTCGAGCACGCGCAGCTCCACGGCATTGGTGCGCAGGCGCTGACCTTTCACGTCCATCTCCACCGGCCCGAGCAGGATCCTGCCCGGCCGCAGGGCGGTCACCGCCCAGGTGTGGGTGAGCACGCGGGTGGTGCGGAAGTTGACGCTCACCGTCTCCCGGTAGGGGCCCTGGTAGGCCAGCCGGACCTGCTCCGGGGCCTGCAGGCTGGGGAGCCGCTCAGGGGCGCCGCCCACGCAGACCAGGCGCAGCGAGGCGGTCTCGCCCACGCGCAGCTCGCCGCGATCCATCTCCAGGTGGGCCTGCGCGGCGACCGCCAGCCCCGGCAGGGCCAGCAGCATGGCCAGCAGGCAGGCGGCGAGCCAGCCGGCCGGGCGCGGGATGGCGGGACGAGCGATCACCAGTCCTGCTCCTTGTCGGGCCGCCCGCCGACCACCACGCGGGGCGAGCCTTCTTCGACCGTGCCCAGCAGCCTCGCGGCCTGCTCGGGGCTCAGCTCGCCGGGCACAGCCTGCACCTGCTGCGCCTGCTCGGGCTCCTGGCCCTCGCCGCCCAGGGGCTGGATCTCACCGTCCATGGGGTCCTGGGGCTCGTCGGCGCCCTGCTCGCGGCTGCCGTCTTGCTCGGGCTGCTCCTCCTGGGGCTCGCCGGACCCTCGCTCCTGGTCCTGCTCATCCTGGCCCTGCTCCTGGTCCTCACCGTCCTGGTCCTGTTCGCCGTCTTCTCCCTGCTCCCCTCCCTCCTGCTCGTCGCCCTGCTGGGGGTTGTCGCAGCTGTCGGAGCTCTGCTGCTCCTGCTGGTCCTGGGTGCGCGCTGCGATCTCCTGGGCCACGGCCTGGGCGTTCTTGGCGGCGGCCTCCAGCTCCGGGTGGATCTCCGCCGCCCGGGTGAAGTGATCCCGCGCCTCGGTCAGCCGCCCGCCGGAATACGCGGCGTGGCCCATGTCGTAGCGCGCCAGGGCACGCCGCTCGGGGTCGGTGGCCCGCTCGGCCACCTCCTCCCACACCCGCTCGGCCTCGTTGGGCGAGCCCGCCAGCTGCAGCGCCTGCCCCAGCCGCAGGGCCAGATCCATGTCGTCGGGCCGCTCCAGGTGCCGCTCCATGAGCAGCTCCACAGCCCGCTCGTAGTCTCCGGCCTCCATGGCCAGAATACCGTCCTGCACGGCCCCACCCAGGGCGGAACCGGGGACCAGGAGCAGGCCCAGCAGCAGGGCCACAGCGCTGGGGCCCAGGCCCCGGCGAGGCACACCCACCAGCAGGCCGAGCACCAGGCAGAGCAGGCCTGCTCCCAGGGGCCACTGGAAGTGCTCGTTGGGCAGCCTCTCGCGATGAACACCCAGCAGCTCCGCCTCCGTCTGGCTGTGGATCTCGTCCACCAGGGCCCGGAGGTCGTCGGTGGACGCCACCGAGCGCACGTATGCACCGCCGGCCGCGGCCGCCATGCGTCGCAGCAGGGGCTCGTCCAGCCGCGAGACCACCACCTGGCCCTCGCTGTCCTTCTTGAAGCCGCCGCCCTCCTCGGGCAGGGGGGCCCCCTCGCTGGTGCCCACGCCCATGGCGAAGATGGACACGTCGGCCTCGGCCACCTCGGCGGCCGCGGCCAGCGCCGCCGCCTCGTCGGGCACCTCGCCGTCGGAGATGAGCAGGATGGCCCGGTCGCTCGCGGTCTCCTGGTCCAGCAGCCGCAGCGCCTCGCGCAGGGCGGCCGACAGGGAGCTGCCCTGGGCCTTGAGGGTGCCGGTGTCCACCTCCCGCAGGATGGTGAGCAGCGCCTCGTGGTCCATGGTGAGGGGCACGCGCGGGTAGGCCCCGGCGGCGAAGACCACCAGCCCGAGGCGATCCGAGCCCGACAGCTGGCAGAGATCGAGCACCTCGCGCCGCGCCCGCTCCATGCGGCTGGGGCTCACGTCCTGGGCGTCCATGGAGCGGGAGACATCCACCACCAGCGCGATGTCGATGCCGCGCCGCTCCACGTCGCGCCACTGGAAGCCGATGCGCGGCTGGGCCACCGCCACCACCATGAGCGTCACGCCCAGCAGGGTCAGCAGGGTCTGCCAGCCACGCCGGGTGGCCAGATCCGGAGGCGCGAGGCGGGCCAGCACGGGCAGGGCGGCCAGGCGAGCGAGGTCGCGCTGACGGCGGCGCTGGGCCCAGATGAGCAGCACACCCAGCACGGGCAGGGCCCACAGCAGGTTGAGCCAACCCACGGCGCCCCACTCCAGCAGGCTGCCGCCCGCGCCGCTCATGGCAGCCTCCGCAGCAGCGTGGACGACAGCAGCAGCTGCAGCGCGAGCGCGGCCAGGGCCCACAGGAGCCAGGGCCGGTAGAGCTCGTCGTGCCTGACGTACTCCTTGACCTCGGCGGTGGTGGGCTCCAGCTCGTCGATGATCTCGTAGACCTGGGCCAGGGTGTCGGCGTCCTCCGCGCGGAAGAAGCGCGCGTCGGTGAGCTCGGCGATGCGCGTGAGGCTGGGCACGTCCAGGTCGCCGCCCCGAGAGCCGCGCAGGCCCAGCACGCCCATCCTGCCCCCGGAGCCCGGCTCCGGGCCCACGCCGATGGTGTACACCTTCACCCCCAGGGCAGCCGCGGCCTCGGCGGCCTGCTCGGGCTCCAGGGTGCCGGCGTTGCTGCGGCCATCGGTGAGCAGGATGACCACCTTGCTGGGAGCCTCGAGCTCGGCCAGGCGACGGGAGGCCACGGCCACGGCGTCACCCACCGCGGTGCGCCTGGCGCCCGCCATGCCGATCTCCACCTGCCCCAGGAAGCGGGCCAGGGCGGCGTGGTCCAGGGTGAGCGGCACCTGGGTGAGCGCCTCCTCGCCGAAGACCACCAGCCCGATGCGATCGTGCTCGCGGCCCACCACGAAGCGCGCCACCACGTTCTTGGCCACGTCCAGCCTGGAGGCCCGGCTGCCGCCGATGGAGAAGTCTTCGGCGGCCATGGAGCGCGAGCTGTCCAGGGCCAGCATGATGTCGATGCCCTCTGAGCGGGTCACCGTCTGCTTGCGAGCGATCTGCGGCCGCGCCAGCGCCACCAGGGCCAGGACCAGGGCCAGCCCCAGCAACAGCGTGGGCAGCCGCGCGAGGCTGCGCCGCAGGCTGGGGGCAGGCCGCAGGATGGCCAGCGAGGCGAAGCGCAGCCGCGGCCGCTGGCGATGCAGCCACCAGATCAGCAGGGGGACCAGCGGCAGGGCCGCCAGCACCCAGGGGGCCTGCCACTCACGCATGGCCCGCCTCCCTGCCCTCGGACGGTTCGACGCCGCGCGGGCGGGTGGCGGCCACGTAGGCCAGGAACTCGCCGTCCAGCTGGTGGAAGAACTCGATGCCGCCGCCCCTGCGCGCGAACTTCAGCAGGTCGGTGGCGGAGAGCAGCCGGCGCGCTCGATCCAGGAGCGCACCGGGGACCAGCCCGTCGGCGTAGATGGCGGCCACGATCTCGCGCGTGGTGAGCGCCGTGGCGGGCAGCGGATGCACGGCCTCGAGGTAGCCGCGGAAGACCTCGGACAGCCGCAGCGCGCGCGCGTGATCGTCCAGGTTGCTGTCGGCCAGGACGGCGCGCCAGGACCGCAGGGCGATGAGATCGGCGGGCTCATCGGGCACGGCCTGCAGCCTGCGGCGCCGGCTGCGCCAGACCCAGAATGCCAGCGCCGTCAGCAGGGCGCCCGCCAGGGCCGCGACCAGCAGCCAGGGCCAGCGGGCCGGCGCGGGCGGCGCGGGCAGGAGCAGCCCCTCCAGCTGTGCCGTGGGGCCCTGCACGCCGATGTCGGCGAACAGCGGCGGGATCTCGAGCAGCTCTTCGCGCCCGTCTGCGTGCACCACCGGCACGGGAGGCAGGGCCACCACGTAGCTGCCGTCCTCGCCCGCCAGGGCGTAGCTCAGGGTGCTCACATCCCAGCCGTCGCCCTCGCCGCCGAAGCGCTCGCTGCGCTGCCGCTGCAGCTCTGCCTGCAGGCCCTCGGCCTGGGGCACCCCAGGCTGAAGCTGCACACCGTCGCTGGCCAGCACCCGCAGGCTGACCAGCAGCGGGCTGCCAGAGTCCACCCGCCGGGCCTCGATCTCCATGCGCACGTCAGCGTCGGGCCGCGCCAGCGGCGGGAGCAGGTCTTCCCCGCAGCCGGCCAGCGCGGCCAACAAGGCCAGCAGCACCACCGACAGGGGCCTGATCCAGCGGCGCCCAGCCGAGCTCATCGCAGCCGCTCCACGCGCTTGAAGTGCTCCACCAGGCGCTGGAAGGGATCGTCTGTGGTGGCGATGGGGGTGACCCTCGCCCCCGCGCGGCGCAGCCGCTGCAGGCGCTCATCGACGCTCAGCGCGCCGGTCAGCCGTGCGCTGTCCACCACCAGGCTGCGGCCGGTCTCGGCGTCCATCAGCTCCAGCAGGCCCACTGCCGGAGGAGCCTGCTCGTGGTGATCGTGGAACAGGAAGGCGTGCAGCCGGTGCCGGCGATCCAGGGAGGCCAGGGGGCGATCCCAGCCGCCGGGATCGATGAAGTCGGACAGCCAGCAGATCACGGCCCGGCGCTTGAGCACCCGGCCCAGGAACTCGGCCGCCTCGGCGATGTCGGTGCCGCCCTGGTCGGCGCGGTGCTCGAAGACGGTGCGGATCACCCGCCAGGCGTGCCCACGGCTGCGCCGCGGCGGGATGAAGTCCACCACCTCGCCCGCGAAGGCCACCAGGCCCACGCGATCGCTGGCCTGGGTGGCGGCGTGGGCCAGGGCCGCGCCCACCCGGGCCTGCTGCAGGGCCTTGTCGGTGCGCCCATCGCGGCCGCCCGAGCCGAAGCCCACCGAGCCCGAGATGTCCAGCACCAGGACCAGCGTGAGCTGGCGCTCCTCGCGGAATTCCTTGATGAAGGGCTCGCCGGTGCGGGCGGTGACGTTCCAGTCGATGTGCCGCACGTCGTCGCCCGGCACGTAGGGGCGCACCTCCTCGAATTCCATACCACGCCCGCGGAAGGCGCTCCGGTAGTTGCCCGCGAACAGGCTGTCCACGCGCCGGCCCGCCTGCAGCTGCAGGCGACGGATCTGCCGCAGCTCCTCGCTGGTGAGCACCCGCCTTCCTCCGACGTTCTACGGGGTGGGGACGTGATCCAGGAGGCGCTGGATGACCTGCTCCGACGTGACCTCGGCGGCCTCCGCCTCGTAGGAGAGCAGGATCCTGTGGCGCAGCACGTCGGGAGCGACGGCCTTGACGTCATCGGGGCCGACCCAGGCGCGGCCGTCCAGGAAGGCCGCCGCCCGCGCACAGGCCGCCATGGCGATGGAGGCGCGCGGGCTGGCCCCGAAGTCGATGAGCGGGTCCAGGTCCGCCAGGCCCACCTTGGCCGCGCTGCGCGAGGCGCGCACCACGTCCACGATGTAGCCCTCCAGCACCGGCTCCATGTGCAGCGAAGCCACCACCTCGCGCAGCTGCAGCACCTGCTCCACGCCGACCACCGGCTGCAGGCCCGCGAGGGGCTGCGAGCCCAGGCGCATGATGCGCTGCTCCTCGTCGCGATCGGGGTACTCCACGCGCAGCTTCAGCAGGAAGCGGTCCACCTGCGCCTCGGGCAGGGGGTAGGTGCCCTCCTGCTCGATGGGGTTCTGGGTGGCCAGCACCAGGAAGGGGCTCGGGAGCGGGAAGGTGCTGTCGCCGATGGTGACCTGGCGCTCCTGCATGGCCTCCAGCAGCGCCGACTGGACCTTGGCGGGGGCGCGGTTGATCTCGTCGGCCAGCACCAGGTGCTCGAACACCGGGCCCCTGCGGATGGAGAAGCTGCCGTCGCGCGGGCTGTACACCTGGGTGCCCACCAGGTCGGCGGGCAGCAGGTCAGGGGTGAACTGGATGCGCGAGAACCCCATGTCGAGCACGGCGGACAGCGCCTTGACCGACATGGTCTTGGCCAACCCGGGCACGCCCTCCAGCAGCACGTGGCCATCGCAGAGCAGGCCCATCAGCAGGCCATCCACCATGGAGCGCTGGCCGATGATGGCCTTGCCCACCTCGTCGCGGATGCGCTGCACCACGGGGCGGGCCTTGCTCAGCTCTTCCTCGATCCTGTCCAGCTCAAGCATGGGTACCTCTCAGCCTTGGGCGCGGGCCGCCAGCGCTGGAAGGCAGGCGGCCCACCGTCGGTGGTTCTAATGGGTGAGGCGGTCGACCAGGTCCCGCAGGAAACCCCTGTCGTGCACCTTCTCATCCTGGAGATCGGCCAGCCTGCGGATGAGCTCTTCTTCCTCGGATGACAGGGACCCGGGCACGGCCACGATCACCTGCACGTGGTGGTCCCCGCGCTGGCGCCGGCGCACCGCCGGCACGCCGCTGCCCCTGAGCCTGAAGACCTTGCCCGAGGGCGTGCCCGCGGGCACATCCAGCTCCTGGTCACCGTCCACGGTGGGCACGATGATGGTGGCCCCGAGGCAGGCCTGAGCGTAGCTCATGGGAGCCTGCGAGTAGACATCCAGCCCCTGCCGGCGGAAGTCCGGATGGGGCTTGACCCGCACGGTGACGTAGAGATCACCGGGCGGCGCGCCTCCCAGCCCGGGCTCGCCCTTGCCCCCCAGGCGCAGCTGCATGTCGTCGTCGACGCCAGCGGGCAGGGTGACCTTGAGCTTCTCGGTGACCGGCACCATGCGCCGCCCCCTGCAGTCGGGGCAGGGGTGCTGGATGACCTTGCCCTCACCCCTGCAGGCCGGACAGGTGGTGCGGATCCGGAAGAAGCCCTGGGCCTGGATGACCTCGCCGACGCCGCCACAGGTGGTGCAGGACACCGGCTCGCTGCCGGGCTCGGCGCCCGAGCCAGCGCAGGTGTCGCAGAGCGTGTGCTTGGGCACGGCCACCTCGGTGGAGCAGCCGTGCACGGCCTCGAGGAAGTCGATGGCCAGCGGGTACTCGATGTCGGCCCCGCGTCGGCCGCGCCGCCGCCCCCCGCCGCCCACACCGCCGAAGCCGAACAGGTCCCCGAACAGGTCGGAGAAGTGGCTGAAGATCTCGTCGACGTTCTGGAAGCCGGCCTGGTAGCCCGCGCCGCCCAGGCCCTGGTGGCCGAAGCGATCGTAGGCCTGGCGCTTCTGGGCGTCGGACAGCACCTCGTAGGCCTCCGCCGCCTCCTTGAACAGGGCCTCGGCGCGCGGATTGTCGGGGTTGCGGTCCGGGTGGTTCTCGAGGGCCAGCTTGCGGTAGGCGCGCTTCAGCTCGTCCGGGGCGGCCGTGCGCTCGACTCCGAGCACCTCGTAGTAGTCTCTCTTCTCCGCCACGGACTTCCTCTCACCAAGCCGACCGGTTCATGCGGCTGGCCGGCGAGGGTGCTCCCCACCGGCCACTGGAACTGCTCGGGCTGTGCTCACGCCCGCGGGCGGGAGCGGGACACTCAGGCTTCCTCGAATTCGGCGTCGATGACGTCGTCCTTGGGGGGGGGACCGCCGGCTCCAGGAGGAGGGCCTCCGGGCATGGGCCCGGCACCCGGCATGGGCCCGGCACCCGGAGGGGGTGCTTCGCCGCCACCCTGGGACTTGTACATCACCTCGGCCAGCTTGTGGGTGGCCGTCTGCAGGCTGTCGAAGGCCGCCTTGAGGGTGTCGGGATCGTCCTTGTCCAGGGCCTCCCGCGCGCTGGTCAGCTCCTGCTCCAGGTCGGAGATCAGGTCCTCGGGGAGCTTGTCCTTGTGCTCTTCGAAGAGCTTGTCGGTCTGGTACACGAGGTTGTCGAGCTGGTTGCGGTTCTCGATGATGTCACGGCGCCGCTGGTCCTCGGCTTCGTTGGCCTGGGCGTCCTGGACCAGCTTGTCCACTTCGTCCTTGGACAGGCCCGAGGAGGAGGTGATGGTGATGTTCTGCTCGCGGCCGGTGGCCTTGTCGGTGGCCTGGACGTTCAAGATGCCGTTGGCGTCGATGTCGAACTTGACCTCGACCTGTGGCATGCCCCGCGGCGCCGGCGGGATACCGTCGAGCCGGAAGGTGCCCAGCAGGCGGTTGTCACGCGCCATGGGGCGCTCGCCCTGGTAGACCTGCACGTCCACCGCGGTCTGGTTGTCGGCGGCGGTTGAGAAGATCTCGCCCTTGCTGGTGGGGATGGTGGTGTTGCGGCCGATGAGCACGGTGTGCACGCCGCCCAGGGTCTCGATGCCCAGGCTCAGGGGCGTGACGTCCAGCAGCAGCATGTCCTTGACGTCGCCCGAGAGCACGCCGGCCTGGATGGCGGCGCCCTGGGCCACCACCTCGTCGGGGTTCAGGCTGCGGTTGGGCTCGCGTCCGAACGCCTCGTTGACCTTGCGCTGCACCAGCGGGATGCGGGTGGAGCCGCCCACCAGCAGGACCTCCTTGATCTGCCCTGTGGACAGCCCGGCGTCCTTGACGGCCTGCTGGCAGGGCCTGAGGGTGCGATCGACGATGGGCTCGATCATGCGCTCGAAGCGGGAGCGGGACAGGTCGCGCTGGAAGTGCTTGGGCCCGCTGGCGTCGGCGGTGAGGAAGGGGAGGTTGATGTTGGTGCTCTGGGCCGTGGACAGCTCGATCTTGGCCTTCTCGGCGGCATCCTTGAGGCGCTGGACCACCATCTTGTCGCGGCCTACGTCGATGCCCGCCTCGGTCTTGAACTCCTGCACCATCCACTCGATGAGGGTGTGGTCGATGTCGTCGCCGCCCAGGTGGGTGTCACCAGCCGTGGACTTGACCTCCACCACGCCGTCGCCCACCTCGAGCACGGAGATGTCGAAGGTGCCGCCACCGAAGTCGTAGACCGCGATGATCTGGTCTTCCTTGGCGCCGTAGGCCAGGGCCGCCGCGGTGGGCTCGTTGATGATGCGCTTGACCTCCAGCCCGGCGATGCGGCCAGCGTCCTTGGTGGCCTGACGCTGGGCGTCGTTGAAGTAGGCCGGCACGGTGATGACCGCCTCGGTGACCTCCTGGCCCAGGTAGCGCTCGGCCTCGCGCTTGAGCTTCTGCAGGACCATGGCCGAGATCTCGGGGGCGGAGTGTTCCTTGCCACCCGCCTGCACCCGCACGCCGCCGTCGGCGCTGCGCGTCACCTTGTAGGGCACGCGCTGGATCTCCTTCTTGGACTCGTCGAAGCGGCAGCCCATGAAGCGCTTGATGGAGAAGACGGTGTTCTCAGGGTTGGTGATGGCCTGACGCCGCGCGACGGTGCCCACCAGGCGCTCGCCGTCCTTGGCGAAGCCCACCACGGAAGGGGTGGTACGAGCACCTTCTTCGTTGACGATGACCGTGGGCTTGTCGCCCTCCATGACGGCCACTACGGAGTTGGTGGTGCCCAGGTCGATCCCGATAATCCTAGCCATTGACGTGTTCCTCCAGTCTGGACCCGGGCCTGTTTCTGCTCATTTCATCATTTCCCAATGACAAACATCGTTTCCGCGTGGCCGTGGTCATAATGCTGTGCTGCCGTCGCAAAGCTAATCGCGACCCCGGAGGCGTCAAGACACCGAGAAGCCTGCGCTGGCGGTGCTCCGCGCCACTGCAGGCGCCAGCAGCGCGACGCCGCTGTCGTGCTTTCTGCGTGCGGCCGGGATCGCCGCGCGAGGAAATCTGCGGTTCTCGTGGCATTCCAATGTGTTGCAAAACTGGCACGAGAGCTGCAGTGCAGGAGCCCGTCCGCCACGTCGGGTGACAACCGAACCCTTCCACCCCATGTCCGTGCCCTGACCTGACCCGACCCGACGTGGCGGACGGCACCTCGACCCATGAGGCCGAGGCCTCGGCGGTGAGCGTCCCTGTATTTCCCGGTTGACGCCACCCTCTCCGGTGCCTAGCAAGGTGCGACCCAGGGGCACCTGCGTGTTCCGCCAGCGGCGACCGGTTCTCATGCCATCGCCCGAGGGGCCGCCTGGTGATCTCCCCGACCGCTCTCTACAACCTCGCAACACCACGAATTCCGGAGCGTGCAATGAAGTTCCGTCCCCTCCACGATCGCATCCTGGTCAAGCGCGTCCAAGCCGAAGAGCGCACCGCAGGCGGCCTCATCATCCCCGAGACCGCCAAGGAGAAGCCCCAGGAGGGCGAGGTCATCGCCGTGGGGCCCGGTCGCCGCATGGACGACGGCTCCGTCCGCCCCATCAAGCTCAGCGCAGGTGACCGCATCCTCATGGGCAAGTACGCCGGCGACGAGATCAAGCTGGACGGCGAAGAGCACATGATCATCCGCGAAGATGACGTCCTGGCCGTGGTCGAGCGCTAGCACCCCACCCCGAATCCAAGCAAGAGCCGCAGGAGTTTTACATGCCCGCCAAGAACATCGACTTCCACGAGCAGGCCCGCACATCGCTGATGCGCGGCGTCGATCAGCTGGCCGACACCGTCAAGGCCACCCTCGGCCCCAAGGGCCGCAACGTCGTGCTGGACAAGAGCTTCGGCGCCCCGGTCGTCACCAAGGACGGCGTCACCGTGGCTAAGGAGATCGAGCTCAAGGACAAGGCCGAGAACATGGGCGCCCAGATGGTCAAGGAGGTCGCCTCCAAGACCAACGACGTGGCCGGTGATGGCACCACCACCGCCACCGTGCTGGCCCAGATCATCTACCGCGAGGGCACCAAGCTCATCGCCGCTGGCGCCAACCCCATGGATCTCAAGCGCGGCATCGAAGCCGCCGTCGCCACCGTGGTCGCCGAGCTGGCCGACATGTCCAAGCCCGCCGACAACACCACCGACATGGCCCAGGTGGGCACCATCTCCGCCAACGGCGACAGCACCATCGGCGACATCCTCGCCGAGGTGATGCGCAAGGTCGGCAAGGACGGCGTCATCACCGTCGAAGAGGCCAAGGGCCTGCAGACCGAGCACGACATCGTCGAGGGCATGCAGTTCGACCGCGGCTACCTGTCGCCCTACTTCGTCACCGACTCCGAGCGCATGGAGTGCGTGCTGGAGGAGCCGGTCATCCTGGTGCACGAGAAGAAGCTGTCGAACCTCAAGGACCTGCTGCCCCTGCTGGAGAAGCTGCACGAGCAGGGCAAGCCCCTGCTGATCATCGCCGAGGACATCGAGGGCGAAGCCCTGGCCACCCTGGTGGTCAACAAGCTGCGCGGCACCCTGAACATCGCCGCGGTCAAGGCGCCCGGCTTCGGTGACCGTCGCAAGGCCATGCTGGAAGACATCGCCATCCTCACGGGTGGGCGAGCCATCATGGAAGACCTGGGCATCTCCCTCGAAGGCGTGGGCCTGACAGACCTGGGCTCGGCCAAGCGCGTCGTGCTCACCAAGGACGAGACCACCATCGTGGACGGCCAGGGCCGCCGCGGCGACGTGAAGGCCCGGGTCAAGCAGATCCGCCGCCAGATCCAGGACAGCACCAGCGACTACGATCGCGAGAAGCTCCAGGAGCGCCTGGCCCGCCTCGTGGGCGGCGTGGCCGTCATCTACGTCGGCGCCGCCACCGAGACGGAGATGAAGGAGAAGAAGGCCCGCGTCGAAGACGCCCTGAACGCCACCCGCGCCGCCGCCGAAGAGGGCATCGTGGCTGGCGGTGGCGTGGCTCTCCTGCGCTGCCTGCCCGCCCTCGATGAGCTGCAGATCTCCGGTGACCGCAAGTTCGGCATCGACATCATCCGGCGCGCCATCCAGGAGCCCACCCGGGCCATCTGCGAGAACGCCGGCCTCGAAGGCTCCATCGTGGTCCACAAGATCCTCGAGGGCAGCGAGGCCTTCGGCTACAACGCCGGAACCGACGTCTATGGCGACATGTTCGGCATGGGCATCATCGACCCGACCAAGGTGGTCCGCTCCGCGCTGCAGAACGCCGCGTCCGTGGCGGGCTTGATGCTCACCACTGAGGCCCTCATCTCCGAGAAGCCGCAGAAGGCCGCCCCCATGCCGGGTGGCGGTGACATGGGCGGCATGGGCGGCATGGGCGGCATGGGCGGCATGGGCGGCA
>CAZEJJ010000026.1:0-57448 GCA_964512185.1 uncultured Enterobacterales bacterium | reverse complement strand
CCCCCCCCCCCCCCCCCCCCCCCCCCCCCCCCCCCCCCCCCCCCCCCCCCCCCGCCCCCCCCCCCCCCCCCCCCCCCCCCGCCGGGCCCACGGCCGCGGCGGGAGGGGAGCCCCTCGCCCCCCCACCGGCCCCCACAGAAGACGCGCCCGAGCCGGCCCCCGAATAGCCCTCATCAGCAGCGCGGCGCTGCGACGGCGCTGTCCTTCGTGCTGGGGTGGCCAGACCCCAAGCGCGACGGAAGCGCCGCAGTGATCCGCCCAAAGTCCGCCTCCAACGGTTGGCACGGTTCCTGAACTGTAGCAGGGCCCCCCAGTCCGGAGGTGGTCATGCTCCCCGCCACGCTGCTCATCGGAGTCCTCGCCTGTGCTCCAGGCGAGCAACCCGCCGAGGACGACCTGGACCAGGCCTACAAGGCCGCGGCTGAGAGCTACGACGTGCCCTGGGATCTGCTCATGGCTGTCTCCTACGCCCTCACACGCATGGACAACCGCGGCGGGGACGTCTCGGCCCACGACACCATCGGGCTCATGAACCTGCGCCTGGACTACGGCACGCCCTCCGCCCTGCAGGCCGCCGACGCCCTGGGCTTGAACGTCAGCTCCATCATCTTCGACCGGGTGGCCAACATCCAGGCGGGCGCCTGGACCCTGGGCAAGCTGGCCCACGAGCGCGAGTCCCACACCGGCGAGCACGTGGACACCCTGCCGGAGTGGTTCCCGGTGGTGGCCGCCTACGTGGGCGCAGAAGATCCCATGGTGGCAGACGGCTTCGCCAACCAGGTCTACGACCTGCTGCAGTGGGGCTTCGTGGTGGAGACCCCCGATGGCCAGTGGCTGGAGGTGTTCCCGCGGGACATGCCCTGGAGGGAGATCGACCGCCAGGCCACCTCGGGCAGCGGGCTCTCCTCCCAGTTCATCGCCGCCTCCAGCTCCAACTACACCGACGGATCGCGCGGCGCGGCAGACATCGACACGGTGGTCATCCACACCATCCAGGGCAGCTACTCCGGCTGCATCTCCTGGTTCCAGAACAGCGCAGCCAGCGCCAGCACCCACTACGTGATGCGCTCCAGCGACGGTGAGATCACCCAGATGGTGGACGAGGCCGACATCGGCTGGCACGCGGGGCACTGGGACACCAACCAGCGCTCCATCGGCATCGAGCACGAGGGCTACGTGGACGCCCCCGAGACCTGGTACACCGACGCCATGTACCGCTCCTCCGCCGCCCTGGTGCGGGACATCTGCGACCGCAACAGCTTCCCCTGCGACCGCGACCACGTGATCGGGCACTACGAGGTGCCGGGCTGCTCCAGCTCCAGCGGCGGGGGCTCCTCCTGCCACACCGACCCGGGCTCGGGCTGGGACTGGGAGTACTTCATGTCGCTGGTGAGCTCGGGCGAGAGCGCCGAGGAGATCCAGACCGGCAACCTGGCGGACGGCGCCAAGACCGGCAAGCTGGAGATCACCGCCTACGTCAGCCGCCCCGACGAGACCGGCACCTGCACCGCGGCGGTGAGCGGCAGCGCCAGCGGTGGCCAGCTCTACCTCACCGCCAGCTGCGTACCCGATGACGCTGGCCACGCCGACGAGACCGGCGAGATCCGCGTCACCATGACCGGCTCGGTGAGCAACGGCGTGACCGTGGACGGGCGGGTCGCGGTGGACGGCTACGCCGACAGCTGGACAGGCGACGTGGAGTCCGACGGCGGCGTCTACGCGGAGTGGACGGGCCAGCACGAGATCGGCGGCAGCGTAGGCACCGTGACCTATTCGGCCATCCTGAAGGTGGAGCCGTAGAGGGGCTCAGTCCCCGGCCCAGTCGCGGCAGAGGCCCACCAGCTCGTTGTCATCCACGCGGGCGGTGGACATCCAGGAGCGGCTGCGCACCCAGGCGCAGGTCTGGGTCTTGAGCTCGTCGCGCAGCTCCGTCTGCTCGCTGGCCAGGTTGTTCAGCTCTTCAGGGTCGGCCACCAGGTCGTAGAGCTCCTCTTCTTCGCCCAGGTAGTCCGCGCCGGCCACGCTCTTGTACGGGTCGCAGCTGGAGAAGGTGGGATCGGCGCTGAGGTGGTACTTGTAGTTGTCCGCCACCACGCCGCCGGTGTTGATGCCCCGCTCGAAGAACACCGGCGCTGTGGGCTCACCGCCGTTCACCAGGTAGGGCACCAGCGACTGGCCTACGGACGTGCCGGCGAAGGCGAAGGCGTCGGCCAGCCCCACGATGGTGGGCGCGATGTCCACGTGGCTGATCCAGCCCTCGTTCACGCCGGGCTCCGGCACGCGCCTGGGGGCGCGGAAGGCGTAGGCCACCCCCAGCACGCTGCGGTAGGGGGAGCAGCCGTGCCAGAAGTAGGCGTTGTGCTCGGCCAGCTCTTCGCCGTGGTCGATGCCGAAGACCACCACCGCGTCTTCGTAGCGATCCAGGTCCTGCAGCAGCTGGAGCACCGACTGGATGCGGCGATCGCTGTCGCGGATCTGGCTGGCGTAGGCGGCCTCCACGTGCCTGCGGTCCGCCTCGCTGTACTCGCGCTCGCCGAAGGTGATCTCCTCCATCTGCTGCTCGTCCGAGGGATCCAGATCACCCAGGTAGCGCTCGGGATGGAACTCGTCGTAGTACTCCCGCACCAGCTCGAAGGGCCGGTGCACGTGGTTGAGGTGCAGCCAGACGAAGATCTGCTCTTCGGAGTCCACCACCGCCAGGCTGTCCAGCAGCTCGTCCACCAGCTGCTCGTCGCGCTCCTGGTAGCTGTCCTCGGCCTCTTCCTCGTCGTCTTCCTGCTCCCAGGTGCAGACGCGTTCGTCGATGCCCATGTCGATGAGGGGGCACTGGTTGGCCGAGTAGCCGAAGGTGTGGTAGCCGTTGGCCTGGAAGCGCTCCTGCAGGGTGACGCGCACCGGTGAGCCGTGGTTGCCGCGCACCCGGTGGTCGCGGGGATAGCTGCCCGTGAGCAACGAGGACAGGGAGGGCCGGGTCATGCTGCGGGGCGCCAGCGTGTGGGGAAAGAGCACCGACTCATCGAAGAAGGCGTGCAGGTTGGGGGCGGTGTCCCAGCCCCAGTCGTTGTCCATCAGGAGCCGAACGTTCAGGGAGTCGACGGTGACCAGCAGCACCGTGGGCGCGGGATCCCACTGGGCACCGGAGGGGATCTTCTGCTCGTCGTCGCGTGGCCCGCAGGCAGCGAGGGCGGCCGCCCCGACGAGCGACACCGCGAGTCCACCCACTGGAAGCTGACGTCGGATTCTGCCCCCTGGGCTAGTTCGGTAGGTAGGCGGCGCGGATCTCGGAGGGAGTCATCCACTCGATGTAGCCTGGGGACTCGTAGGTCTCCTTGACCATGGGCACGAACTCTCGCAGGAGATCGGCGCCGTCGAGCTCCTCGCAGTCGGCGGCGGCCAGGTTCATCTGGCCGATGTCGTGCACGTGGAAGTACCACACGTTGGGCCCGGTGACGGTGCGATGGTTCAGCGCCCGGCGAAGGTACTGGTGCAGCACCTCGAAGTCCTGCTCGCTGTAGGTGATGGTGCCTTCATAGTGGTCGAGGAAGTCGTTCATGAACAGGCCCGTCTGGTGCCACTCCCCCAGCTTGATGGTGGAGACGGTGAGCCCGGGCAGGTAGAGCAGGTCGGAGAAGGCGGAGTCGACGGTCCAGTCGTCGTAGTACTCCAGGTACCAGGCCTGCACGGAGTCCGCGGCGCGCCACGGAGCGGGGTTCTTGCCGCGCGGATCGTCGTACTCCACCTCGGAAGAGGAGGCCCAGGCCTGGGCCATCAGGGTGACGTCGTAGCCGTCGTTGCCGCCGTCGGCCCGGGCCATCTCCTGGTAGGCGCGCACCCAGTCCCAGTCCCACATGCCGTGGCGATCGGCGCTGCTGATGAACGCGCCCCCACCCGGGATGATGGCGTCGGCCACCACGTTGTGCTCGTCGATGAAGGCCTTGTAGCAGTCCCAGTCGCCCCGATCGCAGTAGTCGGGATCATCGGGCCAGGTGCAGCTGGCGTTGGGCCGCTCCGGGTTGCAGTAGTCGGGATCGCTCGACACGCAGGCGTCGGGCTCGACGCCCTCGACCTCCTTGTCGGTGCAGTTGTAGCCGGGCTTGTCGTGCACCATGGTGCCCACCTCGAAGCCGTAGCTGTCCTGCAGCTCCTGGGGCATGGTGGTGAGGCCGCATTCTTCGGTGACCACGGCGAAGTTGTAGACCAGCCCCATGCTCATGGGGACCTCGAGATCCTGCAGCACCGCGGCGTTGCAGCGGATGTAGTCGAGGATCTTGGAGACCGAGTCTCCCTCGTCGGCCTCGCACTCGATCTCCAGGCTGAAGGGCTGCTCCACCGCCGAGGCCAGGAAGACGTGCAGGGGCGGCAGGTCGGGCGGGATGTCCGGGATGGCGTCGTAGACGTCGTAGCCGATCTCGCCGCTGGCTCGCTGCATCCACAGCACGAAGTCACCCATGCTGCCGGGCTCCGAGAGCATCAGCAGGTCCTCATCGAGCATCAGGGCGTGGTCCACCTCGAGCTCTTCCACCAGGGTCACAGACCAGGAGCCCACGTGCTCGCTGGCGAACAGAGCGGTGCCGGTGGTGGGGTCCACCACCACCTGCTCCACCACCCCCTCCACCTCGATGGGCTCGGCCACGAGATCGCCGGGCAGGTTCAGATCGACGCGGGCGGCACCCAGGCCGCCCCGCGCCACGTAGACCACGCCGCGCTGGGAATCCAGGGCGAAGTCGTGCACCTCGCTGCCCATCTCCAGGCTGCGGGAGACGCTGAAGTCGGCGGCGTCCACCACCGCGATGCTGTTGCTGTTGGCGTCGTCCATCACCAGCTCTACGCCGCCATCCAGCAGGTAGATGCGGCTGGGCTCCAGCCCGGTCTGGGCGTAGAGCGTGACGGTCTCCTCTCCCTCCTCGGCCTCCATGTCGAAGCTGGCCAGCCAGCCGGAGTCGGGCGCCGAGAAGAGCAGCTCATCGGTGTTGGGCAGGTAGGCGCAGGGGCCGTCGAAGACCGCGGGATCCGCCTCGGCCAGCTCCAGGGTGTGGGTCTGGTTGGGCCGGTTGAAGGTGTAGGCCTGCTCGCCCTCGAAGCTGACGTCCACCTCCTCCACCTTGGACAGGTCGTCCTTGACCAGGAAGAGGCGCCCATACAGCTCATCCACACACATGTGGCTGGTGGGGTTGAGGGAGCGGATGCGGCCGCTGGTCCAGTCGGTGCCGCCGGCACACTCCCCCTGCTGGTCGGGGTTGACGCAGTAGTCACCGGTGGGATGCACGTAGGCATCGGTCAGGTAGCGCACGAACTCGGCGCTCTCGTCGAGGGCGTAGCTGTAGCCGTTGGCGGAGATGGTCAGGGCCTGCCGTGGCGCCTCCGCCTCGGCCACCTCTCCTTCGGCCACGATGGTGAGGGCGTAGGTGACCGGCAGCTGTTCGGTGTCGGTCTCCTCGGGCACGGAGGTGTCGAGGCCCGTCTCGGGCGGCGAGTCCGGGTCGCTGTAGCAGGCGGCGAGGACCGCACCCAGCAGCGCGATGGAGGCAAGCTCTGTTCTCATCATCTTCCTCCCAGCCATCAGTTCGCCAGCTCCGCTTCGGCGTAGCCGATCTGGGCGCCGGCACCCGAGGTGCCGCTGTACCAGGTCTTGAGCGTGTCGCCCTCGGCCAGCAGGGCTGCACCCAGCGTGGTGAGGGCGTCCCAGTCGGTGGACTCGTCGCTGGGAGCGAGCACGGGTTCGTCGAGCTTGACCCAGCGGCTCCCGTCGCTGCTGGCAGCCCAGCCCACCTGGAAGCCGCCGGTGCTGCCCCCTGAGTAGGCCATGTAGTAGGTCTCGCCGTCGTGGTACAGCTCGGCGGACTTGACCTGCCCGTCTTCCCAGGTGCCCTCTTCGCCATCCAGCACCGGGCCGCGACAGTACTTCTCCCAGTCCTCGCCGTCGCTGGAGATGGCGTAGCCGATGTGGTGCAGGCCGGTGGAGTACCACATCTCGTAGACACCAGCGACGTGCAGCACCGAGGGATGGGCCACCGCCTGGCCCTCCCAGTCGCTGTAGGTGGCGGACAGCACGGGGTTGTCGGCGTCATCTTCGAAGTCGAAGCCGTCGGTGGAGGTGGCGTAGCCGATGTCCTGGCCGCCGGTCTCCTCGCCCCGCCCCGTGTACCAGACCTTGAACACACCGTCCTCGTACAGCGCCGAGGGGCTGTTGGTGGCCAGGGCCTGCCAGTCGCCATCGACGCCGCTGGCGGCCAGGATGGGGTTGTCGGCGTGCTTGGTGAATTCCAGCCCGTCGGCAGAGGTGGCCACGCCGATCTCGTAGTTCGGACCGCTGGTGCTGGCGAAGTACAGGAAGTACTCGCTGCCGTCGTTCACGACGGTGGCCAGCAGGGGGCCCGCGCTGTCCCAGTCGCCGTCGTCGCCGGGCGCCAGCACGGGGTTGCCCGCGTAGCGCTCGAAGCCGGGGGTCCAGGGCACGGCGCCCAGGGGCTCCAGATCGCGCTCCAGCCCGAAGCTGTAGCCGAAGGGTCGCACCTCGAAGCTGCGGAAGAGATCCAGCTCCAGACCCAGCTCGAGGGAGCTGAAGGCCACCTCGCGCTCGCCAGGCTCGAGGCCCGTGACGCAGCCCTCCAGCAGGCCCTCCTCGTCGGTCTCACCCTCGGCCACCAGGCCCAGCCCCTGCAGCTCCACCTGGGCCAGCACACCCGAGAGGGGGGTGGCGCCGTCGTGCAGGACCGCCGAGAAGCAGACCTCCTCGCACTCGTCATAGACACCATCGGCCTCGGGAGAGGTGATCTCCCAGTGCAGGCCTTCGGCGTGGGAGTCGAGCTCGCTGTCCACGGCGCCGGTCTCGGAGTCTCCGGATTCGTGAGAGTAGCGGCATTCACAGCCAGGGACGGCCGCGCCGAGCATCAGCGGTGCGAACAGCAACAGATCACGGGCAGACATGGGGTCCTTTTACGGACGCTCTGAGGCGCCGTCGGAGGTTCAGCAAGGCGAGGGCCGCCAGGGTCCACAGCGCTGCGCCAGCGGGCGCGCTGGAGCAGTCGTCACAGCGGTTGCCCGGCTGGGCTCCACCGGTGTCGGTGTCGGAGTCGGGCACGCTGTCGGAGCTGTCGGAGCTGTCGGAGCTGTCGCCTGTTTCTGGCGGGCTGTCCACCGGTGGACCGGAGTCGGTACAGTCGGGATCGTCACCGTCGGCGAGATCGTCGCAGTCCTCGTCGCCACTGGTGTCGCAGTCTTCGTCTGCGCCGGGGTTGACAGCAGGATCTTCGTCGTCGCAGTCGCCGTCGTCTACGGTCCAGCCGTCGGAGTCCAGGTCTTCTTCAGGCTCGTCGGCCACATCGAACCAGGTGGGCGACAGCCAGATGCGCTCCTCGTCGTTGTCTCCGCCGTCGTTGCAGTCTTCTTCGGCGTACCAGGTGGCACCGTCGATGCCCAGCTCCACGAAGGCGAAGTCGGGCAGGGACTCGGCGGCCAGGGTGTAGGACCAGCCGCCGCCACCCTCGTCGCTGAACAGCTCGTAGCTGGCGCCGTCTTCGGCCCGCAGGCGCACCTGGGTGACAAAGGCGGCCTGCTCCTTGGGCACGCGCACCGAGATGTACACGTCCATGGCGGTCTCGAGGTCGATCTCCTCGCCCATGCCTCCCAGCAGCTCCTGGCCGCTGGAGTAGTCCACCACCACCGGGATCAGCGGGCCGCTGGTGGCGTAGGTGCTGCGGGCCACGATGGCGTCGTGGATGGAGCCGCGATCGAAGGTGTCCTCTTCAGGCAGCACCACCACCGTGAGCCCGCCTCCGTAGGGCTGGTGCGCCAGCACGGGATCGAGATCGCAGACGCTGCCGGGCCGGGTGTCGTGGCTGTCGGTGCCGCCCACGATGCCCAGGCGGTAGCGATAGCCCGCGGCCGACAGGGCGTGGAACACCGTGCCGGTGGCCTCGGTGTCGCTCCAGAGCCCGTCCCAGTCGGTGTCCATGCGGTCGTTGTTGCCGTGCTCGGAGTAGATCTCCACCGCCGGCCCCCAGTCCATGTCGTGGCAGTCCCAGTCGGTGGCCATGGGCTTGACCGTGGCCGGGTGGTGGGGCAACAGCAGGGCGTCGCCCAGTGCGGCGCGCACGCCCGCCATGTAGGTGGCGATGTCGGAGCAGTCGTCGATCACCGTGCTGGTGGAGTCGGGGATGGGCTGCACGTCGGTGGCGTCGAGGTTCTCGAGCTGGCCGTTGGTCCCGAACAGCAGCAGGCTCTTGTGCCCCAGGTCGCCACTGTACAGGGCGAAGTGCACCTCGGCCCCCAGCAGGGTGACGAAGCCCCCCAGGGGGTCGTTGCCGTCGCGCAGGATCTGGTTGACCGAGCGGTAGTCGTCGTAGGCCACGGTGATGTGGTTGACATGGTCCACCACGCCGATGAAGTCGAGCCCGTTGATGCGGGCGGTGTCGACGAGCGCCTCCACCGCCCCACAGTCGCCCTCGCAGCTGCCCATGTCGCTGGCGCCACCGTCGGCCGAAGCCCCGGTGTGCACGTGCACGTCCCCCAGGTAGAAACCCCGACCCTCGAAGAATTCCGAGGCGCGCACCGGCGACACGGCGAGCAGCAGGGACAAAAGCAGCATTTCCTCGCTCCACGCCCCAAAACGGGCACCAGGCCAGGGGCCTGGGACGGACCTCCCACTATACCGAGCGAGCGAGTCCTGTCACCAGCTTTTCTCTGTCCACAGTGCCTGGAACACCGTGGTTCAGGGCGATCCCATCCGGTAGACCAGGCTGGCGCGTCAGCGCTTGCGGCCACCCTTGGCGCCACCGCGACCGCCGCCGCTGCCCTTGGCTCCGCCGCCGCTGCGGCCGGGACCGCCAGCCCGATCTCCGGAGGAGCGCGGATGCTGCACGTCGGCGTCGGGAGCGACGCGGCCCTCGTTCTGCTCGAACAGATCCGCCACGGTGGTGAGCGTGGCGTACCGCAGGGTCCCCGCCGCCGTGTAGGAGTCGAGCCCCGAGAAGAAAGCCTCCCAGGTGGCCAGTCGGTTCTCCCAGTAGTCGGGGCTGTTGCGGTCGGTGGTCCACTGCTCGGGGATGCCGGGCGCGCCGCGGGCCGCCAGGAACCAGCGAGGCGTGACGAAGACCGAGTAGGTGTTGAGCTGGCCAGACCTACGGCCGTCGATGGCGGCCTTGACCGAAGAGACATCGGTGCCCATCTCACCGCCGCCGATGACGATGTAGCGGGCGCCCGGGTCGTGCTCGAGCCAGTCGGTGCGGGACGGACGCCAGACCCAGCCCGAGCGGACCTCGCCGCTGCCATGACCGGCGTTGGCCACGCCCCACAGGATCTTGAACTCGCTGCCCCGCCCGTCGAAGTAGGCCATCTTGGCGTCGATCTGGGATTCCACGAGCCCCGAGGCCACCGGGGTGGGGCTGCCGCCGGCAGCGATGATGCGCTGTCGGACCTCGTGGTAGGCCACATGGGATTCGTGGGCGTGAGGATCGATCTCGTGGCCCTGGGCCTCGAGATCCGTGAAGAAGCCGGGATCGTACAGCCGCACGCCGTCGGCGAAGGTCCAGTCGGAGCCGAAGTTGACATGAGCACCGTGCTGCTCGCAGAACTCGGCGAACTCCCTCATCACCTTGGTGAAGTGCAGCATCAGCTCCTTGTCCCCATCGTAGTCGGGGATCTGGTTCTTGATCTTGTTGTTGCCGCCGATGTCCTCCTCGGCGTGGATGATCACGCTCAAGAACAGGGGAGCGACGTCGCCCGTGCCGCTGGCCGGCTCTCGCCGAGCCACCGGAGCGGTGGGGATCTCGCCCGCCGAGGCTCCCACCGGAGCGGGGGCTAGGGCCGGGGAACCGTGGCTGCTGCAGTCCTCCGGACAGACCCCCTTGCTCTGCTCCTTCTGGTCGCAGACCCCATCGCCGCAGCTACCACCACGGGCAGCGACGGCGCCCACGGGATCGTCTCCCCCGGGCTCGGCCACGGTGTCACAGGAAACGACCGAGAACAGGGCCAGCAGGGCGAAGAGCTTCATCGTCACACCTCGAAGATCTCGAAAGTCCGGCGAGTATACCACTCACCGCGAACAACACCTCAACCCCTGATCGCTGCCGACAGGGCGAAGATCGGCATGTACAGACCACCCACCAGGGCCACCGGCAGCTTCTGTCGCCTGCTGCACGGATCAATGCTCGTCCCAGAAGTCGAACAGCTGATCCTGGTCGAAGGCGTCGTTGGGGATGTGATCCTGCCCCTCGAACTCCACGTAGACCGAGTCGAGCCCCAGGGCCAGCAGGCGCTCGTGGGTGAGCTCCACGTAGGGCAGCCAGCCCGAGTCCAGCTCGCCCACGCCGTTGTAGACCGGCCGCCCTGTCAGGGCCGTGAGCACCTCGTCCTCGTCCCAGCTGGTCCACACCCCGGGGCAGCCCATCAGGGTGGCGAAGCGCTCGTAGTGGTCGAGCATGACCGAGAAGGCCCCCAGCCCCCCGTTGGAGGTGCCCGCCAGGTGCACCCGGCTGCTGTCGCCACCGTAGCAGGCCAGCACCTCGTCGAGCGCCGCCGGCACCCGGTCCCACTCGTCGGTGAGATCGCCGTCGCCGGAGACCACCACCAGCACGCGGTAGTCCCCCAGGCTGCTGCCCCGCTCGAACCACTGCCGGAAGGTGCCCGGCCCCGAGCTCTCGGTGCCGCCGCCCCCCGGCATGAAGACGATCGTGGGCACGCTCAGGCTGTCGGTGTCCGGATGATGCACGAAGTAGGGGGCCTCGGGGTGGCTGGCGACGTGCTGCAGCTCCCCCTGCAGGGCCTCCTCGCAGTACTCCGGTGGCTCGAAGGGCTCCGTGTCGCTGTCACCGCCGGTGTCGGTGTCGGTGTCGGTGTCGGTGTCGCTTCCGGGGGCGGTGTCCTCGTCGTCCAACACGCCGACGGGGTCGCAGGCCAGGGCCAGGCCCAGCAAGAGAACGAGGCGAGCACAGGGCTCCACGGGCACCTCCACAGGCAGGGTAGCGGCCGAGCGGTCCTCCGCTGATCAGCTGTCGCCTTGGCTGAAGGTGACGCAGGCCTGGACCATGGGGTTGTCGGCGTCCTGGGACTCGTTCTGCCAGTCGGTCTTGAGCACCCAGGTACACAGGGTGTCCTTCATGGACAGCAGGACGTCGGGCTGGTCCACGGCCAGGTTGTTCAGCTCTTCGGGATCGGCCACCAGGTCGTAGAGCTCCTCGAGCTCTGTGAGATAGGCGTAGTCGTCATAGGCGCTGTAGGGCTCGCAGGAGTGGAATTCCGTGGAGCCGGCCAGCAGGTACTTGTAGTTGTCGGCCACCACGCCGGCGGCCTGGGTGCCCCGCTCGAAGTACACGGGCGAAGCGGGCTCGCCCCCCGAGTGCAGGAAGGGAGCCACGGAATGGCCGCCCACCAGGTCGCCCACGGGGAAGGCGTCGGCGAGGTGCGCGATGGTGGGGGCCACGTCGGCCAGGCTGATCCAGCCCTCGTTGATGCCGGGCTCCCCCCGGATCCGACCGGGAGCGTAGAAGCTGTAGGCCACGTCGAGCACCGCTCCGTAGGGGGAGCAGCCGTGCCAGAAGTAGTCGTTGTGCTCCGCCAGCTCGTCGCCGTGATCGATGCCGAACACCACGACGGCCTCGTCGTAGCGGTCCAGGTCCTTGAGCACCTGCAGCAGGCTCTGGATGCGCTCGTCGGTGTCGCGGATCTGGCTGGCGTAGATGGCCTCCAGGTGCTCCCTGTCGGCCTCAGAGTAGTCGGCCTTGCCCAGGGTGATGTCGGTCAGCATGTCCTGATCGGAGGGATCGAGATCACCGCTGTAGGGATCGGGGTGGTAGCCGCTGTAGTACTCGGGCACCATCTCGTAGGGGCGGTGCACGTGGTTCAGGTGCAGCCAGACGTAGATGTTCTCATCGCTGTCCACCAGCGAGAGGTTCTCCACCAGGTCGTCCACCAACATCTGGTCCCGGTTCTGCAGCGATCCGGATCCGCCGTCGCCGTCAGGGTTGGACTCCCAGGTGCAGAGGCGATCGTCGATGCCCAGATCCAGCAGCGGGCACTGGTTGGCCGAGTAGCCGAAGGTGTGGTAGCCGGCGGCCTGGAAGCGCTCGTGCAGCATGGTGCGGCTGGGCATGTCGCTGTTGGCCCGCACGTCGTGGTCGCGCGGGTACACGCCGGTGATCACGGTGGACAGCGCCGGCCGGGTGACCCCCCGCGGCGAGAGCGCGTTGGTGAAGAGCACCGAGTCTTCCCAGAGGGCTTCCAGGTTGGGGGAGGTGTCCCAGCCCCAGTCGTTGTCGAACAGCAGGCGTGTGTTCAGCGAATCGACGGTGATCAGCACCACCGTGGGCGCTGGGTCCCGCTCCACCACTGGTGCGGCGGTGTCCTCTTCAGGGAAGCCGCAGGCCCCCAGCAGCAGGCAGATTCCCAACAGCGGCGAGGCGGCGTCCAGGGTCTGGAATCGACGGTCCATGCCGGGCGGGGCTCCTCGCCGGTCGGCTTCTGGGCCCACCGGGATAACCCAGTGGAAGAGGCTGAGACGGCAGGGTAGCCTATCGATCCACTGTCTGCCGGCCAAAGAGCCAGGGACAAGTCAGATGAGCCACCTGCTCGCCCTCGTCCTGCTGGGAAGTGCCTGCCGCGCTCCACCACAGGAGACGGCCCAGGTGGACAGCAGCGGCCTCGAGCAGGGGCCAATCCTCGTCTACCTGGTGCCCGACACCCTGGGCACGCTGGCGGCCCAGGAAGACGGCTGGTGTGCACAGCTCCAGGCCCTGTTCCGGGACCACAGGCTCGATCTGTCCTGCCACCAGGGCGGCGTCGCCCCCTCTTCGTGGACCCTGGAGACCCACCTGCGCGCCCTGTGGCCCAGCCACAACCGGGGCGCCAAGCGCGCCCTGCTCTCTCCCTCCTGCGCCGATCCCTCCGCGCTGCGGCGCATCGCCACGCAGCACGGCGCCGCGTACTTCATGGGCCTGGACAACGCGGTGTTCGACTTCGTCTTCCCCCAGGAGGACTGCGCGGACGGCCGCAGCGCCTGGGTGCAGGGCACCCGCCAGGTGGAGTCCATGCCGCTGAGCGTCACCCTGGCAGAACAGGCTGCCATGGCAGAAGAGGACTTCCCCATGGTGGTGGCCATGCAGGCCATGCTGGACGAAGCCGCCCAGGGCGGTCCCGTGGTGGGCCTGTTCAACGAGTTCCTCTCCGGTGGACACCTGCCGCGCTGCTTCTTCGACCCCACCACCACCGGCTGCGAGCAGACCTGGGACTTCGCGGTGGCCCAGGGCATCGTGGCCCAGGACGATCCCCGCTACGACGCCTTCCTGACCGAGGAGGTCTGGGCGACCATCGTGGAGCTGGCCCAGAAGGACGACGAGGTGGACGCCGAGGCCCTGCGGGAGACCTTCTGGGCCACCACCATGGACAGCGTGCAGCACTGGCGCGAGCAGCGCCTGCAGCCGCGCCTCGAGTCCATGCTCGAGGAACTGGAGTCCATGGGCCGCCTCGACGACCTGGTCTTCGTCATGGTCTCAGACCACGGCGAGGCACCCTGCACCGACAAGACCTTCAAGCCCGAGCGCCAGTGCGGCCACGGCGGCATGCCCACCGACTGGTCCGCCCAGGTGCCGCTGTTCGTCTCTCCGGCCTCCCTGGGCGAGGCCTGGGTGCAGGCCGGCTACGTGGGCGACGCCGAGCACCCCTGGTCCACCACCAACCTGGCCTGGGCCCTCACGGGCTCACTGGGCCTGGAGCCGGGCCAGAGCTGGCCGGAGCCCCAGCCGGTGGGCAGCGCCGACAGCATCACCTGCTACACCAACACCAACCCAGGTTATCGCTGGGGGCTGCACGTAGACGGCCAGCAGTCCGTCCGCTGCGGCAACAGCGGCTGCGCCTCGTACGACTGGCACGCCATGGCCCACGCCCACGACTCGGGCACCCAGACCGACGAGCTCCCCGAGCAGCTGCTCCCCTACACGGAGCACGAGGGCTACCTGCACTGGTTCGACGCGGCCTGCGACGGAGCGGTGGTGGACTAGCCCTCCGCTCCGACCCGCCGGCGACGCAGCCAGGCCAGGGCGAAGAGCAGGTACCAGCCGGCCGCGCCGGCTCCAGCGCTGGCGCACTGCCCGAAGCGGCGTCCGGGCGGCTCGGGGACGGCGGGGTCGCCTTCAGCCGTGTCTCCCATGGGCAGCTCGCGCTCGGGCTCGCTGCCGAAGCCGGTGTCGCCGCTGGCGCTGCAGTCCTCGTCCTCCTCGTTGACCAGCCCGTCGCAGTCCTCGTCGCCAGGCATGGCGCAGCTCTCGGTGGCCTCGGGGTTGATGCCCGCGTCCTCGTCGTCGCAGTCGCCATCTTCCACGGTCCAGCCGTCGCCGTCCAGGTCATCTTCGAGCCCGGAGACCAGGTCGAACCAGGTGGGCGAGAGCCACAGGCGCTCTTCCTGGGTGTCGCCGCCGTCAGCGCAGTCCTGGCCCGAGTACCAGCGCTCTCCATCCACGACGACCACCGGCCACAGGTAGTCCAGCATGCCCTCGGCGGGCATGGTGTAGGCCCAGACCCCGTCGCCCTGCTCGGTCATGCGCTGGAAGTCGCTGCCCTCGGGCTCGTGCAGCCGCACCTCGAGGACGTAGCTGGCCAGCTCTGCGGGTACGCGCAGCTGGATGTCGATGTCCACCGGCTCGTCCAGGGCGATCTCCTCGCCCATGCCGCCCAGCAGCTCCCCCTCGCTGCTGTACTCCACGACGGCCGGGATCAACGGACCGCTGGTGGCGTAGGTGCGCCGCTGGACAAAGGCGTCGTGGATGGCGGGCCGATCGAAGGTCGCGTGCTCGTCGGCCACCACCACGGTGAGCCCGCCGCCGTAGGGGTGGTGGGGATGCAGGGTGTCGCCGTCGCAGACGCTGCCGGGCTGGGTGTCGTGGGTGTCGGTGCCACCGAAGATGCCCAGCCGCAGCCCGTGCTGGGCGGGCGTGAGCGCATAGGCCACGGTGGAGGTGCCCACCGCGTCGCTCCACAGCGCGTCGAAGTCGGTGCTGAGGCGATCGGAGTTGCCGTGCTCGGAGTAGATCTCCACCGCGGGGCCGTAGCCCTGGTCGGCGCAGTCCCAGTTGGTGGCCATGGGCGTGGTGGTGGCCGGGTGGTGATCCATGAGCAGGGCGTCGCCCAGCTCGTCGCGCACGCGCTGCATGTAGGCGGCGATGTTGGCGCAGTCCTGCAGCTGGGTGGTGGTGGAGCCGGGGATGGGCTGCAGGTCGTGGGGGTACAGATCCGCCAGCTGCTCGTTGCTGCCGAACAGCAGCAGGCTCTTGTGGCCCAGGTCGCCCACGCCCTTCAAGGTGAAATGAACCTCAGCGCCGAGCACGGTGACGAAGCCGTCGTTGGGGGCGTTGCCGTTGCGCAGCACCGCCGCCACGGAGCGGAACTCGTCATCGTCGATGGGGGAGCTGTTTACGTGGTCTACCACCGCCATCCAGTCCAGCCCGTTGCTGCGGGCGGTGTCCACGATGCCCAGCACCGAACCGCACTCCCCCTCGGCGTCGCAGCTGCCCACGTCGCTGGAGCCGCCATCTCCCGACGCCCCAGTGTGCACATGGGGATCGCCCAGGTAGAAAGCCTTGCCCTCGAAGTAGTCCACAGCGACCGCGGGCCGCAGCCCCAGCAGCAGGCAAAAAAGCACCATCTAAGCTCCAACGCCCCGCGGTGCTGCACCAAAGCTCCGGGGGCCTGACGCTCTGAGGATACACCGCGAAAGCCCTCACCAGCTACCAGTATTTGGATTTTGAGGCCGCGCGGGATGGGGGCGAAGGCCAACGCACGGACCCGGGAGAGAACACTGGCAGTACACGGAGACACGGTACCGATGGCGAAGCGGCGGCATCGGGGCTAGCCTGGGTCCCCGATGAGACGCACCTTGCCCCTGCTCCTCCTGCTGGGCGCCTGCCACCCAGACCCCCAGGAAAGCCCCGTCACCGACACCGTCGAGCCCTTCCCGGGCACCGGCATCGATCGGGTGGTCATCCTGGTCACCGATGGGGCCCGCATCGAGGAGTCCTTCGGCGACGAGTCCAGCTACGGCGGTGGCTTCTCCGACGCCTGGGACGGCCCCACCGCAGAGATCCTGCCCCAGTGCCGCGCCCAGCTCCTCCCCCAGGGCGCGCTGGTGCGGCCTGGCTACGCCACCGGCCTCACCCTCACCATGCCCGCCCACGTGGACATGCTGCAGGGAGCCCACCGCTCCATGGGCGCTCCGCCTCTGGGCGACGGCGCCGGGCAGTACCGGGCCGATCTGCCCCTCTTGCACGAGCTGATCCGCAGGCAGCACGAGCTCGAGCGCGAGCAGGTAGTCCTGATGGGCAACACCTACCACCTGGACGGCATCGACTACAGCAACTACCCCGGGCTGGGGCTCGCCCAGGCGGGCACCTGGACCATGACCACTGAAGGGCACTCCGCAGACACGGCTTTGCCCTCCGCTCCCACCAACTCCGACGCGCTGGTGCTGGCCCGGGCCAGGCAGCAGCTGCAGGGCGGGGCCGCCTTCGTCCTGGCCAACCTGCACTACATCGACCGCAGCGGCCACGACTTCCCCGACGAGCACGCGGCGGCCATCCAGTCCATCGACCAGCCCCTGGTGGACTTCTGGGACTGGATCCAGAGCGACAAGAGCGGCATGGCCGACCGCACCCTGCTGGTCATCGTCTCCGACCACGGGCGCCACCGCTTCGACGAAGATGATCCCACCTGGCATGGGCACGGCGACGACTGCTCCGGCTGCCACGAGGTCCCGATCCTGCTGCTGGGGCCGGGCTTCAAGCAGGGCTACGTCACCGCCACGCCCTACACCCTCGAAGACATCACCCAGACCCTGGCCTGGCAGCTGGGGGTGGACATGCCCTACGGCAGCGGGCTGGTCATGGAGGAGCTGCTCGACGAGCCCACGGGTATCCAGCAGCGCTCGGGACAGGTGGCCGTCGAGCTCTCTGGCGGCCTGCTGGCCAGCCAACGCTGGTCCACCGATCCGGCCAACCGCAGCGAGCTGGTGGTGGACGGCGAGCAGATCAGCGACATGGACGCCCTGCACGTGGAGGCGCCCAGGATCGTGCAGGGCGACGGTGTGGACTACCTCTGCTGGCGCCAGCTCACCGTGGGCACCGACGAGGAGAACTGGCCCTGGATCGGGCGCTGCATGCGCCGCGAGGACGAGGGCAGCTGGGGGCACATCGGCTTCCCCGAGGAGCGCATCTCACCCACCCTGCAGCCCTCGCTGGCGGTCAACGCCCAGGGGGAGCTCGTGCTGGCCTTCGCCAGCATCGATCCCGCCGATGCTGGCGTGATTGTGGCCAAGACCACGCGCATGAAGATCGCGGTCTACAGTCCCGACGAGGGCTGGCTGCTGCCCGAGGGTGGCGCCGACCCCGAAGGCTACGCCATCGATCCCTCGCTGGTGGCCTCCGACGGCACCTGGCTGGCCATGGGGCGCGGCAAGAGCAACAGCTCCATGGCCCACACACGCGCCGTGGAGGTCTACACGGTGTCCAGGGCCGGCGAGAAGGACCAGAACTGGCGCCGGGCCTACACCTCGGCCGACGACGAGCTGTACGGCCGCATGGAGCATCCGGCGCTGCGGGTGGACGGAGACCGGATCTCGGTGGCGTTCCACGGCTACGTCCCGGGCGCGGTGGACCTGCTGCTGGCCGAACGTCGCCGCAGCGGCATGTGGACCCCACGCCTTGTGGTGGACGGCTCGGGCGCTGTCTTTCCCCAGGTCACACCGGCCTGGTCACCCGACGGCCTGCTCTACTGGGCACGGCTGGGCGACGAAGACGCCGAGCTGTGTCGCCAGGCGCGGCCGGAGATCGGCGCGGCGGCGACACCGGAGTGCAGAGACCTGGGCGTGCCCTATGTGGACAGCATCGCCCCCTACGAGGGCGGCTGCTGGGTCAGCCTGAGCGCGGGCGGCGGGCAGTGGGAGCTGGAGCAGATCGACTGGTAGCTACTTTGGGCTGCAGGCGATGGTGGCGGTGTCTTTGCCCGACACACCGTGGGCGGCTTGCAGCTGGGAGTGCAGGTCGATGCGCTGGCCGCTGCTGACGTTCACCAGGAACAGGTTGGCGAAGGACACGTCGGGGCCCGACTTGCAGGTGACGGTGGCCGCCACGTGGTCGTCGTCACCGCAGAACTCTCCGTAGGCGTAGGAGACCACGCTGCAGCCGGAGTAGTGGGAGCCCAGCTCGGTCTTGGTGCGGGGCGGCCCCAGCTCCTGGGCAGCGGACCAGGCGCCGTCCTCCAGACGCCGAACGTGGAAGGTGCTGCCCGCGCCGCAGAGCCCGATGGCGCCGCTGTAGCCCACCGACGCGTGGGCGCAGCGGTTGGCCGGGGACCAGTCGGTGCGCGAGCCGCCGGAGACGGAGCTGAAGGCGGTGCGGGTGGACTCACCCTGGGGCTGCACGTGGTACATCACCTGCTCGCCGTCCGGGAAGTACTGGGGATCGCGACCCTGGGTGAGCACCGAGGTGCCCGTGGCCGTGAAGCCCCCGGCTCCTGCGCTGTAGCTGCCCTGCACCACCTGGCGCTGCTCGTTGTTGAAGACGAAGTGGTCGTCGGTGTGGGAGAAGTCCGGGTAGCGGCCCGGGTACAGCACCTCGGAGCTGCCCCTGCCGATGTCGAGCACCGCCACCGAGCCGCGACGGCCCTGGCGCTGCTCGTAGAGCACGTAGGAGCCCGTGCGGTCGAGGGTGGGGAACCACTCGCCCGCGCTGGCCGTGCTGGTGAGCCGGGTGCTGGACAGCACCTTGTGCTGGTCGAGATCGTAGCTGGCCTGGTACAGATCGCAGCCGCTCTGGTCGCCCTTGTGGCAGGGGCTCTGGGAGTCGAAGTTGGCGGCGTAGACGATGGTGATGGGAGCGGAAGCCGGCTCGGCGGCCTGGGCCTGGGCCACGGGGGATGGGGCCCTGGGGATCTTGCCCTTGCCCTTGCCCTTGCCCTTGCCCTTGGCCCTGGGGGCCGGCGCGGGCTCGGTGGTGGGAGCTGGGCTGGGCTGCTGGCAGGCGGCGAGCGTGCTCATGAGGGTGAGGGCGGCGAGGCCGATCAGGGGGAGGCGGCTGGAGACCATGGATCCTGCTCCTGTTGTTCCTTTCGACTGGGCGTATCCCGGCTGGGCAACCGCCAGCCATCGAAGACGGCTAGCGACCCTGAAACTTCGCCGGGCGCCGCTCGAGGAAGGAGCGCAGGCCCTCGGCGGCGTCCTCGGTGCCCATCAGCCCGCGGGCCTGCGCCAGCACCAGCCGGGCCGCCTCATCCGCGCTCCCCTGGACAGAACGCCAGGCAGCCTCGCGGGTGGCCTGCACCGCCAGCGGTGCCTGGGCTGCCACCCGCTGCGCCACAGCGAGCGAGCGCTCCAGCAGCGCCTCGCCTTCCACCACCTCCTGCACCAGGCCCAGGCGCAGCGCCTCGTGCGCGTCGAACTCGTCGCCTGTGAGCAGCCAGCGCATGGCGTTGCCCCAGCCGGCGACCTGGGGCCAGCGCCAGGTGCCGCCGCCGAACGGCATGATGCCCCGCTGCACCTCCATCTGCTTGAAGCGCGCGCCCATGGCGGCGAGCCGAATGTCCGACGCCAGGCAGAGCTCCACCCCCATGGTCAGGCACCAGCCATGCACCGCCACCACCACCGGCTTGCGGCGGAACGGTGGCGACAGGCCGAGGGGATCGACGGCTCCAGCAGGGAACAGCGGCGCGCCGCCGGCCACCGCGGGACCCACCTCCGCCAGGTCGAGCCCGGCGGTGAAGTGGTCCCCATGGGCGAACAGGAGCAGGCAGCGCAGCTGCTGATCCCGCTCATACTCGGTGTAGGCTTCGGCCAGCTCGCGCAGCATCTGCAGGCTGAAGGCGTTGAGACGGGCGGGGCGGTTGAGGCCCACGGCGAGCACGTGCCCGCGGCGCTCCAGGGTCACTGTCGCCTCGCTCTCCATGCCGGCGCTCCTGGGAAGGGGATGGCATCGGAAGGTATCGCCGACGACTGGAAAAGGCCGCCCCGCAAGCTATGCAAGGGGGGTTCGCACACCCCTGGAGGATCCCTTGGGCTTCACCTTCAACCTCGACGAAGTCATGGCCATGGCCGAAGAGATCGAGCGCAACGGGGCGCGCTTCTACCGCCGCGCCGCCGCCGTGGCACCCGACGACGCCACGCGCGAGCTGCTCAGCGAGCTGGCGGGCTGGGAGCAGATGCACGAGGCGCTCTTCCAGCGCATGCGCGCCGAGCTGGTGCTGGATCCCGAGGCCGCCGGCACCGTGCACGATCCCATGGACGAAGCCGAGCTCTACCTGCAGGCCATGGCCGAGCAGCACGTGTTCCGGCGCGATCTCGACGTTGAGACCATGGTGGACCAGGCGGGCAGCTCCAGGGCGATCCTTGAGCTGGCCCTGGAGTTCGAGCGCGACACCATCCTGTTCTTCCTGGGCATGAAGAGGGTGGTCCCCGCCCAGCTGGGCCGCGACAAGGTGGACCGCCTCGTGGACGAAGAGATGGGCCACGTGGTCTACCTGCGGCGCGCCATGGCCAGGCTCGAGACCGCCTGACGATCAGGGGTCAGTCCTCGAACACGATGGTAGGACCGGTGACGGTCTCTTCGGACTCCGCGGTGCTGGGCTCGTACAGCGGCGGGGTCTGCAGGCCCGGCTCGGGCAGGCGATCGCGGACCCGCCGCAGCACAGCGCTCAGCTGCTCGGCGCTGTCGTAGCGCTGGTCGGGCAGGGGGAAGGTGGCCTTGGTGACCAGGTAGGCCACGGGCTCGGGCAGCAAGGCGTAGTCGCGCTCGAGCGCGGTCTGCATGTCCGCCGGCACCGTGCCGGTGAGCAGGGAATAGAGCGTGGCCCCCAGGCCGAAGATGTCGGCGCGATGGTCCACGTCGTGGGCGCTGCGCTGCTGCTCGGGAGCCATGTAGCCCAGGGTGCCCATGCGCATGCCCTGCCGGGTGAGGGCCGAGGGGGAGTCCAGGCGGGCGATGCCGAAGTCCACCACGCGGCAGCGATGATCGCTGGCCACCAGCAGGTTGGGCGGCTTGACATCGCGGTGCACGATGCCCTCGGCGTGGGTGACCGCCAGGGCGTCGCAGACGTCTACGAGCGCCTCCACCGCCATGCGGGCGGGCATGGGACCATGGCGCACCACCCAGTCCTTGAGGGAGCCGCCGTCCACATAGTCCATCACCAGGTAGGTGAGGCCGCCCTCTTCGCAGAAGTCGTGCACCTGCACGATGTGGGGATGCTCGAGCAGGGCGAGGATCGAGGCTTCGCGCCGGAAGCGCTCCCGCACCACGGTGGAGCGCGCCAGGCCCGGCGACAGCAGCTTGATGGCGCGGATCTCGTCCTGGTGCAGGTCGTGGGCGCGGTAGACGGCGCCCATGCCGCCCTCGCCCACCAGGGCGCCGAGCACATAGCGGCCTTGACCCAGGCTTCGCGGGCGGAGGGACATGGGGCTACCTGACCTCGTCCCGCAGCTCGGAGCGCAGGCTCTCGGCGGCGTCCAGGTAGCGCCAGCTGCGCACCTGCAGGCCCTCGGCGGGACGCGGGAAGGCGGCGAGGGCCTCGTCGAGGGCGACCACGCCCTCTGGGGCGCGGTCCAGCTCGGCCAGGATCTCCGCCAGGGTGGTGGCGGCGCGCAGGCCCTGGTCGCCGTAGGCCTGGGCCAGGGCCTGTCGGGCGGCCGGCTCGGCCTGGGCCGCGCGCCCAGCCCGCAGCAGGAGGCGGGCGCGGCTGTAGTGGTAGGTGAACTCCTCGGGGTAGTGCTCGATGGCCTGGCCGAGCACGGCCAGGGCGGGATCGACGGCTCCCGCCTGCTCCAGCAGCCAGGCCTGGTGGGACCACAGGCCCCGATCGTGGGCGGGTTCGCCGGTCAGGGCCTGGCCGGTGAGCGCCGCGGCGGCGGCGTAGAGCCCGTCTGCCTGGTCGTCGTCCACCAGCTCGGCCAGCACCTCGAGACCTCCGGCGGCCTGCAGAGGCTCGGCCACCGCCAGGGCGGCTCGGAGCGGCGGGAGCACGCGCTGCTGCAGATCCACATCTGCCTGCAGGCTCTCCACCGCGTCCCAGGTCCAGCTGGCGAACTGCCCCATGGCGTGCTCGGCCAGCCAGTCCACGTGCGCAGCGCCCCCTTCGAGCAGCAGGCCGGCGCGGTGAGCCGGCTCGTCGTCGGCCGCCGCAGCCAGGACCTCGAGCGCCGGCTCCGGCCGCTCGGCCCGCGCCAGGTCCAGAGCCAACAGGCTGGCCTGGCCGGGATCGAGCCCGCCGACTCGGAAGCGCTCCAGCCGCGCATCGAGGGACCCACCGCGCGCCGCCGCGGCGCCCAGCCAGCGCAGGAAGGGCTCGGCGCCGGGGTAGCCTTCGAGGCGTGCGAGCTCTCCGCCCGAGGCGTCGGCCAGCACCAGGGTGGGATAGCCACCCACGGCGAAGCGGTCTTTCAAGGGCCAGCTCTCGGGCGTGTCGGCATCGACCGCCACCAAGTGGAAGCCCGCCAGCACATCGCTGTGGGCTGGGTTGTGCAGCACCTCAGCCAGCAGCAGCTGGCAGGGTGGACACCAGGTGGCGCCGAAGTCCAGCAGGATGGGCTCGCCGTCCAGGGCGGAGGCTACCTGGGCCGCGGGCCAGTCCATGCCTTGCTGCTCCCCGTGCTCCGGCGGGCGCTCGACAGGCGCAGGCGTGACGGGTGATGGGTTCCAGATCAGGCGACCCCGGGCGCCGTCCAGCATGGTGCAGAGCTCCAGCTCCACCACGCGGCACTCGCTGCCGCCGTCCTGGCACAGCGCCACGCGCACCAGGCCATCGATGCTGGTGGGAGCGTGCAGGGCGGGCAGGCCCAGGCCCTGGGCGAGATCGGCCCCCCAGGTGTCCACGGTCCAGCGCGGGCCGCCGGCCTGCAGCTCGACAAAGGCGGGAGCAGTGGGTGCGAGGTGCTCGCCTTCGGGGGGCAGCACCCACAGCTGCGCGCTGCGAGGGTTCCAGTGCAGCTCCAGACCGGGCTGCTCCACTGCGGGGGGCTGCGCGAGAACCGGCAGGGCGAGCGAGGCCAGCAGCGCGTAGAGGAGGATCATCCTGCCTCCATCAGGGCGCGGACATCGGCACAGGAGCTGTCAGCGGGGAGCCGCAGCATCAGGAAGGTGCTGGCGTCGGGCTTCGACCAGGTCTCAGCGTCGCGGGCGAAGAGCCGGTTGCTGGCCCCCAGCGTGGAGCGCTGCTGCTCGGACACCTCCAGCGCACCCTCGATGCGGTCCACGTCCACCACCTGGCCATGCAGCTTCATGCGCGCGGTCTGCGCGACCCACAGCTCAAAAGGATCGAAGAAGGGGATGTCCACCAGCACCGTGGCCCCCGGCCTGCCGTCTTCGTCCCAGTCGGTGACGGCGGGATGATCCACACTGGCCGGCGGCCCTCCCGGGCTGGCGGCCGGGTCGTAGCCCACGGGGACCGGACCCAGGTCCACCTCCCAGCTCCGCATCCCCGCCGCGGCCACGGTGCCGGGGTGCACCTCGCGGTAGGGAATGTGGGCCACGTACTCGGCGGGGATGATGGTGCGCACGAACCGGCTGGTGCCCTCGGCCTGCACCTCGCAGACCCGGTGGCTCTGGGTCCAGCCATCTTCGCCCAGCCAGAGCTCCGCCACCGCCCAGATGACCAGGCGGCTCTCCACCACATCCAGCACCGGTGCGCGGGTGAGCGAGATGGCCTCCATGCGCACCCCCCATGTTCCGGGCGTGGGCACGGGATGGGCCGCGAAAGCGGGGGCCAGCAGCAGCATCCAGGTCAGGCTCATGCTCGCGTGGACTCCTGGGTGGATCGGAAGCGTGGGATCCTGGCCTTTAACGCGAGAGCTGTTGACTCTCACCGGATCGGGGAGCCGTGCTCCGGGGCGCCCCACCGTCAGCGACGAAGTACGCATGAGGTTGCCACTTCAGCGACGAAGCAGGCCCGAGGTTACCACCGAGGCACCGGCAGGCGCCCCATTCCCGCCCAGCCCACGGACAAACGTCACTTTTCAGGTTCTCTTCCGAGGCCGCAGTGCGGGAATGGCAAGCTCAGGGGCACTGAGTCGCGCCTCTGGTAACCTCGGGGCCACTACGTCGCTGGGGCCCGATGGAGCCGCTCGCGCCGGCGAGTGTCAGCGCACCTGCAGCAGCGCTCCCACCACGATCACCACGATGGCGAAGACGAGGCCGCCCAGAGCCAGGCCCAGGTCGCCCAGATGCGACGCCGGCGCCAGCTCGGGGCTCTCTTCCTCTTCCTCTTCCTCTTCCTTCTGCTGCAGCTCTCGATCCTGCTCGGCCATGGTCGCGGCCTCCTGTGGGAGCCGGGCCAGGATAGCCCGCGGGGTCCGCGGCCACCAACCTACTGCGGGCGAGAGCCCATCCACCACCGCGCCAGCAGCACCAGCAGCACCAGCAGCAGCAGCCCAGCCAGGGCGATGCCCGCGGCGGGGGGCAGGGCAGCCAGGAGACCGAGCACCAGCAGCGCCGCCACCAGGTAGAAGAAGGGCCCCAGCCGCGAGCTGGCCTGGCCAGGGGCGCTGTCGGGGTCGAAGACCAGCACCAGGGCGCCCTTGCCGGCGGGGCTGTAGCTCCACCCTTCTCGCCGCACGACGCGGGAGAGCTCGCCCCGCACCACCTCGCCCAGCACGCCCGGACCGATGGAGTGGCGCCCGACCCCCGTGATGAAGGCCACCGCCCCTGTCTGGAGATCCGGGACGCGGTCGATGACCGCCCGCACCGCGCGCTTGGCGCAGCTGGCGTTCAGATCGTGCAGATCCAGGTGCACCATCTCGCCCTCCACGCGCAGGTGGGAGGCCCGGCGCCAGGGCCGCTCTTCGGCCCAGCGCAGGCCGCGCGCCTCGGCCTCCACCCCTGCGAGACCCCGGCGCAGGATCCCCAGATCGTTCTCCAGGCGCTCGTCCAGGCTCATCGCAGCGGCACCCGCCGCCCCAGCAGATCGGTGCGCGCGGCCCGCAGCTGCTGGGGATCCAGCCGCCCCCCGCAGCCATCGAAGCACAGGGCGTCCTGCGGGCACTGCAGCACACAGGCGGCGGCCGCCAGCCCGGACGCCAGCCCCGTGAGCCAGCGCGCGGAGCCCGCCACCGGGATCCGGGGCGAGCCCAGAGCAGGCGACAGAACAGGTCGCCGACAGGCGGCCACCCCGAATCGTTGCGAGGGCCAGCAGGCGCTCAGCGAGGCCTGTTCTGCGCAGTTGCGGGCGAGGGAGGCGTGCTTTGAGCACGTTGACCGAGAGCGCTGCGAGCAGGGACGGCCGCAGTCGCGACCGCTGGGTCGCAGTAGATTCGGGGTTCTGTCGCCTGCTCCCAGAAAGACCACCAGGGTGGCAACGGCCAGCGACAGCCCGAGCGCCACCCCGAGAGGCCAGCCCCGCAGCGCTCCGGCCAGCACCGCCGCCGGCAGCGCCAGGGACGCGGTCCAGGCCAGCACCATGTCCAGCCGATCCCGACGCGGAAAGCGCACCAGGCGCTCCTGGGGCAGCGAGGGCCCGCCGCGATCCAGCCACGCGGGCAGGTCTTCGAGCCGCGCAGGCCCCCAGCGCAGCTCCCAGCCGCTGGTCCGCTCCACCAGCCTCCGCTCCACCCCCGCAGCCAGCAGGGCCGGCAGGACCACCCGCCGATGCTGCACCTGCTGGGCCACGCCGCAGCCGGAGAGCGCCTCGATCACCTCGCGGTGGCCGAGGTGGCCGCCGCCCGCCGGGCACCAGCTGTTGACGCCCCGGCTGTCCGCCACCACCAGCCATGCGTCACGCCCGCGCAGGGCGCGCTTCAGCCGCCGCACGGTGAGGGCGTAGCTCCCGGTGAGCAGCACCGGCGAGCCCAGCCCCGGAGAGCCCAGGCGCTGCAGGCCGGTGGCGCAAGGGCGGGGCAGAAACCGCGCCAGCCCATCGGGGAGGTCCACCAGGAAGTTCGCCAAGGACAGCTCACACCTCGCTGCGCTCGCATATCCCGATGGGGATAGGATCCCGCTCCAGCTTCCGGGAGCCTCCGTGCGCGATGCCCTGATCGTCAGCCTGCTGTCCGTGCTGCCGCGCAGGCGCCTGGCCAGCACCATGGGCTGGTTCGGCCGCCTGCGGCTGCCCCGGCCGCTGCAGCGCCTGCTGCTGCGCTGGTACGTGTGGCACTACCGGGTGGACATGGACGAGGCCCAGGGGAGCATCGACGACTATGCCAGCCTCGAGGACTTCTTCGTGCGCCCACTGGTACATGGTGCGCGCCCCCTCTGCGGCGATCCCGACGCCCTGGTCTCGCCCGCCGACGCCCTGGTGGCCGCCTGCGGCGCGGTGCGCCAGGGCCGCATCCCCCAGGCTGGCGAGCACCACATCGACGTGGCCACGCTGCTGGGAGGCGAGCACCCCTTCGAGGGCGGCAGCTACGCGGTGCTCTATCTCTCGCCGCCCGACTACCACCGCGTGCACAGCCCCCGCGCAGGGCGGGTGGTCCGCTGGCACTACCTGCCCGGCCGGCTGTTCCCCGTCTTCGCGGCCTGCGCCGAGCGGGTGGCCGACCTGTTCGCGCGCAACGAGCGCCTGGTCACCTGGCTGCGCACCGATCTCGGCTCGGTGGCCGTGGTCATGGTGGGGGCCTTCGGAGTCGGGCGCATCTCGGCGGTGTTCACCGACCTGCTGTCCAACACCGGAGCCCCAGCGACCGACCAGCACCCCGAGCCTCCCGTTCCCCTCCAACGGGGCGCAGAGCTCGGCCGCTTCCACCTGGGCAGCACGGTGATCCTCTTCCTGGAGCCCGGAAAGGTGGACTGGGACATCGAGCCGGGCCAGCGGGTCAAGGTGGCGGCCCGGATCGCCACGGCCGCGCCGCAGAGCGCAGGAGGGTGACCGTGAGCGGGGCCGGCCAGGCGACGGCGATGGATCAGCCAGGCACAGCCTGCGCCCGCCATCCCCACCGGCCTGCCTCGGAGCACTGCGACAGCTGCGGCGACTGGATCTGCGAGTCCTGCGCCACCCTGGCCTGCGAGGCGCAGGGCTGCCCTCGAGCGGCCCCGCCTGGCCAGGGCTGGGCCCTGCCCGTGCCCTGGGAACAGGGCAGGCGCCTGGGCTGGCTGCGCGCCTTCGTGCAGACAGAGCAGCGCATCGCGCTGCAGCCCCACCGCTTCTTCCGCGACCTGCCCCTGCCCGGCGATCTCGCGCTGCCCCTGGTCTTCGCGGCCACCAGCTTCAGCCTGGGGGCGGGCCTGGTGCTCACGGCCGTGGCCCTGCCCGACCTGCCCGGCGCGGTGGTCCCGCTGCTGATCCTGCTCTCCAGCCTGCCCTTTCTGGGTATCTATCGCGCGGTCGGTATGGGCGGGCTGATCTGGGCCGGGCTGGCGGTGCTCGATGGCCAGGCCAGGCCGCTGCGAGGCGTGCTGCGGATCACCTGCTACAGCCTGGGCGCCGACCTGCTCCTGCCCCTGGCCGGGCTGGGGGTGTACCTGGGGGCCGCGCTGCAGGCTCTGGCCCTGCGGCGGGCCTGGGGGGTGCCGTGGTGGAAGGCGATCCTGGTGGCGAGCCTGCCCCTGGTGCTGTTCCACCTGCTGGTGCTGGGTGCCCTGGCGCTCTACCTGGCGCTCACCGGAAGCCGGTTCTAGGCGTCGTGGACGTCCTCCCCCTGCTGCTGCTGGCCGCCTCCGCGGCGGGCGCCCCCCAGGACGCCCTGCGGCTGCGAGGCGCGGACTTCACCCTGGACAACGGGCTTCGGGTCTTCGTCTTCGAGGACCACAGCGCGCCGCGGGTCGCCGTCCACCTGCTGGTGCAGGCTGGAGCCGCCGAGGACTCCGTCGGGGCCTCGGGCACCGCCCACATGCTGGAGCACCTGGTCTTCGCCGGCTCCCGCGCCCTGGGCCAGCAGAGCTTCGACCAGGCCATGGCCGCCACCGGCGGCGACGCCAACGCCTGGACGCACCTGGACTACACCGCCTTCCACCAGGTGGTGCCCCCGGGAGCGCTGGAGCGCGCCCTCTTCCTGGAGGCCGACCGCCTGGGCTGGCCGCTGCTCCAGGAGGAGGCGCTCCGCAGCGAACGCGGCGTGGTGCTCAGCGAGCGCGACCAGTCGCTGGACACCCCCCACGGCTCCGACGCTCCCGCCCTGGCCCTGGCTCTGTACGGCCCCGATCATCCCTACGGCCGGCCCATCACCGGGCTGCTGCACGAGCCCGCCAACCTGGGCCTGCTGGGCATCACCCCTGCGCGGCTTCACAGCTTCCATCAGCGATACTACTCTCCATCCCGCTGCACGCTGGTGGTGGGCGGCGACCTCGACCCGCTGCAGGTGGAGAGCTGGGTGCGCCGCGAGTTCGGACGGCTGCCCGGCCGGGAGCCCGCGCCTCGCCGCTCCGCAGGCGAGGCCAAGCTGCAGGGCGAGGAGCGACACCTGCTCGTGGCGGACGTGGCCGATCGCAGCCTCTACCTGGCCTGGGCCGGCGTGCCCCGGGGCCACCCCGACGAGCCCGCGCTGGCGCTGGCTGCCTGGCTGCTGGCCTCCGGGGAGGCGAGCCGGCTCCAGCAGGCGCTCGTGGCGCGCGGCCCCGCCCAGCGCGTCGCCGCCTGGAACGACAGCTGGCGCCTGGCCGGCGGGTTCCATTTGTCGGTCTCCACCGTGAACGGCGGCCTGGCGCCGCTCCTGACGGCGGTGGACCGCCAGCTGCGCCGCCTGGCCGCCCAGGGGCCTACCGAAGACGAGCTGTCGCGGGCTCGGTCGGCCCTCGGGGGCGCCTGGCTGCGGGCCGCGGAGCCCCTGGCCTCCCGGGCCGAGCTGGCCAACCAGTGCCTGGTCACCCACCAGCAGCCCGACTGCCTGGCCCGGGACCTGGCCCGCTACCAGGCGGTCAGCGGCGAGGATCTACAGGCCGCCGTGCGCCGCTGGCTGCTGTCGGACCAGCGGGTGCTGCTCTCTGTGCTCAGCGAAGCCGAGAGCGGCCTGGCCCTGCCCGGCTCCAGCCCCCTGGAGCTGCCGTGAGCCCGCTGCTGCTGCTGCTGGCCTTCGCCGTGGCGGCTCTGTCCGCAGCGGCGGAGAGCCAGCCGCCCGCAGCCGAGCCCCTTCGCCAGCTCGATCTTCCGTGTCCGGAACAGGCCACCCTGTCCGGAGGAGCCCAGGTCTGGCTGCTGCAGCGCCCCTCGTCGCCGCTGGTGCGGCTGGAGGTCCTGCTGCTGGAGGATCCCCAGCCTCTGAGCCGCCGCCAGGTGCTGGAGCGCTGGCTGGCGGCGGCCCTGCTGGACAAGGGCACCCGCGAGCAGGGCCCTTCGCAGATCGACGCTCGGCTCGACCGGCTGGGGGCCCGCTGGGACGCTGGCCGCAGCCCGCTGGGGACCTGGCTGCGCGTGGAGGCACCCGCCACGGAGCTCGACGGGCTGCTGGAGCTGGCGGCGGACCTGCTCCTGCGGCCGCGCTTTCCTCGCCGCGCCGCGCACAGCACCATCCGCCGCTGGCGTCGCAGCCAGGCGCTGGCGTCCAGCTCTCCGGGCCGCCTGCTGCAGCGCGCCGAGCTGCGCGCGGTGTACGGCGAGGACCACCCCCTGGCCCGGCTGCCCATCGCTGTGGACTACCGCAGGCTGGGCCCACGCCACCTGCGCCGCACCCACCGCCGGCTGCTGGAGCAGGCGGGTGCGGTGATCCTGCTGTCGGGTGACACCCGGATCGAGCCCGCTCTGGCGGCCCTGGAGCGGACACTGGGGACGCTGGGCGCCCCAGGGCGGCCGGCCCACCTGCCGGCCCCCGAAGCCCCGGCCAAGGGCCCGGAGCTGGTGCTCGTGGACGACCCCGGCTCGCGCCTGGTGCGCGTCACGATCTCCCTGCCGGTCCCCATGGCCAGCCAGGAAGACCACGCCACCGCTGCGCTGCTGACCCAGGTGCTGGGCGGCTCCGCCACCGGGCGCCTTGATCGCCGCCTGCGAGATGACGCCGGCCTGGTCTACGGAGCCAGCGCTGCGCTGCAGGCCTGGCCCGGGCACGCGCGCCTGCGGCTGCAGACCCGCCTGCACCTGGCCCAGGCGCCCCAGGGCCTGGCCCTGCTGGAGGAGCAGCTGAGCGGGCTCACCAGCGAACCGGGCCAGCCCGGCGCCATCACCGCAGCCGAGCTCGCCTCCGCCAGGGCCAGGCTGCTCTTCGACGCTGCCGCCGACCTGGACACCCTGCGCGCCACCGCCGGGCGCCAGCGCGAGCTGGCCTGGCGAGGCCTGGGCCCCTCGGTGGGTCAGGCCCAGCTCGACGCGCTTGCCAGCCTCGACCTGCAGGCGCTGCAGCGCGCCGCGGCCGCGCTCGACCCCTCCCAGGCCACCTGGATCGTCGTGGGCGACAGGGAGCGGCTGGAGCCGGCGCTGGAGCGGTCGGGGCTCGCCCCCACCCGGCTGTGGAGTGGCCAGCGCGCGGCGGAAGGCCCGCGCCAGGACCGCTGAAGATCCCCTCGCCAGCTCCTCTGGCCCACCGGGGATAGGGGATCGGCACACCGCTTCTGGAGGTCCCATGTCCGTCGTGATCGCCCTGGCCGCGCTGACCCTTCCCCTGGCCGCCCAGGGAGCCCCCGACAGCGCCGCCGTCGGCCACGAGGTCAAGGTCGGCGACGTGGTGGTGGTGCGCCTGGACCAGGCCCCCCGAGCCGTGCTGCACGAAGAAGAGACCCTCTGGCTGCTCACCGCGGGTGGCGAGCTCCAGCGCTGGGACATGGCCGCGGGCGCTGGCTACGCGCTGGTGGCGCGCCAGCAGCGCCCCGACGCCACCGGGCTCTTCCTGGCGGGAGGGCGCCCATGGATCCAGGTGCACGAGGTCAAGGCGGTGCCGCTCACCGCTGGCGGCGCCCCACCCCCGGCCCTGGTGAGCCCCGCCGGCGGCCAAGCTGCGCAGGAGACCCCGGAGCCGACAGAGCCGGCACCCATCGCTGAAGGACAGGTGCTGCGCGCGGGCCTGGGCACCGCCGTGGTCGACCTGGGCAGCCAGGCGGGCATCAAGCCGGGCACCCAGCTGCGCTTCCTGGGCACGGAGCTGGTGGAGATCCCCGACATCGACGGCGAGGGCACCGAGCTGCGCGAGGTGGAGCGCGTCACCGCCAGCGGCCAGGTGCGCGTGGTGGAAGACGACCGGGCCCTGGTGGACCTGGCCCGGGGCGGCCGGGTCGACGCCGGCGACCGGGTGGAGCTGCGCGAGGGCAGGTCCAACTACCCGGTGGCCCCCGAGCGCCTGGGGGGCCTGCGCGAGAGCGGCCTGGTGGTGCGCCCCGTGCTGGCGCTGGAGACCCTCGGCGTGGCCTTCATCAACGAGCTGTGGACCACCTGGGCCTTCGAGCAGCCCTGGTACGCCACGGCCCGCGTGGCCCCGCTGGGGGCCGGCTGGAGCAAGGACGGCAACCCGCTGTCCATCGCCGGCCTGGTGAGCGGCGGCTACGACGCCCGCTACTTCTCGGTGGGCCTGGGGGCGGGCTGGTCCATGCTCAACGGCGACCCCTCCGGCTGGGGCCGCAGCTACGACCAGGCCGCCGAGAGCGGCTTCGGCGAGGCCGTTCAGTTCGACGACGTGGACGGCGCCTTCTCCATCGTGCAGGAGGCCCGCCTGGGGGCCCGCGACGGCCTGAACCTGGTGGTGCGCAACACCTTCGTGCTGGTGCCACAGCAGGACTACATCTGGAACGACGAGTGCGAAGACTACTGGTACTACTACGACGACGAGGAGTACAGCTGGGACGACTGCTACAACCTGCGCGACCAGGGCAGCCAGTTCGAGTTCGGCGGCATCGCCATGGCGCTGTACGTGCCGGTGGGCTCCCGCACCGACCTGTTCACCGACTGGGGCACCGGCGGCGCCGGCGCCACCTGGGTCGAGGCGGGCGTCTCCTCCTGGCTGCGCGGCAACGGAGACAAGGGCAGTCTGGGCCTCTCGGTGGCCGCCGGCTACGGCCAGCTCGACGCGGAGCCCAACAACGACTGGGTCTCCCTGTACGGCCCGCTGGTGAGCGTGGGCGTGCGCTGGCGCTGGTAAGGCCGGCCACCGGTGCCGCGCCTCACGCCCCTCCTGCCGGTCCTGCTGCTGGCCTGCGGCGGCGAGCCCTCCGCTCCCCCTGCACCAGGGCCCCACGCCGAGCAGGACCCCGCCGGCCAGCGCGAGGCCGTGTTGGCCGTCTCCGACCCACTGGAGCGGGGCGCGCTGGTCCTGGAGATGCTGCGATCCAGCCCCCAGACCGCCCGCGGCCTGTGTGAGCTGCTGCAGCCGGGCCTGGTCCAGGACTACTGCCGGCAGCTCGAGCAGCGACCCCACCTCACCGCGCCGCCGCTGCCCCGCCCCGCCCCCGGCAGGACGGCCCCTGGGCCGGCCAGCGCGCAGCTGCGACCCTCCGAGGAGAAGGCCGTGCCCGCCGCAGCCCCCGATGCCGATCCGGGCAGCTGCGCCCCGGGTGCCGAGCGCGTGGCCTGCCTGAGCCTCGCTGCCCGCACGCTGGCCCAGCGGGATCCGGCGCAGGCCGCCGCCCGCTGCGCCGCCATCGGCATCCCCCAGCTGCGCATGGAGTGCTACTTCACCGCCGCCGAGCAGCTGGCGAACCGTCGCTTCCTGGAGGTCTACGGCGCAGCCACGGACCTCTGCCTGCAGGCGCGCCGCTTCGCTCCCCAGTGCCTGAGCCACCACGGCCAGCGCACAGCCCAGTCCCTGGCCGCCTCGCTGACGGGCGAGGGCGAGCAGGCCCTGCCGGTGCTCGTGCAGGGCGCCGACACCGTGCGAGCGGCCTTCCAGGCGCGCCTGCCCGAGCTGGCCGACGACGCCGTCTCCCGGTACTGGTCGGCGGTCATCATGCAGCTGCTGGGCGAGACGACCTCCCTGTCAGGCGACCTCGAGGAGCGGCTTCCGCCGGCGGCGATCCCCCACCTGCACGCCACCCTGGCCCTGCGGCTGCTGGCCATGGAGGGACGCGAGGCGCGCGGCCTGGCCGGGTGGGTCGAGCGCCTGGAACAGGTCCTGGCCACCCGCGGCCTGCCCCTGGAGCCGTGGCCAGAGCACCAGATCTCGCTGGGTGGCCGCCGCAGCTGGACCGAAGACCGGCCCGGCGACACGGCCATCCCCGCCGCACACCTGCTGGTCTCCTCACGCCGCACCTGGGCCCAGGGCGACCGGGCCGCGGATCTCGCCATCTGCCTGCTGGAGGCGTCGGTGCGCAGCCCGGAGCTGGACCCGGGCTCCCTCCTGGCCGAGGGCGCGGAGCACGATCACGCCCTGGTGCGCTGGACGGCGGAGCGGCTCCAGGACGAGCGGCATCGACGCCGCAAGGGGCCGTCACCGCCGGGCTGAGCTACTCGCCGGTCTCGAAGGCGCCGAGATCCTCTCGCGTGGAGCGCTCCTCGCTGTCGCGCGGATCAACGTACTGCGAATCCACAGGGTGCTCGCTGGCGGCTGCGGCGTTCTGACCGGCGATGCCCTGGCAGGGGGATCCTTCAGCCAGGTGGAGATCCAGGTTGGATGCGTCCACGAAGCCGGGCTCTTTGCCGGAGGTGGTGCCCTGGTCGTCCACCAGGCCGCTGGGCTCGGTGGTGGCCTCCTCGATCCAGTCCTCGGTGAGCCAGTTGTCGGCCATCAGCACCGGCCCCTCCCCGGCGAGCACCCACAGCCGCCCGCCTCCGGAGGTGTGCACGACGTTGTTGCGGAAGTCCACCGATTCTCCGGCGCTGGACAGGCGCAGCAGGGTGGTGGCGTCGGGGCGCTGGGAGAGCACGGTGTTGTGGAAGAAGTACAGGGTACCCTTGCGGAACCAGGACTCGTCGCTGCCGTCGCCGCCGTAGATCAGCAGCTCGGTGGCGCCCGCATCGGCGGGCTCCACGAAGACATTGCCGTAGATGAAGGGCGTGCCGTAGTCGGCGGCGTCGCGGATGGTCTCGGAGACCGTGTCCACCAGCTCGAGCTGGTGGTTGCCACCCTGCACCCAGTTGTAGCGGAACACCAGCCCCGAGGAGCGATCCTCCAGGGCGCCGCCCGCGGCGCCGTCGCGCAAAGGATCGAAGCGGTTGTACTCGAAGGTGATGCCCTGGGTCTGGGTGTTGGCGTGGTGCATCAGCCACTCGTCCTCGATGCCGTTGTCGTAGAACCAGCTGTGGGACACCGTGGTGTCGCTGGCGTCCTCGTCCACCACCAGGCCGTTGGCCGAGTCGTGCAGGTGCAGGCCGCGCAGGTGCACCTGTCGACCCGCCTCGATGTGCACGGCGCCCGCGTCGGGCAGGTAGCTCTGATCGAGGCCGTCGGCATCGGTGAAGCTGTAGGAGGGGCTGGCGGAGCGGATGTCCAGATCTTGCAGCCAGACCCACACGGGCTGCTCGTCGGGGTTGGACTCCTCGGAGTTCCCGATCTTGATCACCGAGCGGACCTCGTTGTAATAGTCCATGCCCGTGGGGGTGGTGGCGCCGTCGCCGCTGATCACCGGCAGCCGATCCTCGTCGGGGATGCCCATGACCACCAGCGGCCGGGCCTCGTAGGCCTCAGTGGTGATCACCCACTTGCAGCGGTAGGGATCCTCGCGCCAGTGGATGCGCACCAGCGTGCCGGACTCCACGTCTTCCCAGGCCATGTCGCAGGGCGACTCCAGCTCCTGGCCCGGCCCGATGTCCCACACGGTGTAGAAATCATCGGGATCCCAGTCCGTGTCGGTGTCGCTGTCCGCGTCGGTGTCGGTGTCGGTGTCGGCGGCCGTGTCGGGCTCGCTGTCGTCGGGCGTGGTGGAGGGGAGGTTCTCGCCTCCGGGGCAGCCGGCGGCCAGGGGCAGCGACAGCGAGATGAAGAGGAGGGGGCGATCACCGAGCATCGACGGCTCCTTGCTGGGCTCTGCGGGGAGGGGGCGCCATAGGATATGTCCAAGCGCGCACGCCCACCAGCGATTCCTGCGCAGACGGGGTCAGCCTTCACCGCCCTGTGACCGCGCCTCTCATCGCCTCCGCTCCGCGACCTGATGATCGACAGGGGCTTGACAGTCCGCTAGGCCCAGTTGAACATGTGTACAACGGAGCCTGTCGTGAGCCCGCGAACCCCCTGCTCCCGCATCTGCTGCCTGGACCTGGACACCTTCTTCGTGTCCGTGGAGCGGCTGCTGGACCCCTCGCTCGTGGGCAGGCCGGTGGTGGTGGGGGCCAGCCCGGGACAGCGAGGGGTGGTCACCGCCGCCAGCTACGAGGTGCGCGCTTTCGGGGTCAAGTCCGGCATGTCCGCCACCGAGGCCCGCCGCCTGGCCCCCCACGCCGTATTCCTGCCCACCCGCCACAGCAGCTACGGCCCCTACGCCCTGCGGGTCAAGGCCGTGCTCGAGCGCTACTGCCCGGTGGTGCGCACCGCCAGCATCGACGAGTTCTTCCTGGATTTTCTCGGCTGCGAGGCCATGTACCACCGGCCCGGCGACGCGGACGCAGACGCCACCATCCTGCGGGTGGTGCGCGAGCTGCGGGAGCGCATCCAGCGCGAGGTGGGCCTGCCGGCCAGCGTGGGCATCGGCTCCACCCGCGCCGTCGCCAAGATGGCCAGCAACCTGGCCAAGCCGGCCGGCGTGTTCATGGTGCCCCTGGGTGGAGAGCGCGAGTTCGTGGCCCGGCTGCCCGTGCGCGCCTTTCCCGGCATCGGTCCCGTAGCGGGGAGGCGCCTGGCGGACGCCGGCGTGCACACCCTCGGCCAGCTGCTCTCCCTCCCGCCGGGGCCCGCCACCGCGCGCTTCGAAGGCCTGTCTCGCAGCCTGCGCCACGGCATCGACCCCCAGCGCGCCGGGCCCCTCAACCGCGACCGGCCCGCCTTCCGGGAGCACGATCCCGTGGGCGTCACGGTGGGCTCCATCTCCAACGAACGCACCTTCCGCGAAGACCTGGCGGACCATCGATCCGTGCTCGACCAGCTGCACGCCCTGGTGGGCCGCACCTGCTGGCGGGCCCGCAAGCGCGGTGTCCTCGCCCGCACCATCGGCATCAAGCTGCGCTACGCCGACTTCGAGACCCTGAGTCGCTCCATCACGGTCCCCCCCACCTGGGACGAGACCACGGTGTACCACCACGTCCGGCGGCTCTACCTGCGCGCCCGCAGCCGCGCGCTGGCGGTGCGTCTGGTGGGCGTGGTGCTGTCCAACCTGGTGCCCGAAGATCGCCAGCTGCCGCTGCCATTCAATGCCGAGCGACGTCCGAGGCCCGCCCAGGCCATCGACTCCATCCGCGAGCGCTTCGGCTACGGCGCCATCCGCATGGGGACGGGCTCGGGGCGTTCGTCGTGGGTGGCGTAGCGCGCTACTCGATGCGGAACGCCCGCGCCCGGGGCAAGGCCTCGGCGTCCACGGGGATCACAACCATCCCAGGCTCGTCCACCACCACCTGCAGGTACTCCACGCCGCCCGCCCGGATCTGGCCGTCGGCTTCGTCCACCGGCTGGATGGGCGGGCCGGTGAGCTGCAGCCAGCCGTGGATGTTGGCGAAGGGGTCCACCCCGAACTCGAAGGTGGTCAGCGGATCCTGCACGCGGGGCTGGTAGTTGTAGGCCGGCTCGTCGTTGAGGTCCCGGCCGGTGACCACGATGGCGGTGTACCAGTCCATGGCCAGGTCCAGCAGCTGCGCGCCGGTGGTGGCCTCCACCGCTTCGGCCCCCAGCTCGGGGACGGCGAACCAGTCCTGGATCCAGGCCATGCCGCCGAGGTCCGTGAGGGTGCCGTCTTCGGCGATGTCCATGCCGCCGGCCTGCTCGAAGAGGTAGCGCAGGAACAGGTAGGCGCCGCCGCGCAGGGGGCCGTCGCGGTCGTAGTCGTAGTAGCCGTCGCCCCGGATGAAGTCGTTGATGCTGACGCCCTGGGTGCTGTAGTCCTCGCCGCCGTAGAAGTCGCGCATGTCGATGGCGGAGGCCCAGATGTACTGGTTGCCGTTGTTGAAGCCGGTGAGATCCTGGGCCAGCTCGGAGAAGCCCTCGGTCAGGTAGATGTTCTCGGAGGCGAAGTACAGGTCGTTGCCTACGTACTTGTGCCAGGTGTAGACCAGGTGGTTCAGCTCGTGGGCCCACAGCTCCACGATGGCGCTGGCCGAGCTGTAGCTGCTCTCGGGATCGGGGATGCCCATGTAGATGATCTCGCCGCCGTTGCCCGAGCTGCCGCAGCCCGCCAGCTCCGCGATGTCGCAGGTGCTGACATAGGCGACCACGCCGTACTGGTTGACGGTGTAGGACACCAGCACGTCGATGCGCTCGCTGCCGTCGATGTCGGACTCCTCGCCGAAGATCTGGCGGGTGCGCGGCAGGACGATCTGCTCGAACTTGTCGACCACGTCGTCGAAGGTCTCTTCTTCGGGATCGCCCAGGGGGTTCTCGGTGGTGAGGTCCTTCCAGATGACCAGCTCCTCGGTGACCTGCTCGGCGTCCGCCTCGATGGTGACGTACCCGCTGCCGTTCCAGACCCTGAACTCGCGGTTGTCGGGCAGCAGGCTGGAGTGCGGGATCGGCCCGCTGAGGGGCTTGGGCGGCAGGGCATCGCCGGGCACCGTGCGGGCAGCGGTGTCGGCCAGGGCACCGTAGCCGTAGAAGGTGGACTGGTCCTCGGCCTGGCTGAACAGGATGACCACGTAGGTGCCCGGCTCATCGAGCTGGGCCAGCACCCCGGTCTCGTCGGTGTCCAGATCGAAGACCGCGCCCACCGCCGGATCCTCGGGGGTGGTGTCGCCGGTCTCTTGGGGATCTGGGGGGCAGGCGGTGAGGGCCAGCGTGGCCAGAACGAGGAGGATCGCTCGCTTCATGCGCATGTCCAGGGGCGAAGAGGTGGGGAGGCTACTCGGCGGGCGCGTCCACCGCGGCCCAGCGGAAGGTGGGGTAGCCGGGCTGATCGGTGTCGCCGTCGGGGTAGTAGCCGGTGAACTGCAGCTTGTAGTATCCGCCGTCGGTGGTGTGCACGACGTAGACGATGTCTTCGGGCTCCATGGTGTGCTCGGTGGCGTCGTAGTCGTACCAGTCCTCGAAGGCCTCGCCGTTATGATCGGGGTCGGTGAGATAGCCATCGGCGGGAGCCTGGGTGAGGGCGTCGAAGTCCTCGCCCTCCAGCAGGGCCACCTCGGCGGTGGTGGGGAAGGTCCACTTCTGAAGGGCCATGTCCCAGCCCTCTGTCACCTGCTCGCCGGTCTCGAAGTCGAAGCAGACGTAGTCGTCCAGGGTGTTGGTGGAGGCCTGGGTGGAGGTGACGCCGTCGCCCTGATCTTCACTGGTGAGGCGCTCGGTGTCCTCGGTGCAGTTGACGGTGTCGTCGGGCGTGGTGTCGGTGTCGCCGGTGTCGTCCACCACCTCGTCGCTGAGGGCGCCCCAGTGCAGCTGCACGTAGCCGGGGGTGCCGGCCGCGTCGTAGTAGGCGGTGAACTCGAGCTTGATGAGATCGCGTTCTACCGTGCGCACCACGTAGATGATCTCGGCGGGGGTGACCTGGTGGGTGTCGGTGTCGTACTCCCACCACGAGTCGAGGGCGTACTCCAGGTCGCCGTCGGCGTCGGCATCGGGCTCGTCAGTGATCCAGCCCTCGGTGGGCTCGTCCAGCGAGGTGTTGTAGTCGACAGCCGGCATGGGCACGACCTCCATGCCGCCCGTGCCGCTGGCCCCGCCGTTGATCTGGGCCACGTAGCGCCGCAGGCCCAGGTCCCACTCGGTGGAGTCCGCCGGATCGGACGGGTTCACCACCTGGGAGCTGCCGAAGTCCAGGAAGACCCAGTCGGTCTGGCTGGTGGCGTCGATGGTGGCCTCGCCGGCGCCCACGGTGCTGGAGGAGGAGTCGTCGGTCTCGCCAGGGTCGATGTTCTTGGCGCAGCCCGCTGCGAGCAGCAGGGCCAGGGCGAGGGGGGAAGCCAGGCGCGTCATGGCTGTTCTCCGGGGGCTCCTAGGAGCCCCAAGGGGGGTGGTAGAAGGTGAAGCCGCCGTAGATCATGCGGGGGTCGAGGTGGATGTACAGAGCGTCGCCCGCGTTGAGGATGTTGTCCACACCCGCGAAGATGGCCAGGCGATCGCGCAGCAGGCGCTGCTGCAGGCGGGCCTTGAGGTTCAGGTAGGGATCGGTGGCGATGGTGTCTTCCACGCCGTCGCCGTCCTCATCCAGGTAGAAGGCCGTGGGGCCCACCAGCTCGCCTCGCAGGTTGCCCTCGAGCCCCCACCAGGGGTGGGCCATGGTCAGGCCCATGGTGCCGCGGTGCGGCGCCCGGCCGTCGAGCGGGCGATCGTATTCTTCGTCCAGCGTGTAGGTGTAGGTGTAGCCCAGGGAGAGCTGCCCCAGGTCCCCGAGGCTGACGCTGGCGGAGCTCTCCACGCCCTGCGTGATGGCCGAGGCGATGTTCAGGTAGCCGTAGCGATCGTTGGTGGTGGGCGTGGCTTCCTCGATGAAGCCGATGGTGATCATGTTCTCGAGATCGTTGCGGAAGCCGTCCACCCTGAGCCGCAGCCAGTCATTGGGCGCCAGCTCTGCACCCACGGAGATGTTGAAGCCCGTCTCGGGCTGCAGATCGGGGTTGCCTTCGACCTGGTAGCCCACGCCCGGGTTCTCGAAGAACAGGAACATCTCAGAGAAGGAGGGCGCACGGAAGCCCGAGCCCAGGGAGAGCCGCAGGGCCAGGGGCTCGATGGGATCGTAGCGGGCCGCGAAGCGCGGCGTGGGGTGCACCCCGAACCAGGAGTCCAGGTCGATGCGGGCGCTGGGCACCAGGGCCAGCTGCTCGCTGGCGCCCAGGCGGAGCTCGTCCTGGGCGAAGGCCGCGAAGCGGTAGCGATCCCCATCGCGCGACAGGCGGGGGGTCTCCATCTTCTCGGTGCTGCCCTCGACACCCAGCGACAGCAGCTGCCGGCGGCCCAGCACCCAGTCCAGCTGGCTGTCCAGCTGACCCAGCAGCTCGGTGGATTCTTCGTAGGAGTCCATGTCATCGGAGTCGCGCTGGTCGGCCAGGTACTGGTCGTGGATGAAGCTGGCCAGCCCACCCACACGGAGCTTGGCCGAGTCGCCCACCAGGTGCTCGGAGCCCAGCCTCAGGCCGCCTTCTTCCCCCAGGTTGCGCCGATCGAAGACCGCGGCGCCGGTCTGGTCCACGCCGCGGCTGTCGCGCTGCTGGTAGTTGCCGTCGGCCGAGACGCGCCAGGACGGCGCGAGCTTGCCCTCGACGTTGGCGTCGACGCTGCCCTGCAGCCCGCTGTTGCCGTCGGTCTGCTCGTCGCTGGTGTCCCAGTCGTAGCCGTCGGTGGAGTGCCAGCCCAGGCTGGCGCCGCCCGACCACTTGTCGCGCATGAGGCCGACGCTGGTGGTGCCCACGATGGTGTTGCGGCTGCCGTAGCTGGCGTGGGTCTCCAGGCTGAAGGGCTCTTCGGGCTGGCGGGTGATGATGTTGATGACGCCGGCGATGGCGTCGGAGCCGTACAGAGCCGAGGCCGCACCCTTGACCACCTCGATGCGCTCGATGCGCTCGGCGGGGATGCGGGACAGATCGAGCACACCGTCGCTGCGCCCGATCATGCGCCTGCCGTCGATGAGGACCAGCACGTACTCGGAGTCCAGCCCCTGCATGCGCACAGCCGCACCCCGGAAGCTGCGGTAGATCTCCACCCCGGACATGGTCTCCAGCACCTGGGAGGCGTCTTCGGCCCCCGCCGACCGGATCTGCTCGCGGGTGACCACGTCGGTGGCCACCACCGCCTCGGACAGGGCCTGCTCGGTGCGCGAGCCGGTGACCACCATGATCTCGCCGGGATCGTCGTGGTCGGGCTCTTCAGCGGGGGGAGCGGGCTCCTCTTCGCCGGCGGGCTCTTCGCCCTCGCCCTGCTGCGCGACGGCCACGCCGCCCAGCGCGGCCCAGAGGATCAGGAGGTAGGTGTTCATGGTGGCCCTGGATGCTGCCCCGGGCAGATACCGCTGTGGAGTTGATCGTTCAAGGAGAGAGGTAGGGGTGCGAGGATCAGAGATCGTCCCAGCTCAGGCGCCCGAGCCGGCGACGATCGCGCTTGGTGGGGCGGCCCAGGCCGCGCTCCCGCTCCATGGGCGGCGGCTCCCGAGGCTCGGGCGGGGGGGTGAGATCCTCGAAGAGCGCAGCCGCCACCGCGGCGGATCCTCGGCGCTCCGCGAGCGCCACCACCCGCAGGATGCGCCCGCCGTGCTCGTAGCTGACCTCCAGCAGGTCACCCGGCCTCACCGGGCGGGAGGCGCGCGCCTTGACCCCGTTGAGGCTCACCTGGCCCGCCGCGCAGGCCTTGCTGGCCTGGGAGCGGGTCTTGAAGCAGCGGGCCGCCCAGATCCAGCGATCGAGACGCACCGAGGTGGCAGTCGAGGCCTCAGCCGGCACGCCGCCTCCTGCCGATGGCCGCTCCCAGCGAGGCCAGCAGCCCCAGCGCCGCGGGCAGCGCCGGCCCCGTGGTGGAGGCCGCGCAGCTGCAGCCGCCGGGATCTTCGTCTTCGCCCGTGTCGTCGGGCACAGCGGTGTCGCCGGGTTCCGGCAGGCAGACCTCGGCCGCCGCCGCGTCACCCAGGCAGAACTCGAACTTCTGCGAGCTGGAGGCGTTGGCCGCGTGGGTGCCCACCAGCCAGTAGCCACCGGCCGGCAGATCCTCGGAGAGCTGCACCCAGGACGGGTCGGTGGGGGCCCACTCGGCGATGGCGTCTTCAACCTGGCCGTCCGCCTCGCCGTCCTTGACCGGGTGCAGGGAGAACAGCACGCCCGTGGCGTCGTCCTCGTGGGAGAAGTACAGCTCGCCCCCGGGGTGGTTCAGCTGGTAGTAGCTGGCCGCCAGCGGGTAGAAGCGGTTGTCGTCCTGCAGGGTCTGCCCGGAGCCCGAGGAGGGCACGGGGCCGATCTCGGCGGCGTACTCGTGGCTCTCCATGGAGCCGGCGCGCCCCTTGGTGGCCAGGTTCCAGCGCGCGAAGGTGCTCCACTCGGTGGCGATATCGGAGCCGTAGGCCTGGATGGTGCTGATCATCTCGGTCAGCGTGTCCTTGTCGGCGCCGTCCCACTCCAGCGACTCCTGGAAGGCCACCATGGCGTCGTTGCCCAGGCGGGCGGCCATGAAGTCCCACCACAGGCAGGTGGCGTAGGAGAAGGTGGCCACCGGGCCGGTGGGGGGCTCGTCCAGCGAGCGCTCCACGTCGTCGAGGTAGGCGTCGGCGTACCAGAGGAAGTCTTCGCTGTCGGGCCGCAGCAGCCGCTCCGCCCACTCGGCCGAGCCCTCGCCGTACCACACCGGCGACTCGCTCTCGTAGGCGGCCTGCACCGCGTGGAACAGCTCGTGGGAGGTGAGGGTGTCCACCGCCGACTCCACGCTGGAGTAGCCGCTGTACCGGAAGTCGTTGTCCATGGCGAAGAAGCCGGAGCATACGTTGGGATCGCTGGTGCAGGCGTCGGTGGAGAACACCCCGTCGCCCTGGCCGCCGAAGTCCACGATGTACACGTCGAAGGCGTAGCTGCCGCCCAGCTCACCCAGGCCCATGTCCTGCTCGCTCAGGGGTGCCCTGAAGCCCGCCGCCGCGAAGACCTCGAAGACCTCCTCGGTGGTCTCGCCCACCAGCTCGGGGAAGTCGGGCAGGCCGTCGCCGTCGTCGTCATCGAGCACCGTGACGTTGGGGCCCGACACGCTGTAGTGCACCCGCACCGTGCCGCCCGAGGCGTCCAGGTGCTCCACCTCGTCCGAGGAATCGAAAGAGAACATGCCGCCCTCGGTGGGGCGGACGGGCATGGGCCCGAACAGCTGGCGCTGCAGGGCCGCCTGGTGGGTGAGGCACTCGACAGCCTGGACCTGTCCGGCCAGGAGGAGCAGAACGAGATGCATGGAACCTCCGAGGGATCCGTCGCGGGCAGGACCTGGATTGCGCGCGGAGGGGCTACTCCAGGAACCGCCAGCGGAGCTTGAGGTTGGCCGAGTCCGAGCCAGCGCCGCCACCAGCGTTGCAGGTGGCCTGGCCGGAGCCGTAGTACTCCTCCATGACCAGCTTGATCACGCGGCCGTCTTCGAGCTGGACCAGGAAGGGCAGCAGCGTGGTGGCCACGCAGTCGGTGTAGGACCACCAGCCGTCCAGCGCCACGGCCGGGCCGCCCAGCCCGGAGTTGTCCTGCAGGTAGTCGCCGCAGCCGTCGGGGTAGAAGTCTTCGAGCTCGTACTCCACGCCGGTGGGCAGCTCGCTGATGCTGGCGTAGTCCTGGCCGGTCATCTTGTCGACGCCCACACAGGAGGGGCCGCCGTCGCCGCCGTTGAGGCGGGTGAGATAGCGGCGCATGCTCATGTGCCACTGGGCGGACTCCAGCGCGTCTTCGTCGCTGATGTCCACCCGCGTGGCGCCCTCGTCGTCGAAGCGGATGTAGACCCAGGGGTTGTTGGAGGCCTGGTTCATGCCGCCGGCCTCGGCGTCAACCGTGGTGACGAAGTCGTCGCCGTCGGTGGTGGTGAGCACCGAGCCGTCGCTCACCTCGTCGTGCAGCGACAGGTCCATGATCATGTCGTCGACACAGGGGGGCTCCACCAGGTCCGGGCAGAGCCCTTCGTCGGTGGGGGTGCTGTCGCCGGTCTCGTCCACCGGCTTGTCGGTGTCCTCTTCACCGCAGGCGAGCAGGAACATGGACAGGAAGAGCAGAGGTCGCAGGGCCATAGGGGTCTCCTCGGTTGACAGAAAGTCGCCGGACAGCCTATCACCAGCCCGGAGCATTCGCTGCGGCACATGCTGATCCCTCAAGCGAAGCCGTGGTAGCCTGGGATCCGGCGTCCATCCCCGGGCCCCCCGGGCGAACCAGGCCGCGGCGAGGCTCCCATGGATCGTCAGCGCGCAGGAGTCCAGATCGGCTGGGCGTCGATCCTGCTGAACGTCATCCTGTTCGGGCTCAAGCTCTGGGCGGCGGTGCTCACCGGCAGCGTGGCCATGGTGGCCGACGCCTGGCACACCCTGGCGGATTCCCTCACCTCGGTCATCGTCCTGGTGGGCTTCAGCATGGGGGCCAGGCCCGCCGACCGCGAGCACCCTTTTGGCCATGGCCGCGCCGAGGTCATCGCCGCCGTGGTCATCGGCACCTTGCTGGCCGTGGTGAGCGTCGGCTTCGGCCGCGAGGCCGTGCTGCGCCTGGTCCACCACGAGACCGCCAGCTACTCCACACTGGCCGCGGTGGTCTTCGCAGCCTCCACCCTGCTCAAAGAAGCACTGGCGCGTTGGTCCATCCGGGTGGGGAGGCGGATCGAGGCTCCTGCCCTGGTGGCCGACGGCTGGCACCACCGCAGCGACGCCATCGCTTCGGGCGTAATCGTAGTGGGCGTGCTGCTGGGCCCGCGCTTCTGGTGGATGGACGGTGTCCTGGGGATCGCGGTCGCCCTGCTGATCATGCACGCAGCCTGGGAGGTGATCCGGGACGCCGCCGACGACCTGATGGGCGGCACCCCGAGCCCGGCCCTGGAGGACCGCGTGCGGGCGATCATCGCCGCCGAGGCTCCCGCAGGCTGCGCCCCACACCACCTGCACCTGCACCACTACGGCGTGCACCGCGAGCTGACCCTGCACCTGTACCTGGATCCCGCCATGAGCGTGCGGCAGGCCCACGACATCGCCGATCGGGTAGAGGCCGCGCTGATGGAGCAGCTGGGCATCCACGCGACGGTGCACGTGGATCCAGATGACGCGGAGCTGCGGGAGAGGGAGGGCGAGGCCGGCTGATATGGTCTGGCGTTCCGCGGGCCTCGCGGCCCGCCGCGCTGGAGCCGCATGACCTCCCGCCGCACCCTGGTGACCGTCGCTTGCCTGCTGGTCGTCCACCTGCTGGCCAGCCTGCTGCTGGTGGTCCCCGGCCACATCAGCATCGACGAGGGCACCTACCACCTGATGGCCGAGGCGATGAGCCACGGCGGCTTCACCATCGACAACGGGTACGAGGCCTTCCCCAGCGATGAACTGGCCATCTACGTGCCGGGCCACACCGTGCACGTGCGGCCCCACGACGGTCACCTGGTGGCCCAGTACCCCTACCTCTCATCGGTACTAGCGCTGCCATTCTACCTGCTGCTCGGCTTCCGCGGCCTGCTGCTGCTCAACGGGCTGGCCTTCGTGGCCACACTGCTCACCACCTGGGCTCTGGGACGCGACCTGCTCGGCGACCGGGTCGCCGCCGGTCTGGGCGCTGCGATCTTCGCTCTGGGGACCTTCGCGTGGAGCTACTCCCTGGCAGCCTGGCCCCACATGCTTCACACGGCGCTGGCGCTGCTGGCCTTCACCCTGGCGGTGCGCGCCCTGCGCCGGGACGGGCGCCAGGCGCAGCTCCTGGCGCTGGCCGCGGGGCTCGTGCTGGGGCTGGACCTGGGTGTCCGCTACGACGGCCTGTTCGTCCTGGGTGCCATCGGGCTGCTGCAGCTCTTCGCACGACCTGCCCGCCTGCGACAAGGCGCTCTCACCCTGCTGGGACTGTCACCGGGGCTGGCGCTGCTGGCCGCCACCAACCACGCCAAGTTCGGCAGCTGGGCCCCGTTGTCCTACGGCAACCCATCCGAACCATCCATCCTGGGACGCTTCGGTCCGCTGGTCATGCTGGGCCTGCTGCTGCTGGGGGCCCGCCTGCTGCTGCGGCCCGGGCTGGCCGACAGCCTGCGTCGGCGCTGGCCAACCCTGGCACTGGGGCTGGGGATCGGGCTGGCGGCCCTGCTGGCCCTACCCTTCACGCGCGCTCCACTTTGGAAGCTGGGCTACGGCGTGGCCACCCTGTCAATCGACCTTCGGCTGCTGGATCCCCATGGCCTGCTGGAGGGCTTCAACACGCGCGGCCCCACAGGCGGCATCTTCTTCATGGGAGGTCTCAAGAAGGCCCTGCTGCAGTCCTGCCCATGGCTGCCCCTGGTGCTGCTGCCGGCCCTGGGTTGGCTGCGCCAGCGGCCCGGCTCCAGCTCATTTCCCGTCCTGATCACACTGCCCGCGCTCCTGGTGGTGGCCTACAGCTACAAGTCCTGGCACGGGGGCATGTGCCTGAACCAGCGCTACCTGTTGCCGGCCCTGCCGCTGCTCTCGCTGCTGGCGGCTCAGGGACTGAGGACTCTTCCCAGGGCACAGGGGAGGTGGCGCTGGGCCGTCGGGCTGGCCGCAGCACTGCCGATCCTGCTCTTCCTGCCCACCCTGGGCGGGCTGGATCCGGCAGGGGAAGAGCAGCTGATCCTGGTCCTGCCCCTGGGCCTGGCGGCCTCGCTGACCGCGATGCTGCTCTGCACGCGGATCCCGGCTGCGAGCCGCCACCGCCTGCCTCCGCGCCTGGCCACGCTGTGCGCCCTCGCCGCCCTGACCTGGTCGCTGCTGGTGGGCTTCGGCTACGATCTGCGCCTGGAACGGCGCTGGCGCGGACAGCTGCTGGCCGTCGGACAGGCCGTGGGAGAGCAGCTACCCGATCGTGCCCTGCTGCTGGTGGACTACCACGATCCCTACTACCACCTGCTCGCCAGCGGCCAGGTCCGGTTGGCGGCACCCCGCTTCGACCAGGGAGCCGACCTGCCCGGGTTGCTCGCCTTCCACCACCTGAACGGCTGGCCCATCTATGGCGCCCTGGCCGAGCAGAACTGGCAGGCCCTGGACAATGCTGGTCTGCTGCAAGGCCACCGGGTGGAGCTGGTGGACCGGCTGGGGCAGGTGGTGCTGGGCAGGGTAGAGCCCGATCAGAGGTAGCCGAGCGCCTCGAGCATCTCGATGTTGGTGGGTTCTTCCAGCGGCGGCTCCCCGTTCACCGCGGGGCGAGCGGCCTGCGCCTGCTCTCCCCGCAGACAGAGCTGCTGCGCCCAGTCCGCCTGCACGTCGCTCCGCAGTTCCAGCGGATCCTCGGTCAACAGGTAGGCCTCCTCGCAGCGCCCATCGCGGGTGAGGACCTTCTCGCCACCCGAGATGTAGGCTCGGTGGACGCCCGCGAAGCGAGCCTGAAGCTCGGGCTCGTTCAGGTCAGCGTGGCGGCTCCAGAAGAGCTCGGACACCTGCTGGCTCGAGGTAGGCTGCGCCCCCTCGATGGGCGGCAGCCCAAGGGAGGACAGGATCGCGAGGGGCACATCTTGGGTCTGAATGGGCGTCAAGTCCCGTCCAGGAGCAAATTCGCGACCCTTCACCAGCAGGGGCATCGCGACGACCGGTTCGTGCAACCCCTTGGAGTGCTCCACCAGGTCGTGCTCCCCGAAGTACTCGCCGTGGTCGGACAGTATGACCACCAGATCTTCTTCGTCGATGCCCAGTCTTGGCAGCCTGGCCAAGAGCGCCCCCAGCTGCGCGTCCAGGTAGCTGATCTGGTTGTCGTAGCCCCGCAGCAGCAGGTTCCGCTCCTGCGCCTCCAGCGCCCGCCGACCGGCGAGGATCTCCTGCCGACGCCGCTTCCAGGCCCCACCGCCGCGGAACAGCTCGGAGGCGAGCGCGGGGGGCAGCAGGTCCGGCTCGTCGTGCATCTCGTAGGGCCGGTGAGCGTCCATGAAGTTCAGGAAGAGCAGAACGGGACGAGACCGCGGTCTCTCCAGCACTTCCTCGGCCAGGTGCACCACCTGCCAGGCCTGGGGGCTTGCGTGGCTGGCTGAAGCCTGGATCTGGCGACAGATCCAGGTCTGGAAGCCCTGGCTGACTCCCCATGGTCGGGTCAGGTAGCCGCGATTGGCCGAGATGCCCACCGTGGCATACCCGCCCTCAGACGCCATGATTCCAGCCAGCGTGGGCGTCCCCGAGGGCAGCGCCCAGGCATCCTGGGGGCCATCCCAGGTCTTCTCCTCGGGCGCCAGCCCGTGGGCCCCGTGAGATGAGGGCAGCAGCCCGGTGAACAGCGAGGCGTGGGTGGGCAGGGTCCACGAAGACACCGCGCGGGCGTTGTCGAAGATCCTCGCCCCTTCGGCCCAGGCGTCCAGCCTGGGCGTGGTGCCGCCATCGAAGCCGTACACCCCCACGCGGTCCTTGCGCAGGGTGTCGAGCACGATGATCAGCACCTCGCCGGAAGGATTGTCCACCGGGCTCTCGCCAGGTGGGATCAGCACACCCTCCAGCTCGTCCGCCATCAGGCGCTCGCCATGCCAGCGATAGTAGGTCTCGCTGTTCTTCCAGGCCGCTACCGCGCGGGCACGCTGGCTGTAGATCCCCTCCAGCACAGTCGGCAAGCCCTCCAACAGCAGCAGCACAGCCACCGCCAAGGCCAGGGTCAGGAAGACGAGCTTCGATCGACGCTCCGCGGGCATGCGGGCACTCCCATGCGAGGCCCCCACTGTATCCCCTCGGCGCGCGCTCCAGGCCACCGGGCCCGGAGGCCATCGACCACGCTGCAGAAAACCGGGTGATAGGGTTCCGGCGTCTCTCCGAGTGATCTCTGGAGCCACCATCGATGACCCAGCCAGGCGCCACCACGAAGGAGCTGGGGCTGCTGGGCCGGGGCGCGCTCTACAACCTGGTGGGGCGGGTCTTCTTCGTCTGCGGGGCCATGGTGGTGCACGTCTACGCCGGTCGGCGGCTGGGGCCCGATCTCTACGGGGTCTTCGGCGTGACGCTGGCGGTGCTGATGATCGCCTACATCGTGCTCAACAACGGTGTGCGACAGACGGTCTCCAAGCTGGTGGCTGCGGGGCAGGGCGCTCCCTGGGGTGTGTTCCGCGCTGGCGTGCGGCTACAGCTGATGTTTGGCGGGAGCGTCGCCCTGCTGACGCTGGTGGCAGCCTGGCCGTTGGCCCGCCTGCTGGACGATCCGCGCCTGCTCGCGCCCGTGGCGCTCTGTGCTCCCGTAGTGGTGGCCCAGGGCCTGTACTTCGTGTTCCTGGGGCTGCTCAACGGCAAGCGCTGGTTCGGCCGCGAGGGCCTGCTGGTGTCCGCCTACGGGCTGCTCCGTCCCATCTACGTGGTGGGTGCCCTGGCCCTGGGGCTGTCCGTCGCGGGGGCGGTAGGGGGCCTGTTCCTCACCAGCGTCAGCGCAGTGCTCATCGGGCTGCTGCTCACCCTCGCGCTGCGTGATCCAGCCGCTCCGCGGGTTCCCTGGCGATCCCTGCTGGGGGTGACCGTCCCCACCGTGGCGGTGTTCACGGGCCTCACCTTGCTGCTCAACTGGGACCTGCTGATGGTCAAGGCCTGCGCGGAGAGCCTGCCCGAGGGAGCCGGTGGCTGGTACACCTCCGCGGGTACCTTCGCCAAGCTCAGCTACTGGTTCCTGTACGCCCTCGGCACGGTCTGCCTGCCGGTGGCCACCCGCTGGTACCGCGCAGGCTCCCTCCCGGCGTTGCGGTCCATGCTGGCGGTGCTGATGGGCGGCGGCCTGGCGATGGGGCTCTGCGGGGCAGGGTTCCTCGAGTTCCTCGGCGCCCCCCTCCTGGAGCTGAGCTACGGCGCCAGCTACCTGCCGGCGCTACCGCTGCTGCCCCTGCTCTTCGCTGGGGTCTGCTGCATCGGCATGGCCGCGGTGTTCGCCCACCTGGGCGTGGCCACCGGCGACGTGCGCTGGATGGCCTGGGCCACAGGTCTGGTGGCCGCGCTCCACCTCCCCTGGGGCTACCTGCTCACGCTACATCACGGCGGCATGGGAGCGGCCACCGCCACCTCCTCCAGCGCAGCCTTGCTATGCCTGCTGTTCCTGGCGCGGCTGGCCTGGCGGTTCAGCGGGCGGACTGGTAGCCCCACAGACTGACCAGGTCGCGCTGCAGAAGCTCACCCAGACGCTCCACCTCCGGCCGAAACTCCTCCATCAACGCGCGCCGCTGGGCCTCGAGGAGCGCGGCCCGCTCGCCCTCGCGGAGCAGCAGCCGCTTGCCAAGACCCTTGACCCTGGCGTAGCCCTCGCTGGACAGGCTGCGCTGCAGCTGGTGCTTGAGCCTGGAGTGCAGGATCAGCCTGTTGAGTCGAGAGAAGCGCGCCTCGGCGTGGGGGTTGGCCCTGGGAACCTCCGGCACCCACTCGGCGTCCAGCTCCAAGAACTCGAGGACACGGCGCAACATGCCCGTAGAGTCGGCCTTGAGATCGTCGAAGAGCAGCACCAGCACGCGGTCATGACCCATGGCATCCAGGAAACGGCCCAGGTGCTCCGCGTAGCGAACTCGCTCCCGGTAGAACAGGTAGGAGGGATAGTAGACCTGTGGCGGCAACCGGCAACCGGCGCGGCGGTCGAGCTCGGCCTCCAGAGCTTCCTCGAAGCGCTGCAGTGGCTCCACACCCTCCCGCAGGTACTGAGCGTGCAGGGAGACCAGGAAGTCCACCGGCTCGCGCAGCACGATCAGCACGCGGGCATCGGACCCGAATGCCTGGATGCGGCGCGCCGCCACCTTCGAGAACAGGTAGTTGGTGGTGGCCTCGCCCACCACGCGCTCGTCACCGGCATCCTGGAACAGCGCCAGGTAGGCGTCCCGGTCGGCATGCAAGAAGCGCTGGACACGCCGCCCGTGGTACTCCAGGCTCTCCTGGACCAGGTCCTCGCAGAAGAACAGCGGCTCCTTCTCCGGACACATGAACACGTCGGGATGGGCCGCGAGGGCCTCGTACAGAGCGGTGGTGCCCGACTTGGGTGCACCCGCGATGAAGAAGTTGGGACGTCGCATGCGGTCGGTCGCCTCAGAGAAGCCCTTCAGCCCGGAACCACCGAACCGTCTCGGCCACGCCGCTCTCCAGCGTGACCGACTGGACGTAGCCGAGATCCTCCTGCGCACGTCGGGGGGAGAAGCTCCGGTTGGCCGCGGTGGACAGGATGTTGCGCGGCGTGAAGGGAGCGGGACGCCGCGCCACCCGGGCGGACAGCTCCACCAGCCGCGCCGCCGCCAGCACCAGGTGCAGGGGCACAGCAGGGTGCACGTAGCGCTGGCCCAGCGCGCCGCAGATGGCGCGCACGATGCGAGCCACGGGGTAGGACTGCTCGGAGACGGCGAAGTAGGTGCCGCCAACCTCTCCCCGATGGAGGGCCGCCGTGGACAGCTGCACCACATCCCGCACGTGCACGATGGGCGTCAGGGAGGGACCCCGGCCCAGCCGCGGGAAGATCCGCCGCTGGACCAGGCGACAGATCTTGAGGAACTCCCCCTGGCATCCCGGCCCATACACCATGCACGGCCGCAGCAGGATCAGCGGGATCCTGTCGGTGTACTCGAGCGCGGCCAGCTCGGCCTCGCGCTTGCTCTTCTGATAGGGCGAGACCGGCTGGGGGGGGGTGTCCTCGTCCACCAGCCTGTCCGGGATGAGGCCCACCGCGGCGGTGGAGCTGAAGCAGACCACGCGCCGCAGACCTCCGTGAGCCAGGCAGGCCTGCAGCAGGCTGTGCGTTCCAGCCACGTTCACCCGACGGAAGCGGTCGAGGGCCGCTGCGGTGGAGGCGGACACGTGGCCCTCCGCGGCCAGGTGGTACAGAGCCTCGGCCCCCTCCAGGAACGGACCCAGGCTCTGCGCCTCGCTCAGATCACCCTCACGCAGCTCGACCCCCCGCTCCGCCAGGGCGAGCGCCACGCGCGCGCCAGGACGGCGCGTGAGCGCGACCACCCGGTGATCCTGTTCGAGCAGCGCGCTCACCAGGTGCTGGCCGATGAAGCCCGTCGCCCCGGTGACCGCGATCCTCATGGAGCCCTACCACGTCGCAGGACGAACCCAGCCCAGGTGATCCCTGCCTTGGCCAGGCTGGGCGGGTGGAACAGGATGTTGGAGTAGGCCTGGTTGGCCAGCGGGCAGGCGCAGTCCCCCTGGCCGATGGATCGGCGCACGCCGCGCGCCTGCTCCGAGTGCCACACCCGCATGAAGTCCAGGCCCTCTGCCCGCAGGTCCCCCAGCGGCGCGTCGTAGCCCAGCACGCAGCAGGGCCAGACCTGGCCGTCGTAGTTGATGTGGGCATTGGAGATACCGCCCAGGCAGGGGACCACCTGGCGCTGCTCGCGCAGGATGCGCACCACGAGATCGTAGTAGACCAGCCGCAGAGACTCGGTCATGCGTGCCAGGGGACGCTTGCTGCCGATGTTGTCGCGGATACGCTGGGCGAACCCAGCCACCAGCCGCTCATAGCTATCGGCGTCAGGGGTGATGGGATCGTCCTGGTTGAAGAACTCGGCTCTCTGCTCGGCGATCTCGTTGCGGTAGCTCTGCACACCGAGCCCGTGAACGAACTCCCCGATCTCGTCCAGGTGATCCTGGTTGAAGCGGCTGATCACCGTGCCCAACTCCAGGTGGAACTGGGGGTAGCGGTCCTGCAGCGGCTTGAGGCCCTCGATGGTCTCGAGCAGCCGCTCGAAGTTGCCTGGAGCGCCACGGATCTCGTCGTGACGCCGCCCGACGCCATCGATGGAGGGCTTGACGGTCAGGGGCACTGACGGATCGTAGCGCTGCATGTGCTGCAGGATCTGCTCTGTGGTATCGACGATGCGCCGGTGCAGGATGCCGTTGGTGGGAATGTGCACCACGCGAGGCCGCAGGTGGCGACACGCCAGCTCCACGACGCGGGCCAGGTCCTTGCGCAGGAAGGGCTCGCCACCGCTGACATTGAAGAAGTAGATGGACCCGAGCGAGCGGAAGATCTGCTCGATCTCCTCCAGGTCCAGATCCTGCTGCGCGACCTCCGGAGTCGCGCGGTAGCGCTCGCCGATCTGACAGGTCTTGCATCGGGACTGGCAGGCCGCGGTGACCGAGAAGGTGAGCGTGATGGGGCCCGGAGGGTGTACCAGGCCACGGCGGGCCAGCCGGTACGCCGGCCCCCTGGGCAGGATATCCGTGAGCAGGGTCTTGACGTTCATGGGGTTGCCCGATGGGCATGGCAGGGCGGCAGTTCGCCCACGACCTGCTCCACGATATCCACGAAGGCGTCCCAGGAGAAGCCGCGCGCCGCCTCCGCGGCCCCCGCTACGAGCCGACCCAGGGTCTGCGGTTCCAGCGCCCGCACGAGCGCCTCGGCCAGTGCGTCAGCATCACCGGGCGGCACGAGCAGTCCGCTCTCTCCATCGGTCACGGCCTCGGCGATGCTCCCCACGGCCGAGCCCACGACAGGCCGGCCGGCGCCAAATGCGAGCTGCAACGGACCACAGCCCGTGGCCGAACGGTAGGGCAGCACCACCAGCGAAGAGCGGGCAAAGATGTCAGGGACCTCCTCGTTGCCGGCGTAGCGCAGCTCCAGACGCACGCAGTCCTCGAGATCCAGCCGCTCCACCTGGCGCAGGAAGGGGTTGTCGTCGCCCCACAGCTCACCCACGACCCGAAGCGTAGCACCGGTCTTGCGATGCACCTCCGGCATGGCTTCCAGCAGCACGTCGAGCCCCTTGTAGGGTCTCACGAAGCCGAAGAACAGAAGCTCGGGAGGATCAATCGGCGGATCGCCCGCGCCGCCCGACAGAGCTCCATACGTGGGGTGGAAGACCTTGCGCACGGCTCGCCGGGGAAGGTGCCGGCGCAGCAGCTCCGCCTCGTCGTCGGAGTGGCAGAGAAACGCCGAACCGGCTCGCAGCACCCGCCAGGTGACGCGCCGCTTCCACGGCGCGCCTTCGTGCTCCTGCACGTTGTGACAGAGGAACAGCACCGGCACCCCGGCGCGCCCCAACAGCCGGGTGATCGCGTAGACCTGCGGAGCCCAGAACACCACCCACCAGGGAATGATCACGGCATCTGGTCTCCACCGGGAGAGTCGCCGCCCCACCCGGATCCAGCTTGATGGATCGAGCGAGTCCAGCAGGGGCTCATCGACCTGGAGGCCGGGTGGCCGCTCCCCGGGTTCCCGATCGCTTGCACCTGGATACAGCCAGCGCGGGTACATTCTCGAGAAGCTGTAGAAGCGCACCTGGTGACGAGCCGCCAGGGTCTCGGCCAACAAGGTGGTGTGGTGCGCGATGCCACCGCGGAAGGGCCAGGTGGGTCCCACCAGCCCCAGGCGGAGCCTGGCTGGAGGAGAACTCACGCGCGATCGTCCACGTCGCGCCCGCGCGCCGCCTCCAGCCTGCGCAGCCGCCGCACCACGTCTTCCAGCAGGAAGCGGTTGGCGCCCACCAGATCCGCCAGCAGCCCGACCACCGCGCTGGTGAAGCCCATGATCACCAGGATGGCCACCAGGATGAGCGACTGGACGTGCCCCCCGCCGTCGCCCTGCAGGTAGAACCAGATGAAGCGGCCACCCAGCAGCGCGCCCCAGAGGAAGAACACCATCGAGATCAACATGAAGGCCCGCAGGGGCTTGTAGAGCGTGTAGATCCGGAGGATGGTGATGCCCGAGTTCTTCAGGTACTGCGGGATACCCTTGAACAGCCGCGACGGCCGGGTGGGGGCGTTGGTGCGGATGGGCACCGATCGCAGCGCCAGGCGCGCGGTGCCCGCCTGGATGAGGGTCTCGAGGGTGTAGGAGAAATCGGAGGTGACCACCAGCTGCTGGGCCGCGGCCCGGCTGATGGCCCGGAAGCCGCTGGTGGCGTCGTTGACGGTGGTGCCCGAAGCCACGCGCACCACCCAGCTCCCCAGCTGCTGCAGCTTGACCTTGGCGAAGGAGAAGTGGGGGATGGTGTGCACCTGGCGATCGCCCACCACCAGGTCGGCCTCGCCCGCCACGATGGGCGCCACCAGCTTGGCGATGTCGGCGCCGCAGTACTGGTTGTCGGCGTCGGTGTTCACCACGATGTCGGCCTCCACGCGCAGGCAGGCGTCGAGACCGGCCATGAAGGCCCGCGCCAGGCCCCGGTTGCGGCGGAAGCGCACCACGTGGTGCACCCCCAGCTCCCGGGCCCGCTCGAGGGTGCCGTCGACGCTCCCGTCATCGATGACCAGCCACTCGATCACATCCACCCCAGGCAGCTCCCGTGGCAGATCCGCCAGGGTGGCCTCGAGGTTCTCGGCCTCGTTGTAGCAGGGGATCTGGATGACGAGCTTCACCGCCGGGGTCCCTTGGCATGGGGATCCTGAACCCTATTCGGCGCGTTGTCCCAGAGCCACCGGTGGGCTGGCTGGACTCCAGCCGGAGCAGGCCATACAGGCTGCCGCGTCCCGGGCCGTTCGCCACCCCACCAGGAGTCCCCTGTGCGCGCCATAGCACTCCTCTCCCTGCTGCTCGTGGCCTGCAGCCCCGATCCGCAGGACTCCGCGCCCACGGTACAGCCCGCCCCAGACCGCGCGGAGGAGCCGGCCCCCTGGGACGCGCCGGGCAGCCTGGACGAGAGCGCCTTTCCGTGGGGCCTGCAGTCCGGCGACGTCACCAGCAGCGGCGTGGTGCTGGCCGCCTGGACCACCGAATCCGAGGTCACCCTCACCGTGGTGCAGGCCGACGGCGCTGGCTGGGCCGAGCTGCTGGCGGGGCTGGAGCTCTCCGTCGAGGACGGCGCGCTGCGCCACGAGCTGACCGATCTCGAGCCCGACAGCGCCTACCGCTACGCTTTCTACACCGCCGACGGCCAGCGCCGTTCCCGGCCTGGCCGCTTCCGCACCGCCCCCGACGACGACGGCCACCGCAAGCTGGTCTTCGGCGCCACCCACGGGCTCAAGGGCAACCAGCCCTGGCCCAACCTGTCGTGGGCGGCCCTTGAGGACCTGGACTTCTTCATGCTCCTGGGCGACACGGTGTACGCCGACGGGGCAGACGAGCACGCCGAGTACCGGGAGTACTGGCAGGACGCCTTCTCCCAGGAGGGTCTGCAGGACCTGGCGGCCTCCACCAGCTTCGTGGCCACCTGGGACGACCACGAGGTGGCCAACAACTGGCTGCCGGGCGAGCTGGACGAGGGCCAGTTCGACGACGCCCTGGCCGCCTACCGCGAGGCCCTGCCCCAGCGCGAGGGTCCAGGAGGCTCCGGGGTGTGGCGGCAGCTGTCGTGGGGCAACATCGCCGAGCTCTTCGTGCTGGACTGCCGTGGGGAGCGCACCGCGACCGACTACCTCTCACAGGCCCAGCTGGACTGGCTCAAAGACGGCCTCTCCACCAGCTCCGCTCCCTTCAAGCTGGTGCTCAACTCGGTGCCCATCTCGGACTTCGCCCCCATGATGGGCGACATCCTGGCTGAAGATCGCTGGCAGGGCTACCCCGCGGACCGCCAGGAGATCCTGGAACACGTCGTGGACACCGCGATCCCCGGTGTGCTGTGGCTCACCGGCGACTTCCACATGACCACCGTGAACAAGGTGGATCAGCCCGGCGGCCTGGCCGAAGACCAGTGGGAGGTCATGGCGGGCCCCTCGGGCAGCACCCTCAACCCCATGGGCGCCCTGTACGCCGAGGACGAGCAATTCGTCTACGCGGACTCGTTCTGGAACTACACCTGGTTCGAGCTGGATCCAGGCGCGGGCACGGTGCTGGTGCGCTTCGTGGACGACGAAGGCGAGATCGCCCACGAGAGCGAGATCGCGTTCTGGGGCTGAAGCCCAAGCCGCGCCACCAGGGGCAGCAGCAACAGCAGCAGCCCCGACGCGCCCGACGCGCCCGACGAGCAGACGCAGCCGCCCGCGCCCGCCGCGCCCCGGCGGTCGAAGAACCGGAGCGAAGCGGAGGTTGGCGAGAGCCGCCGCTGCAGGCAGCGGACCGTAGGGCAGTGGGATGGTGAACAAGGGGGGTTCAGTGGTGAAGCGATGCTGATGCAGGTCGCTGCCAGCGCGCACCAGGAGGCCGTCAAGGCCGGGGATCGTTGACGCCCGCTTCCCCACGGGTGAAAGGGCGCGCGTCCCGGAGGTGAAGCGTGCGTCTGATCTTCGTGCTGCTGCTCCCCGGCTGCGGAACCTTCGGCCTCACGGCCGTGGGCGGCGTCCAGCCCAGCGACACCGGCGATCCGGGCTCCGACGCCCCGCCGGTCGAGGTCGCCCTCGCTGGACAGACCTGGTCCATGGACCTGGCCACCGGCGAAGTGGTGGAGCCCGAGGGCTCCGGAGCTTTTCTGGCGCTGCTGGACTCCACCGCTGTGCTGCTGTCGGTGCTGGACGAGCCTCCGGACCAGCTGGACCTGGCGGTGGCGCTCACCGGCTCCGACGGGCTCCAGAACATCTGCCAGCCGGTGCTGGACCTGCCCTATGCCAATTTCAGCGGCAACCCGGTCATGCTCATCGACGAGTCCCAGCTGTCCTTCAACATCAACGGCGTGGCGATCACCATGCGCGAGCTGGAGCTGCGCGCCACCATCCAGCCCGACGGCCTGAGCTTCGAACGCGGCAGCTGGCAGGCGGAGCTGGACGCCCGCGATCTGGACGAGGCCCTGAGCGAACAGCTGGACCTGTCCACCTGCGATCTGCTCGACGACATGGGCACCGACTGCCACGACTGCGGCGACGGCAGCGAGTCCTGCTTCAACCTGCACCTGAAGGACCTGGCTGGCCAGGACCACGGCGCCGGCTTCGATCCCGAGCCCGACACGGAAGGCTGCTAGCCCCGACAGCTCGGCACACGCAGTAGACACGAGTCTTGACGCACTCTGCAAGCTCCGGCGCCGAGCCGCCCGCAGGAGCACACAGACCGCCCCAGGTCCCGCTTCACCCGGGTGAACAGCGAGCTGGGGCGCGTAGAGTGCCCCAGGTCCCGCTTCACCTTGGTGAACAGCGAGCTGGGGCGTGTAGAGTGCCCCAGGTCCCGCCTCACCCGGGTGAACAGCGAGCTGGGGCGCGTAGAGTGCCCCAGGTCCCGCTTCACCTTGGTGAACAGC
>CAZEJJ010000025.1:40465-58030 GCA_964512185.1 uncultured Enterobacterales bacterium | reverse complement strand
GCACGCGAGGGCGGCTTGTGGGGGTGGCTAGGAACTTCCGAGCGCGTGCACTAGCAGCCCTCGCGCGCAGCGGGTCACAGGCTAAGCTGCCGGCATGCCCTCGCTGGCCGCGCTGCCAATGCTGCTCCTGCTCCCGTCGCCCGCCCTGGCCCGCGACGACGGCACCTGCGGAGCCTGGCTGGCCGCCGACGAGCTGGGCCAGGTGGACAGCGAGCTGCTGGTGGAGGTCTCGGGTGTGGCCTCCAGTCATCGCCAGGCCGGCGTGCTCTGGCTGCACAACGACCACGGCAGCGACGCCTCCCTGCACGCCACGGGGCTGTCCGGAGACGACCAGGGCAGGCACGAGCTGCTGGGGGCCGACAACGAGGACTGGGAGGACCTGGCGCTGGGGCCGTGCTCCCACGGCCTGGAGCCCTGCTCCTGCCTGCACCTGGCCGACATGGGTGACAACGACCTGCAGCGCGACGGGGGCGTGATCTTCCGCGTGGAGGAGCCCACCGTCACCGGCAGCGCCACCCTCTCCCAGACCTCCGCCCTGGACGAGATCTGGTTCGCCTACCCCGATGGTTCCCACGACGCCGAGGCCCTCCTCGTCCATCCCGACACCGGCGAGGTGCTGGTGCTCACCAAGGAGCAGCCCACCCAGGTCTTCGCCTTCCCCACGGTGCCACCTCAGCCCGCTCCGGCTTCCCAGCCCAGCACCCTGGAGCTGGTCGCGAGCTTCGATCTGGGCGACGTGGACGCCGAGGAGAGCGAGGTCACCGGCGGCGCGGTGTCTCCGCGGGGCTACCGGGTGGTGCTGCGCACCGACGAAGACCTGCTGCTGTTCACCGGCGCTCCCGGTGATTCCCTCGAGAGCATCCTGCGGAGAGATCCCGTCCTGCTCCCCACACCCCCCCCTGGCAGGGGCGAGGCCGTGACCTTCAGCGCCGACGGGCGCCGCCTGTACCTCGTCGGTGAGGGTGCGCAGCCGGGCATCTACGCCGTGGACTGCGCCAGCTTCACCTCAGACGGTGAGGATCCATGGGATCCGCTGGCGGACTGCGAGGAGGGCTGTGGTGGCTGTAGCGCTCCCGGCGACCGGCGCGGCCAGGCGTCGCTGCTCCTGCTCGCGCCGCTGCTGCTCTGGGGGCGCCGGCGTCGCGGGGTTCAGCCCCGCCGCAGGGCCTGGTAGGCCTCCCACAGGCCTTGCATGGGGCCGTAGAGCGCGTCGCGCACCGCCTGCACGTGCTCGGGCTGCCAGTCGGCCACGTCCTTGTGCAGGAAGGTGGTGAGATCCTGCCGGTTGTCGAACACGGCGATGGGTAGGTACCAGTCCCGCCCATGGGCGTGGATCTTGATGGTGTTGGGCTTGTCGGAGGTGGCGATCAGGTGCTCCACGTCGTCGCAGCCGTAGTCGTTGTACATGACCACGTCGGGCGCGGAGTGGTGCAGATCGGAGTCTTCGAGCCCCGGCACGTAGCGGGCCTTGTTCTTGCGACGGCTCTCTTCGGGAGTGACCTGGATGTAGAGCACCGCAGCGCGCTCCAACACCTCGGGGCTGTAGTTGGCCAGCGAGAAGGCGTAGCCGTGGGGGGGCAGCAGGGGCATGTCGGCGCCGTCGGGGCCACCGCGGGCACACTCCATGACCGTGGTCTTGCCGGCCACCGTGCCTTCACGCCGACCCCACTGCTCGGACATGAGGTGGTCCATGGCGGGCTGCACGGCCGCGGCCAGCTGGGCGCGCACCCTGTCGTCCAGCACCGAGAACACCTCGGGGGCGCCCATGTCGCGGCGGTGGCCATCCACGCGCTCGAACACGACCAGCGGATCGGCGCTGGGGGTGGGCAGATCGTTCTTGAGCAGGTGGTAGTCGTCGGAGACCAGCCGCAGCAGCAGGCCCCAGTCCGACAGCACCTTGAAGCGATCGTTCTTGGCCTTGTAGAAGGCCCGCTCCTGGCCCAGGGCCTCGAGCTGCTCGTCCAGCTTGCCCAGGAAGCTCACGTAGGGGAAGTCGTCCAGCTGGGCCTGGTCGCTCACGTGGAAGTCACGCACCCGATCTTCGCGAGGCAGGTTGCGCAGGTACTTGCGCACCTCGGACTTGCCCGAGGCGGGCAGGGCGATGAGCAACATGGTGTCGATATGGGCGCCACAAGACATGGGATCTCCGATCAGGGGTGGGGGCCGCAACCTGACCGGTTGCGGCGGCGACGTCAAACCAACGAATGATCCCTACTCGGTGGGCACCACCCTCACCCAGCCCCACTTGTCCTCGGCGTCGCCCAGCTGCACCGCCGTGAGCCGCTTGTACAGCGCCGTGCAGTGGGGCTGCGGGGTGACGCCGTCGCCGTAGATCACCTTGCGCTCGCCCCAGGAGATGGAGCCCACGGGGGTGATCACCGCGGCGGTGCCGCAGCAGCCCGCTTCGGCCAGGTCGAAGATCTCCTCGGCCAGCATGGGCCGCCGCTCGGGGTTCATGCCCAGCTCGCGGGCCAGGGTGATCAACGACTTGTTGGTGATGGAGGGCAGGATGGAGTTGGACTGCGGGGTGACGTAGCGGCCCTCGGTGGTGATGCCGAAGAAGTTGGCTGGGCCCGACTCGTCGATGTAGCGCTTTTCGCGGGCATCCAGGAAGAGCACCTCGTTGAAGCCGCGGTTCTTGGCGCCCACGGTGGCGCGCATGCCCGCGGCGTAGTTGCCGCCCACCTTGACGTCTCCCACGCCCAGGGTGGCCGCGCGGTCCACTTCTTCTTCCACCACCAGGTGCACAGGGGTGAACCCGGTCTTGAAGTAGGGACCCGCCGGGGTGACGAAGATGACGAAGAGGTACTCGTCGGTGGGGCCCACACCCACCCGGGGGCCGGTGCCGATGACCAGGGGCCGGATGTAGAGGCTGGCGCCCGATCCGTAGGGGGGTACGAAGCGGCGGTTGGCGTTGACCACGCGGTAGACGGCTTCGATGAAGATCTCGGGGGGCACCGGCGCCATCAGGATCTTGCGGCAGGAGTCGTAGAGCCGCTGGGCGTTCTCTTCGATGCGGAACACCACCACTTCGCCGCTCCTGGTCTCGAAGGCCTTGAGACCCTCGAAGGCTTCCTGGCCATAGTGCAACGCGGTGGCGGCCATGTGCAGCGGGATGTACTCGGTGTCGGACAGGACGCCCTCGTCCCAGGCGCCATCCTTGAAGGTGTACCGGATGTTATGGTCGGTCTTCTGGTAGGCGAAGGGCAGGTTCGGCCAGTCGAAGTCGGCCTTCTTGACGGTCATGTTCGCTCCAGGGGGCAGGGGCGGGCATGGCGGTGCCGAAGAGGGCAGCGCTGGAGGCGCGCCTCCGGACCTGCCAAGGTATCCCGCGCTCAGAGCGATCGCGTCTGTGAACGGTCAGGAAATATGGCGATGCGCGACGCCGTGTACCGCGAGGCCGCAGGCGTATCCGACACCCACCGCGCGGCGTGAGCGGGACCCTGGCCCCGGTTAGGGAGCCCGCCCGGCCGGTCCCCGCACACAAAGGCGCCGAGCCGCCACCCGCACACGGGGCCGCGCAGCGACCCCCGGAGGTCCCATGGCCAACGCCTTCCCCGCCCGACTCGAGCCCGCACTGCTCTGGAAGAGCTTCGATCTGATCCGCTCCTTGCCCCACGGCTCGGGCAACGAGGCCCAGGTCATCGCCGCCATCGCCACCTGGGCCGAGGGCCTGGGCTTCGAGCACCAGCAGGACGCCGTGGGCAACCTGCTGGTCAAGGTGCCAGCCAGCCAAGGCTGCGAGGGCCGCTCCACGGTGATCCTGCAGGGCCACGTGGACATGGTCTGCGAGAAGAACGCCGACACCGAGTTCGACTTCACCACCCAGGGCATCGACGTGGAGATGGACGGCGACTGGCTCACCGCCGTCGGCACCACCCTGGGAGCCGACAACGCCATCGGCGTGGCCGCCGCAATGGCCGTGGCCGAAGACCCCGCGGCCTCCCACCCCGCCCTCGAGCTGCTCATGACGGTGGACGAAGAGACTGGCATGACCGGCGCCTTCGGCCTGGAGCCGGGCTTCCTCACCGGCAAGCGGCTCATCAACTGCGACACCGAAGAAGAGGGCGCCATCTACGTGGGCTGCTCCGGTGGCGGCGACGTGCTGGCTCGCTTCCCCCTCGATCTCCAGAAGGCCAAGAAGGGGCGCCTGAGCTACAGCATCAAGGTCAAGGGCCTGGTGGGCGGCCACTCGGGCCTCGACATCCACGAAAACCGCGCCAACGCCATCAAGTGCCTGGCCCGCGTGCTGTTCACCCTCGAGCAGAACGGCGTGGGCCTGCGCCTGGCCACCATCCACGGCGGCTCCATGCGCAACGCGGTTCCTCGCGAAGCAGGCTGCTCCCTGTACATCAAGCCCAAGCGCGTGGACGCCATGCGCCAGGTAGTGGCGGCGGTCGAGAAGGAGCTCCAGGCCGAGTTCAAGGGCACCGACCCGGGCCTGGTGGTCACCGCCGAACCCCTCGTCGAGGCGGCCCCCAGGCGCATCTTCGAGCGCGGGCTGCAGGCCTACCTGGTGCGCGCTCTGATGGCCACGCCCTCGTCGGTCATCGCCATGAGCGGTGCAGTACCGGGCCTGGTGGAGACCTCCAACAACCTGGGCGTGGTGCGCATGACCGACAGCCACGTGGAGCTGGTGTGCTGCGCACGCTCCAGCCTGGGCTCCGCCCTCGAGGCGGTGCGCGACTCCCTGGTGGCCCTCTACGAGCTCTGCGGCGCCGAGGTGGATCTCGACGACTCCTACCCCGGCTGGCTGCCCGACATGGAATCCCCTCTGCTGGCCACGGCGCTCAAGGTGCACGAGGAGCTCTTCGGCCCCGCAGACATCAAGGCGGTGCACGCCGGGCTGGAGTGCGGCCTGCTGCAGAAGGCCAACCCTGGCTGCGAGATGATCTCCATCGGCCCCGACATCACCGGCGCCCACTCCCCGGCCGAGCGGGTCTCGGTGCCCTCAACCGCCAAGTTCTACCAGCTGCTGGTGGCCCTGCTCTCGGCCCTAGACTAGCACATGATGCCCCCACACATCCGACGCAGCCACCCGGAGAGCGGTGGCATCCTGTCGGGCTCGGTGCTGCGCTTCGAAGGCTACACCCTGCAGCAGGCAGACCTGGAGGGCCTCGAGGTGACCGACCTGACCACCGGCGGATCCATCGAGCACAGCGTGGAGCTGCACGAAGAATGGGTGGGCTACGATCCCCCAGGCCACGTGGGCGGCCGGCAGCTGTACTGCGAGCTGCGGGTGCACCTGCGAGGCCTCAAGAGCGGCCATCGCTACCGGGCCCAGGTCCTGGACACCACCCTGGAGTTCACCTGGGCCGGGCCCTGACCCCCCAATATTCACCATCGCGCGCAGGCAGTGAACTGGATCGGTATACTGGCGGTCCCTCACCCCTGACCGCTGGAAGGACCGTGCGTTCCGAACTCCACAGCCTCCGCCCGGCTGCGGCTGTCCTGCTGGCCCTCGGCCTGGGCCTGCCCGGCTCCGCGCTGGCCGACTCGCGCCAGGTCGCCGTCGTTATCGGCCTGGGCTCCTATGCCAACCTGGGCGAGGAACAGGCCCTGCCCGAGGCCAGCGCCACCGCCCGGCAGCTGGCGCGCGCCCTCGAAGACGAAGCCGGCTACCAGCAGGTGCTGCCCCTGGTGGACGCCCTGGCCACCCGCACCGCCATCGAGGACCTGCTGCTGCGCACCCTGCCCGCCCAGCTGGACGGCGACGATCACCTGCTCATCTACTTCGTGGGCCACGGAGTGGGAGCGGACTTCGATGATCCCTACCTGCTCCCCTACGACGTGGATCCCGAGGATCTCCAGGGCACCGCCATCTCCGTCTCGCAGCTGGGGGCCAGCCTGCGCAACAGGCTCGATGTGGGCAGCCTGGCGATCCTCACCGATGCCGTGCACAACCAGAGCCTCAACGATCTGCTGCTGCTGGGCCCCCACGCCCGCAGCTGGGACGCCATCACCGACGAGCTCTTCTGCCTGTCCGCCACGGCCCCCAAGGAGGTCCCTCCGCCCACCCCCTTCGGCCGCCTGGTGACCGACGGTCTGCGGGGAGCCGCCGAGACCTCCGGCGACGGCCAGGTCTCGGCCGCGGAGCTCTACCGCTTCGTGCTCGACCAGACAGCGGCCGAGCTGGGCAACAAGGCTCGCCCCACCGAAGCCGGCAGCTACGATCCCGGGCTGGTGCTCAGCCAGGTCACCCAGAGCGCTGAAGCCTTCGGTGACTACACCGACTCCAGGCCGCGCGGCGGTGCGCGGCGGATCGCGGGCGGCGCCCTGCTGGGAGTGGGGGTGGCGCTGGGGGCCGGCAGCCTGGTCTTCTTCCTGGACGGCCACCAGCTGGACCCCTACGTGAACGACGGCCAGCGCCCCCTGCCCGAAGGCGCCAGCCTGGCCTCCATGAACGCGCGCTACGACCGCGACGTGCGCTGGCACACGGCGCTGGGCATCAGCGCGGCAGGCTTCGCGGCGGTGGGCGGTACGCTGGTGTTCATTCCCACCAGGGACACCGTCTCAGTCGGCTGGTCCACCTCCTTCTGATCACCGGGAGCCCCGATGGCCAACGTCGCCCTGCGCAAGCCCAAGAAAGTCAGCCCTTTTCGCAAGGTGGCCATCGGCACCTGGACCACCACCTACGACCCACAGGTCTACGGCGCCCTCACCGTTCGCATGGAAGAGGCCGAGCGCTACATCGCCGCTTTCCGCGAGACCACCGGGAAACGGCTCACCGTCACCCACATGGTCACCGCCGCGGTGGCCCGCGCCCTCGGGGCCTGCCCCGAAGCCAACGCCATCCTGCGCTGGAACAGGATCTACCTGCGCGACTCGGTGGACATCTCCGTGCTGGTGGTGGTGCCCTCCGAAGACGGCTCCAAGGTGGACCTGTCCTCGGCGGTGGTGCGCGGCGCCGACAAGGCCAGCCTGGTGGAGCAGATCGAGACCATCGAGAAGCAGGTGGGGGGCATCCGGCGCGGTGAAGACAAGGCCATGAAGAAGTCCAAGGACACCATCATGAGGGTGCCCTTCCTGCTCATGAACTTCTTCATGAAGTTCCTGGCCTTCCTGCTGTATGACCTCAACCTGGACATGCGCTGGGCGGGCATGCCCAAGAACGCCTTCGGCGGAGCCTGCGTCACCAACATCGGCTCCCTGGGGCTCGACACCGCCTACGTCCCCGTGGTGCCCTACACCCGGGTGCCCATCTGGATCGCGCCGGGTGAGATCCGCGACCGGGCCGTAGTGGATGACGGCGTGGTGGTGCCCGGGCGGGTGATGCGCATCAACGCCACCTTCGACCATCGCTTCATCGACGGCTACCACGCCTCGGTGCTCACCCGCACCCTGCGGCGTGTCCTGGAGCACCCTTTCGATGAGCTGGACCCGCTGGAGCTGGAACAAGCTGCGGGGAGCGGCGACGAGGAGTAGGATCCTCACACGAGGCCATCATGCCCCTCTCGATCCTGCTCGTCCTGGCGCACACGACTCTGGCGGCCGACTACCTGGCTGCCTGGGACTACGACGACTACCGCCCTGACGAGAGCATGGTGGGCGTGGACGGCTGGGTGGGCGGCTACGCCCCGGATCGCTGGCTGGGCTACCGCTCCGAGAGCTCCGGCAACCACTACGTGGCTCCCTCCACCGATGACCCCGGCCAGGGCTACAGCGGCACCTGGGGCGACGGCGGCGCCCACGACAACTGGCTGGTCAACCAGACCCACAGCTTCGGCGACGCCCGGCTCACCGGCAGCTTCTACAGCGAAGACGACGACACCCTGGGCCTGGTGCTCTGCCACCAGGCCGACGGCAGCTACTACCTGTTCATGATGGCGGGCTACCGCAGCAGCCCCGACTCCAGCTACGGCAGCTTCGGCTCCAACCCCATCTACCCGCAAGAAGAGTTCTTCGCGGCCATCGTGAAGGTCCAGGGCGACGAGGCCGAGGTGCTGGCCCAGCTGGAGGAGAGCTACGTGGTGCGCACCCACCAGGCGGTGCGCTTCGAGCACGACGACGGATCGCTCCAGGCCTCGGTCTGGCACCGCCCCGAGACCGAGGGTTCCCCCTACCTGGAGCTCAGCGCCACCGACCCCTCGCCGCTTCGCGCCGGCAGTCTGGGCTTCTACGCCTGGAACTCCGGCTACGAGGACGACGACGCCCTGTTCTTCGGCGGCATCCAGGTGGACCAGGTGGACCAGGACGGCGACGGCGTGGCCGACGACGACGACAACTGCGAGGACGAGCCCAACCCGACCCAGGAGGACAGCGACGGTGACGGGGTCGGCGACCTCTGTGACGAGGCCCCCGGCGAGTGGGATCCCGACGAAGAGCTGCCCGACACGGGCGTCCCACTGGTGGGGGGCGGCCGCACCTGCGGCTGTGGCTCGCTGGCCGCCTCCGGGGGCCTCCCGCTGGCGCTCCTGGCGCTGCTGGGCCTGACCCGGCGGCGGCGGGTCGCGCGCTGGCTGCCGGCAGCGCTCCTGCTGGTGGCCACGCCCGCGGCCGCCGAAGAATGGATCGAGGCCTGGAGCTACGACGACTGGGTGGACGGCGTGAGCATGGTGGGGGTGGACGGCTGGAGCACTGGGTACCCCGCCGACCAGTGGGAGGGCGCCTACGACTGGTGGTCCGACTCCTACTGGGTGGGCACCACCACCGACGAGAACGGCGGCAGCTGGGGCTCGGGCGAGGCCATGGACAACTGGCTGGTGCGCGACATCGGCGACTACGGCGACGCGGCGGCGCTGACCTTCTTCTACACCGAAGACGACGACACCATGGGGGTGGTCTCCCACTTCCAGGACGCCAGCAATTTCTACCTGTTCATGATGACGGGGGCGGAGGATTCCTGGGGCGACACCGCGGGCTCCAACCCCCTGGGCGAGCCCGCCTTGTTGTCCGCCATCGTCAAGGTGCAAGGCGGCACGGCCACCGTCCTGGCCCAAGAGTCGGCCAGCTACGAGTCCGACCAGACCGCCGTCATGTTGCTGGTGGTGGACGACGGGGAGCTCACCGCCGCCTACTACTCCGACCCCGACGAGCAGCTGTCCAACCCCGACTTGGTGCTCAGCGCCACCGATCCCTCGCCGCTGGATCCTGGGGCGGTGGGGATCTACGCCTACGACTCAGGCGAAGACGGCGGCTGGTCCTCCACGGGTGCCTGGTTCGGCGCCTGCTATGTCTGGCAGATCGACGACGACGAAGACGGCGTGGTGGACGACGAAGACAACTGCGAAGAGCTGGCCAACCCCGGGCAGGAGGACGCCGACGGAGACGAGCTGGGGGACGCCTGCGACGACTGCTACGACGCGGACGGTGACGGCTACGGTGACCCCGACCAGGGCAGCGACTGCCAGGACGACTGCGACGACAGCGACCCCGACGTGAACCCGGACGCGAAGGAGACCTGGTACGACGGCGTCGATGCAGACTGCGACGGCGCCAGCGACTACGACCAGGACGGCGACGGCTACGACCACGAGGATCACGGCGGCGCCGACTGCGACGACCAGGATCCCAGCGTGAACCCCGCCGCGGACGATGTGCCCGGCGACGGTATCGACGCCGACTGCGACGGCGACGATGACGCCGTGGACGACAACCCCGACGACGACACCGGCGATCCCGGCCCCGACTCGGGCCAGCCCAAGGTGCACGGCGATCGCACCTGCGGCTGCCAGGCTGGCCCGGGCCCGGCGCTCGCGCTGGCCCTGCTCCTGCCCGTGCTGGCCTGGCGACGACGCCGGGATCAACGGTGAGCCCCTCCTGCTATCGCTGCCCCTGGCGCTGGCGGACATCCCCGCCGAGGACCGCTGGCTGGTGTCCCCCTCAACCGCGGCGGGGTTGAACGCCGACGGCTCGTCGGTGAACGATGTCATCGGCCTGGGCCGCCGGCACCGACAGCTGGGGGCGCCGGCACTTCAACTCCCACTCGGTGGTCTCGCCCGACGAGGGCGCCACCATCTGGGGCGCCAGCATCGACCTGGACGGCGACGACGACCCCTGGAGCGAGCCCGTGGAACCAGTGAGCCCCATGGGCATGCCCCGTCAACTCGGGGCTGTGCTGGTTCGAGTAGCCTGGGGATCAGGGCTCGGGAAGATCGAGCCGCTGCAGGCAGAGGCCCTCGCCGTTGAAGTGCACCGAGTTGGCGGCGCCGGCGTCGCAGGTCTGGCCGGAGTCCGAGGTCTCATGGAACTCCGGGCAGTAGCCGTCCATGTACAAGGGGCAGTAGTGGTTCAGGGTGAGCGTGTTGTCGCCCGCCTCCAGCCAGAAGGTGCCGGTGTAGACCCGCGTGCCCGAGGCCAGGCCGTCGTTGTCGAGGTCGTCGACGATCCACTCGTCCTCGCAATTGGCCCAGTAGGGCTCGCCGCCTGGTCGCCGCGCGTTGCCGATGCGCAGGTAGCTCACCTCGTTGGTCTGGGAGGCGCCGGACTCCGCCAGCGAGAAGTCGTAGACGTGGTACCAACCCGACACGCCCGCCGTCAGCGTGCCCGAGGCGCTGGTGGGCTCGTAGGAGAGCACGTAGATCTCTCCGGGCGAAAAGCTGGCCTCGGTGTCGGTGACGCAGTCGTCGGTGATCACCGTGGGCGGCGGGCCGTCGTCGTCGATGTCGGCGGTGTCGGCGGTGTCGGCGGTGTCGGCGGAGCCGCCGGTGTCGGGGCCGTTCACGTCCTTGTCGTCTCCGAAGCCGTAGTCTGAACAGGCGATGGCCACGAGCGAGACCAGGGCCAGGCGATGAAGCTGCATGCTGCCTCCCTTGGAACAGCGGGAGGATAGCAGGATTTCGCGGGGGTGGGCAGAGACACCGCGGAGCACGGCGGCCGCCGTGCTACCCTGGCAGGCGGAGGCGCCGTGCCCCTCTTGCCCATCTCCGCCCCTCGCGAGCGCCACAGCCCCTGGACCCAGGCCACCCTGGCTCTGCTGGGGCTGGCCATGGCCTGCCTGCATCCGCCGGCGTCCAGCAGCGACCAGCCGGCACCCGCCGGGACGGCCATCGCCGTGCCAGGAGCGCCCGCAGGCTGCCGGGCCTCCTTCGTGATCCCGGCTGCGCTGCCCCACCCCGACGCCCGCGAGGGCTTCCACCAATTCCAGGGGGAGCTGCGGGGACTGGACTGGGGCGAGTGTGTGCTCATGGGCCCCGAGCTGAAGACCGGGGTCTGGCTGTGGGTGCTGCTGCCATACGCCTCGGGCTGGCAGGGCGCGCTGTCCTGCGCCGCTGGCGGGTTGTCCTCGCCCGTCCTGCTGGTGGGCCCTCCCGAGCTGCAGATCCCCGACAAGGTCAAGGCCAAGTGGTACCTGGGCGTGGAGGATCCACTGGGCAACATGCCTGTACCCACCACCACCATCCCCTGCCCAGCTGGCGAACCCTCCGGCACGCAGTGGGTCCCGTGGGGCCAGCCCTGATCAGCGGCGCCTGCGTCGAGCTCCGAACAGCCCCAGCCCGGCCAGCAGGCTCAACAGCCCCACGCGGCTCGCCGCGGGCGCAGCCGCGCAGCCGCCCTTCCAGTCCTCGACGTCGCCGTCGCTGGGCCGCTCCGGCAGATCGGTCCAGGCGGTGTCGTCAGGATCATCGGGATCATCGGGATCATCGGAATCATCGGGATCGTCCGGTTCGTCCGGTTCGTCACCGGCGGAGAAGACGTCGGCGTAGTCGTCGATCCAGGACAGGTAGGTGTCCACCCGCATGCCGGCGGTGGCCCCGTCGCGGCAGGACTCGCCGCCATAGGGCGCGAACACCGAGGAGTTGACCGCCGCCAGCTCCAGGTCTCCGTTGCTCAGGATCTCGAAACCAGCGCCACCCGAGTCGCCCGAGCAGACGTTCTGCCCGTCGTCGGGGTCGTAGGCGTAGATGTAGACGCTGTCGTACTGCCACACGGGCATGTCGGCGTAGCGCTTGACCCCGCTCCCGGCGTCGCCGCCGTAGCGATCTGTGACCCCGAAGCCCACGTAGCGCATGTCCTGGTCGATCCAGCTGTTGGTCACGTCTTCCATGTTCACGGGCATGGGCTGGATGCCCGAGGGGGCGCTGGTGAGCTCCAGCAGGCCGATGTCGGCGGTGGGGTTGCTGGGGGAGTAGGAAGGGTAGGTGAAGGCGTCGGCGATGTTCACGTAGGTGATCACGTCGCCGTGGGCGATGTCGCCCCCGAAGATGAACACACCCTGGTAGCCAGAGTAGTCGCTGTTGAGCGCCTCGACGCAGTGGGCGGCGGTGAGCACCCAGGTGCTGGCCACGAGGGTTCCCGAGCAGAAGGGCCCGTAGAAGCCGGAGCCGTAGCGCACGCCCAGGCCGCCCACAGCTTCGTAGTCGTCGGTCTCGGTGCCGTTGATGATGGGGTTGGCCGCCACCGGCGGGGCCAGCAGCAGGCTGGCGGCGAGGGAGGCAGCGAGCAGCGGCACGGGCATACGGGACCTCCGGGGGGCCGGGCTTGGAGTATTACAGGTTAGCCCCGCGACGGCCCTCCGGATGCAAAAGGATCGTCGCGCCTGGATCTCTTCGGATCGTCATCCCCTCTTCTTGCGTTTGAACCACGCCCCCACCGAGATGGGCAGGTTGAAGAACCCGTCCCAGACCATGTGCTCGATGAGGGCGCCCTTCTCACCGAAGACCGGGATGACGCGCGCGGCCTTGGTGGCCCAGCTGCCGGCCATGAAGCGGGCCAGGCCGGGGAAGCGGGCCACCATCTGGATGGGGAAGCCCAGGTAGCCCACGTAGTGCCAGAAGCTGATGAGCCCCGCCACCCAGTAGTCCTTGACGTTGCGATCGCGGATCATGCGGTAGACCACGTACAGGCCGCGGGTGAGCGAGCCCGGGGAGACCGGCGTGGCCTGGAAGAAGGCCAGAATGCCCGCGCTCACCACCATGCTCTCGCCCCAGCTCGCTTCAGGCGGCGCCCAGAAGAAGTAGTAGGCCCCGGCGATGATCACCGCCACCACCTGGGTGACGGGCAGGGTGGCCGCGTGCACCGCCACGCACTTCATGTAGGTCTGGATGAAGGGGTGGTCGATGTTGTCGAGCAGCCGGCGCTCCTCGGCCTCGTCCAGCATGCCCTCGGCCTTGGCGTCTTCCACCTGGTCCCGCAGCCAGTCCTCGCGGAACTCGGGTCGGAAGTAGAGCTTCACCGGGAAGGTCACCGCGTCCACCAGCCGCTCCCACAGCTCGCCAGGCGCGGTGAGGTAGCGATGGATCTTCACGGGCATCCAGCCCACGGTCCAGCGCTCCAGCCACATCCGGAAGGGCTGCTCCGCGAGGCGCAGGGCGCGCTCGTCGCTGACCCGTTCCTTGCGGTGCCAGCCGATGAGCGCCTCGAGCTGGTGCACGCGCAGCGCGCGGCCCAGGTAGTCCCGGGAGCGCAGGCAGCGCCCCAGGTGCCGGCGCCAGGAGGACAGGCCCCAGTACTTGCGGAAGAAGCGGCCCACCAGGGGGATGGCCCCCAGCCAGAAGTAGGACAGGAAGGCCAGGGTGGAGCTGCGCAGGGTGGCTGCGTGCTCGGCATCGACCCGACCGAGGGTCTCCCAGGCTCCCACCAGGCCCTGGCGCACGTCGCGGCGCAGCTCGGCATCCACCAGCAGGCCCAGGTGGTGGTGGGTGACGTCGGGCAGGGAGCGCCGGTAGGCTCGCTCGCAGACCAGCAGCTCGGCGTAGACCGGCTCGAGATCGGCGAAGTGCTCGGGGTGGGCGTCCATGAAGGCGCGCAGCTGGGCCAGGTCACCGCGATCGAACTGCACCAGCTTGCCCTGGGACAGGCCGCGCAGCGCCAGCTTGATGTCCACCGGGCTCATGGGCAGCCACCACAGCAGGGCCAGCCCGGCGCGGAAGTCGATGGCGGTGAGCCCGTCCAGCGGGCCGGGCCCGGCGTCGAGGCGCTTCAAGGCGTTGGGCTGCGACTTGCACGAGTACCACTCGTACTGCCGGGCCAGCTCGGGAGCGCCCATGCGGTGGAACAGGCGCACCAGCCGCGCCATGAAGGCGTGCTTGTTCAGGTACTCCGGCGACTGCACGTGGGGGCGCGGGGTGGTCCACACCGTGGGGTCCTTGAGCCAGCGGCGGAACAGGCCGCCGTCGATCTCCAGCTGCCAGGTGCGCCCGGGCACCCACTCGGAGATCTCGGCCCAGGAGCGCAGCGTGGGATCGAAGAAGGTAGCGTAGCCGGCCACCACCGCCCGCTCATCGCCGAACTCCAGCGCCGCACCGCGCCGGATCAGGCGCTGCCACAGGGCCCCGGCCCGGATGGCGGGTTCGCTCACCTGGGCTGAGAAGGGGCCCTGGTAGGCCAGGTTGTACATCAAGTTCCGAAACGCCAGCGAGAAGCCCGAGGGCGGCCGCAGGATCTTGACCGCGTACAGCCCGCCGGGCTCCAGGCCCTCGATGCTGCCCTGCATGGACAGCAGCCGGGTCTGGTAGACCTGCCCGGCGAAGCCCCCGCCCACCGCCTTGACCAGCTCCAGCGTGAGCTCTGCTTCAGTGGCGGGGTAGACCCCTCGGGCCTGCACCATCAGCACCTGGCCCTCTTCGTGCACCATGGGCTCGTGCTCGCGCTCCAGCTCCGCCGCGCGGATGCGCTCAACGAGCTCCAGGCGCAGGGCTGCTGGGGAGGAGGTGTCGGGCATGGGCATTCCGGGAGGAGAAGGCGCGGGGCAGGAGCGGCCGGCGGGGCGAACCCGCGGCGCGGAGGTGGCGGGCACCTAACCGGCAGCAATAGCGCCCGCCCGCGGGGGTTCTCCCGCGTGACATGACCTGCTTGTTGCTGCTCGGCGCTGCCCTGGGCCAGGCCGTGGAGCTGGATCCGCGCAGGAGGTGAGCGGGCGCGGGGTTAGCTTGGGCCCATGAACACGGGCTTCAAGGTCAGGATGGCGACCTCCCAGGACGAGCGGCGCTGGTACGCGGTGCGCCACCGGGTGTTCGTCATCGGCCAGGAGGTCCCCTGGGAAGAAGACTTCGACGGGCTCGACCCCGAGTGCGGACACTTCCTGGCCGAGGATCTGCAGGGTGAGCCCATCGGCGCCGCCCGCCTGCGCGTCACCGACAGCGGCCTGCCCAAGGCGGAGCGGGTGGCGGTGCTGGAGTCCTGGCGCGGCCGCGGTGTGGGTCGCGCGCTCATGGAGGCCCTCGAAGCCAGCGCCTTCCAGCAGGGCCACGCCACCATGTCCCTGAACGCCCAGATCGACGTGATCCCCTTCTACGAGCGCCTGGACTACGTCGTCGAGGGTCCTGTCTTCTACGAAGCCGACATCCCCCATCGTCGGATGGAGAAGGGGTTGGGGTAGGTCTAGAACGGCCGGCGGTGGTTAGAGCCAAGGAGGCGCGCCATTCGGCGGAGGGTGCGCTCACTCCCGGGAGAATGGCGCGGGGCGACCCCGCCCCGTCGGTGCGGCTACAGCCCGCTGCCGAGCATGATGGTGAGGATGCCCTCGAGGCTGCCGGTGGTGTCGTAGCCCGGCGCGCCCACGGCCAGGTCGGGCAGCCCATCGCCGTCGAGGTCGCCGGCGCCGGCCACCGCTCGGCCGGCGAGGTCATCGTCGACGTCGCCATAGAGGATGCCGATGGCGTCGGCCGGGGTGAGGGAGCCGCTCACGTCGCCGGGCATGATGTAGACCCCGCCGGGTCCCGAGGCGGAGCCCAGGGAGGTGTCCGCGCCGTCGGCGCCCACCAGGAAGTCCACCCAGCCGTCGCCGTCCAGGTCTCCGGCGGTGCCCAGGTCGGTGCCCGCGTGGTCCCAGTCGTAGCCGTACAGGGTGGCGTCCGTGCCGCTGGTGAGATCCATGTCGGCGGTGACCGGGCCGCGCACCAGGTACACGAGCCCCCGCTGGTTGCCGCCGACGTAGTGGTCGGCCATGAGCAGATCGGCGTAGCCGTCGCCGTCCGTGTCGCCGGGGGCGCCGACGTTCTGACCCAGGGTGTCCTCGCTGGTGGCGGTGAAGATGTGGGCCATCGAGCTGAGCTGCAGCGCACCGCTGAGTGAACCCTCGGTGAGGAAGACACGACTCTGACCCGTGGCGCCGATGAGCAGATCGTCCAAGCCGTCGCCGTCTGCATCGCCCACGTCCGCCAGATCGTAGCTGGCCCAGTCCGAGGTGGCGCCCTCTAGGGAGGCGCCGCCAGCGTAGGCGACCGAGGCGAGGTCGGTGGAAGCGCTGACTGGACCGGGGACGATGTAGGCGACACCGTCATAGCTCGAGCTGGAGCTGCCGATGCAGCCGACCACGAGGTCCGGGACCCCGTCGCCGGTGTGGTCTCCACCGCCCGCCAGGCTCCAGCCTGCGTTCAGCCCGCTGTAGCTGCCGTACAGGATGACCTCCACCGCGGGATCAGCGCTGATGGTCCCGCTGAGGGGACCGTAGAGCAGGTAGGCTACACCACCATTGGTCGCCCCATAGTCGCCGTTGGGCGCGCCCACGAGCACGTCGTCGTAGCCGTCGCCGTCCGCGTCACCGGCGCCCGCCACGGCCCAGCCGAGCTGCTCGGACTCGTAGGACTCGATCACCGCCGTGGCCTGGGTGGATATCTCCGCGTAGCCGGTGGCCGAGGCGTCGATGAGGTAGGCGTAGCCTGTGCTCTCGGTTGGCCAGCTCTCGTCGGTGGCCCCGACGATCAGCTCGTCGCCGGCCAGACCATCCACATCCCCCGCCCAGGCCAGGCAGCCGCCCACCTCGTGCGCGCTGATGCTCGCGTCGCCGAACAGGCGGAGGTCGCTGTCGGAGAGGAAGGACTCCGCCAGGATGCCGCAGCCCGGATCCGGGGCTCCGTTGCAGTCGTTGTCCACGCCGTCGTCGCAGATCTCGGTGGCGGCCGGGTTGGTGGCGAAGTCGGTGTCGTCACAGTCGAGCCCCGTGCCCCAGGTGTCCACCCCGTAGCCGTCCCCGTCCTGGTCGAAGTCCGAGCCCCCGTCGCAGTCCTGATCCACGCCGTCGTACCAGATCTCGGCGGCGCCGGGGCAGATGGCCGGATCGCTGTCGTCGCAGTCGTCGCCCCCGTAGGTGTCGCTGTCGTAGCCGTCCACGTCGGCGTCGTAGTCGGACAGGCCGTCGCAGTCCTGGTCCACACCGTCGTACCAGGTCTCGGTGGCGCCGGGGTTGACCGCGCCGTCGCTGTCGTCACAGTCGGGGCCGCCGTAGCCGTCGCTGTCGTAGCCGTCCACGTCGGCGTCGTAGTCGGACAGACCGTCACAGTTGGCGTCGTCGCCGTCGTAGTAGACCTCGACCGCCAGCGGGTTGACCGCAGCGTCATCGTCGTCGCAGTCGTCGCCTCCGTAGCTGTCGCTGTCGTAGCCGTCCTGGTCGGCGTCGTAGTCGGACAGGCCGTCGCAGTCCTGGTCCACCGCGTCGTAGTAGACCTCGACCGCCAGCGGGTTGACCGCAGCGTCATCGTCGTCGCAGTCGTCGCCTCCGTAGCTGTCGCTGTCGTAGCCGTCCTGGTCGGCGTCGTAGTCGGACAGACCGTCACAGTTGGCGTCGTCGCCGTCGTAGTAGACCTCGACCGCCAGCGGGTTGACCGCAGCGTCATCGTCGTCGCAGTCGTCGCCTCCGTAGCTGTCGCTGTCGTAGCCGTCCTGGTCGGCGTCGTAGTCGGACAG
>CAZEJJ010000025.1:18087-40365 GCA_964512185.1 uncultured Enterobacterales bacterium | reverse complement strand
CGTAGCCGTCCTGGTCGGCGTCGTAGTCGGACAGGCCGTCGCAGTCCTGGTCCACGCCGTCGTAGTAGACCTCGACCGCCGCGGGGCTCACCTCGTCGTCGGCGTCGTCGCAGTCGTCGCCGCTGTAGCTGTCGCTGTCGTAGCCGTCCTGGTCGGCGTCGTAGTCGGACAGGCCGTCGCAGTCCTGGTCCACCGCGTCGTAGTAGACCTCGACCGCCAGCGGGTTGATCGCAGCGTCATCGTCGTCACAGTCGCCTCCGTCGGCCACCGTGTCGCTCGGCTGGTCGCAGGCCTGCTGCAGGGTGCTGTCGTCGCCGTAGCCGTCCCCGTCCCCGTCGCTGTACCAGCTCTCGGCATCCACGGCGTCGTCCTCGTCCACCTCCCCGTCGCAGTCGTTGTCCAGGCCGTCGCAGAGCTCGTCGCTGTCGGGCGAGACCTCGGGATCGGCGTCGTCGCAGTCCACGTCATCGGTGAAGCCATCGCCGTCGGCGTCCAGGGGCTCGTCCGAGTCGGTGCTGCGCGCCGAGAAGGGCTGACAGGCGGCCAGCACCAAGGCGATCAAGAACGTGCGTATGGTCATGGCTGCACTCCGAGCATGAGGCGGCTGCCCACCGAGAGGGTGAACTGGGGAGCCAGGACGAAGCCCATCTGGACGAGATCTTCGGGGCGCTCGGCCCGGTCCACGTAGATGGCGTTCAGGCTGGGCTCCAGGGACAAGAAGGTGCGCTCCGTCGCCAGGTGGAGGTGGGCGCCGGGCGCGAAATGCAGCGCGCCGTAGGGCTGCTCGTCGGGCTTCAGCTTCCACAACATGCCCGCGCTCAGCTGCGGCCCCACTCTCAGCTTCTCGCCCCACAGAAGCCCGGCCCCCAGCCCCCACTGGCCCGCTGGGACGCGCGTCCCATCGGCAACGCTCGCGGCGGTCAGGCCGCCCTGGGCGCCGAACATGAGGCGGCTGCCGGTCACGTCACGGGGTAGCCAGCGAGCACTCAGCTGGCCCTGCATCGCTGGGAACCAGTCCGGGGCGTGCATCCAGCTCAGGCCGGCGGCCAGCGCCGCCTGGGCCCGGCGGCTCTGCACCATGGCCCCCAGGTCGAGGTGCTGGCCCGGGCGGACCCTCAGCTGGGCGCGCAGCAGGGTCTCATCGGTGGCCAGCTCGATGTTGTGGCGACCCGGCAGCAGGGGACCCGGCCCTCGACGGACGCCGTCCACCCACAGCGCCGTGTTGGCGGGCAGGCCGGTGAGGGACTCGATCACCGCGCGCTCGGCCCGCTTGCGCTCGTGCTGGTTGCCCGCCAGGTAGATCTTCTTGCGGCCCACCAGGGTGGACTCCACCCAGGGCACCTGCACCCCGCCGGTGAACTCCAGGGTGCGGTCGCGGGCCCAGTCGAAGGCCTCGCCCACCTCCACCAGGCCGTCGCCGTCCGCGTCGCCTTGGCCCTCGAGGGCCTGCACGAAGTAATGCGTGTACACCCCGTTCTGGAGCTTCTCGTCCTCGATGGCAGGCTGGTGGTAGTGGGCCGAGAAGAGCCGCACGTCGAAGCTGCTCACCTCGTACGCCACCGGGTCGGGGATGGGGCCGCGCAGGCCCTCGATGCGCTCGGCGGTGCCCGCCGCGAGCCCGGAGCGCCCCGTGCCCGAGTGGCAGGTGTCCAGCAAGGTGACCCGCGCCTGAGCGGGCAGCCCGGCGATGGCCTCCTCGATCTTCACCAGGGAGATGCCCTGCTGGGCCGCCTCGCTCAGCCAGGCATCGGAGGGCATCACGTACAGCTGCGTGCCTTCCGGCGTGAGATCCAGGGTGCCGTGGCCGGCGACGTAGAGGAAGAAGGTGTCGTCTCGCTGCAAGGAAGAGGTGACCGCGTCGAAGGCGGCCCAGAAGCCGTCTCGGCTCACGGTGCCGTTGAGCGGGTAGACCACGTTGAAGTCGCCGATGGCCGGGTCCATCAGCACCGAGGCGATGTCCTGCGCGTCCTTGGCCGCGTAGCGCAGGTCGCCCAGCGCGGGATCGACGTACTGGTCGATGCCCACCACAAGCGCCACGCGGCGGGCCTCGTAGGCCTCCTCCAGGTTGGCGGGCACCGGCTGGTCCACCACCACGCCGCGGGGCCCGGCCACAGCCGCGCCCAGACTCAGCATCAGCGCCAGGATCATCGGACCTCCACGGTCACGCTGGGACAGATGCGGGGCGTGCAGGCCTCGACATCGCCCTGGACCAGGATGAAGCTGTGCTCTCCCGGAGTGTCGAACTCGTAGCCCATGAGCCCTCCCGCGCTGACCAGGTCGTATGCGGTGGGCGCGGCTTGGGCGACGGTGATCAGCTCGCGGCCGCCGGGCGAGACCACCCACAGGCTCACCTGCTGCTCCCGGCTGGCCGAGAGGCGGAAGAACACGCGCTCGCCCAGGAAGTAGGTGGAGCCGCGGCTGACCCGGTAGGCCTGGCCCTCGCGCTCCACCACCATGCGCAGATCCAGGGCGGCGTAGTCGCCCTCCAGGCCACGGGCGGCCTGGTAGTGGTCCTGGGCCAGCCAGGCGCCGGCGGAGATGAGCACCGCGGCGGCCATGGCGATCGCGGCGGTGGCCTGGTAGCTCCAGCGTGGCGGGCGCGGTGCCGTGGTCCGCCGAGGCGGGGGCCCCTCCAGCCTGTTGATGAGGTCTTCGATATCAGGCATCGAGGCCTCCTAGGTTCTGGCGCACCGCAGCGCGCGCCCGGGACAGCCGCATGCGCACAGCTCCGGGCTTGATGGACATCATCTCGGCGATCTCCGTGGCATTGAAGCCTTCGGCCGAGAGCAGCAGGAGCCGGCGCTGCTTGGCGGGCAGCAGGTGGAGGGCCCGGACCAGCAGATCCTTGGTCTCCGGTGGGCAGGGCGCCGCGGCGGGCCGCAGTCGGAAGATCTCCGGCCTCGGCCGCCAGGCGTCACGGCCAGCGTTGACCGCGATGGTGAACACCCAGCTCTTGAAGGGGCGCCCGGGCTGGTAGCGTTTGCGGTGACGGAACAGCTTGAGGAAGGTGTCCTGGAGCGCCTCCTCGGCGCGCTGTTGGGAGCCGGTGCGCCGCAGCAGGAAGGCGAACAGGGAGCGATGCCAGCGGCTGTACAGCTGCTCGTAGGCGGCATCGTCTCCCTCCTGCACCAGGGCCATGAACTCTTCATCGGTTCGGTCTCGCGGCATCCGACTGGCTAACCCCAACGGGTACCAGGAGCGCCGCGGCCTCAATTCTCGCGGGCCTCTTCAACTTCCGTCTCCTCGACCTGGGGCGGGTTGAGCCACAGGTGGTCGATATCGGTACCCTTGCCGTCCAGCGGCAGGACGCTCAGCCAGACGCCAGAGACCTCCTGCGGCTCCATCATCAGCGTCACGCGGGCCTGCTCCTCCAGGCCCTTCAGGGACTCCACCTCGGTCCAGCGCTCGCCGTCGCTGACCCAGGCCTCCACGGCGCTGGGGGCCCGTTCGCCGAACACCAGCTCGAGGGTCTCCACCTCGTAGGGCAGGGGTGCTGGCCAGCGGATCTCCACCTCGATGGTGTCGCTCTTCGACCGCTCGGCGGACAGGGCCCAGCTGCCCGTGACCAGGTCCTCCAGGTCGTCGCGCAGCAGATCGTCGACGCGGATCTCGACGCCGGTGTCGTGCATGGCGTGGGCGAAGATCTCGAGCCTCTTCAAGAAGGTCTCGGTGTCGTCGTCCATGCGCTCGATGGTGGGCTCGCGGTCGGGGCGCGGCTCAGGCTCCTCCTCCTCTTCCACGGTCTCCCAGGTGATGGCGTCCATGTCGCAGCGGGAGTCGCCGTCCTCGTCCAGGTCGATGCCCCAGCCGCGGAGGCGCCGCCCGTCGGGGTGGGAGTCAGAGACCTGCAGGGGCAGGCCGTCCTCCACCGGCAGGTAGAGCTCCAGGTCCGTGATGAGGCGATCGTCGCGGATGCTGTCGTAGCTGTTGCCCTCGACGATCTCCAGATCCACCCTGATCACGTCGCCGTCGCCGTCCTGCACCACGGTCATGGCGCTGACCACCTGGGAGTGGGCGTCGCCCGCACCGTGCCAGTCGCCGTCGCTCCAGCCCTCCAGCGCCTGGTAGGCGCCGGGACAGGGGGCGTTCTGCCCCGGACGCAGATCGTCGTAGTCCAGCTCGAGGCTGTCGATCCATCGACCGCGCTCGCTGATGAGCTCCATGCCCTGGTACCACTGGCGCAGGCGGGTGACCGAGCCCAGCTCCCAGGCGGGGATGTAGATGTTGGCGTAGCCCTGATCGTAGGGCGAGCCGGCCTTCTGGTGCCACCAGGTCACGGTCTCGGAGCACCACTGGTCACGGCCCACGGGGGAGCCGAAGACGGCCTCGAAGGAGGCCGCCACCTCGGCGTCGGCGGCGCTCTCGAAGCCGCGCAGCACCATCCAGTAGGGCTGGCCATGGTCCTCACCGCAGCTCTCCTCGACGCCCACGCTGGCGGCGGCCACCTGCAACAGCTCTCCGGAAGGATCCCAGTCGGTGACGCCCTCGTAGAAACAGTCGCACTGGGGGCCGTCCACCTCGGGGCAGTCTTCATCGGCCCAGGCGGCGCAGGTGAGGGTCAGGCCCAGGGCCGGCAGGACGATGAAGGCGACGCTTCGCTGGTACATGGTCTCTCCTGTCTAGTGGGGAGCGGGCGATGGATCCGCCCAGCTTCAACCCGCGATACGACCGCTTCACCAGAAGTGTCACAGTCTCTTTTGTCCGCGCCAGGGTTCGGGTGCCTGCAGGCGGGAAAGCGTCGGGGAAGCGCGCCTGGAGCCATGGCCGCCACACAGGTCGGGCAGGCTGCCGCATCGTTGCCACCTGGAGCCGTGGTAGACTCCGCGCCACGGAGGCACCTCACGGACGCACGCATCCTGGCCGCAGGCCTGCTCGTATTGTGTGCTTGCACCCCGGACGATCGAGAGCTGCTCTCGACACGAACAGCCCCGCAGCCCTCCCAGTCGCCCGGTCCACGACACGAACCGCCTGGACAGCCGCCGCCCATCCAGGGCCGTGCGCGCACGGCCCCGAGGCGCCTGCTGACACCCGCTGTGCTGTACTGGAGCGACCATCTCCAGGCAGGGTCAGGCAGGGTCGGCGTTCGGGCTCCTGTCTACTTCGCGCCACGGGCGCACCCCCGGGTGGCTCGCGGATGTTTGGGGGAGGGGGGGCGCTGTGCTGCTCGGCCACGAAGCGCAGTTCGCCGGTGTGAGGATCGGGGTCTACCAGGCGGAAGCCGCCCTCCTGCGGGCTTGAGGTCAGCTGGCAGCGTCCGGCCGGCCCACAGCTCAACCCGTCGCCCCGGAGCGGACTGGGACCGAGGCCCAGCTCCTCTCCCTCTCGACGGATCCTCAGCTGGTGGGGGCGATTTCTATGAAGCCGACATCCCCCATCGCTGGATGGAGGAGGGATCGGGGAAGGTCCAGGACGGTCGGTGGGGGCTCATCCAGCGGCGCCGCGAGGTGGGGGGACGGGTGACGGCTGAACAGGGGTGAGGATGGAGAGCATGGTGCACCGGGAGCCATGGTAGTCTGGATGAGGAGGTCCACGATGCGCCCACACCTGATCCTGCTCGGCCTCAGCCTCGCCCTCTCCGCGGCCTGTGGCGAGGACGACTCCAAGCCCGACACCGACGGCGACACAGATACAGATACAGATACAGACACTGATACCGACGCGGACACAGATACCGACGCAGACGCGGACTCGGACACAGACACAGACACAGACACAGACACAGACGCGGACACAGACACCGAGGTGCCCTGCGAAGCCGACACCTCCGTGATCCAGTCCGTGAACATCTGCCCCACCTTCACGGTGGACTGGAGCACCTTCACGGAGGACGCCAGCGGCGACCCGGTGGATCCCGCATCCGACCCGGACCTCCTCGCTATGGTGACCCGGCCCCTCGAGGCGGAGGAGTACCAGCAGGTGATCTGCGAAGGCAGAGACCACGGGCACAAGCACTCCTGGTGGAGCGAGTTCTCGATAGATCCGGACCAGACCTCGCGCAGCTGGGACTGCGAGGGCCAGCGCTGGGCGGACGACGAGGTCCCCACCCTGCTGGTGTACGTCTGGGTCCCCGAGACGGACGAACACGCCTGGGCCATCGTCCGCGTCGACGAGACCGCCGAGACCTCCACCGCCTACCTCACCCACGACGGGCTTGGATTCCCCTGGCCCTATTGAGCAGCGGCTTCCGGCGCCGTCGATATTCAGCTTTCTGTGGTCGCCCATCCATCAGGGCGTGGGATGCACTCCTCCTCCATCCTGGCCACAGGCACCCGGCCCTGAAACAGGGCCATCCTCCTGCATCCTGAGCAGGGCATCACGTGCTGAGGTTGGGGGCGCGAAGGATCCCCCTCCCCACCACCAGGGTCGCCAGCAGCCCCAGCAGCGACACCGCCAGCCCCGGCAGGAGCCCGGCGGGCCGGTAGCGCAGCAGCACCTCGTGCTCACCCGCGGGCACGGCAGCGCCCAGCAGGGCTCCCTGCACGCGCAAGGCGGGGACCGCAGGCCCTCCGTCCACCGCAGCGGTCCAGCCGGGGGCCCAGGCCTGGCGCAGCAGCAGCACGCCGGGTGCGGGCACCTGCAGGCCCGCGTGGTAGCGATCCTCGCGCGCTTCGAGCACCGTCAGCTCGAAGCTGTCGGCGCTGGCCCCAGCGGCGGACGGCAGGTCCTCCACGCCGGGATCACCCGCCACCAGCAAGGCCAGGTCTTCGCCCTCGCCCAGGGCCAGCCGCTCGAGCACGGCCTCGAAGCTCTCGACGGTGCGCCAGGCGGGCAGCCACTGCAGCCGGGGCAAGGGTGAAGGATCCGCCAGCAGGCCCACCGGCAAGGGCTCGCCCGGAGCCGCAGGCACGGGTTCCAGCCCCAGCGCCCGCGCCAGGATCAGGGCCTGCTGTTGATCCCACACCAGCCAGTGGCTGGCCCCGGCCAGGCGCACCAGGGCGCGGCGCTCGGCCAGGCTGCCCGCAACGGCCCGCTTCAGCAGCCGCTCGGGCCGCTCCAGCCTGAAGGCGTTGGAGCCGAACAGGTAGGCGATGCCGTGCTGCACCCCGATGTTGGGGTAGAGCACCTGCTGCAGCATGCGCTGGTAGCTCTCGCCGGGGCGCGGCGCGGGGATCTCACCGAGCTGCTGCAGGCTCTCGTCCCACAGCAGGGGAGGACCGCCGGAGGGAGCGTCCGCCAGCAGGGCGCTGGAGGCCGGCGAGGGAGCGAACACGTCGCCCCAGCGCACCGCTGGGTAGAGCTGCCAGGCGTTCAAACAGAGATCCCCTGCCAGCAGCAGCATCGCCAGGGCGGGGATCCACCGGGCCCGCGCTCCCCAGCGCTCCATCCTGGCCGCCAGCAGGCACCAGCCGCGAGCCACCAGCCAGGCCTGGAAGGGCAGCGTGCCCAGCCAGAACTTCTCGGGGTAGCGGATGGTGGCCAGCAAGGGCAGGCGCCCGTAGAGCCAGCACACGACGGGGTTCTGCTCTCCCAGCGCCAGGAAGAGGAACGCCAGCAGGCCCGCCAGCGCCACCCGCCGGCCCGGCATGGCGCCGCGCGGCAGCAGGCCCAGCAGCAGCAGACTGAGCGCGAAGACGCCGCCATAGACGCTGGGAAGATAGTGCTGCCGGCCTCCGACAGCGGCCAGGTCGGCCGGCAGCAGCCAGCGCAGCAGATCCTCCAGGTGCAGGGACATCTCCAGCGCCTGCGCGGGATCCAGGCCCCCGCTGCGGTTGGTCTGCGCCAGCACCAGCCACAGGGGCAGCAGGCTGCAGGCGATCACCGCCAGGGCCGCCACCAGGACCGCCGCGCACCAGCCGACTCGTCGCAGCAGGGCGAGCGCCCCCCGCTCTGCGCCGGGCAGCAGGGAGGCCCAGCCCGCCGCGGCCAGCACGGCGATGAACAGCCCTTCCACGCTGCCCCCCAGCCAGATGAGCGCCAGGGACAGCACCGACAGCAGCCAGCCCTGGGCGCGACGTCGCGCCTCTCCCGATCCCACCAGCCAGCCGATGCCCAGCAGCACGAAGGGCAGCAGGGCGAAGCCCGGCAGCTTGTCCAGCTTGGTGGCCAGTGACCAGGCGGCACCGCCGCAGGCATAGCTGATCCCGGCCAGCCAGGGCGCCACGCGCTCAGACGTGGCCTGCTTGACCCACAACCAGGTGCCCAGGGCCGCCAGCACGAAGTGCAGGAACAGGTAGAAGGGAAGGGCCCGCGCGTAGTCCACCGCCAGCAACCAGGCGGGCGGGTAGAAGGCGCCCGTCTGGGGATTGGCGAGGGCTGGCGTGCCCAGGGACACCCAGCTGTTCCAGCTGCCCTGCCAGGGAGCCTGGTGCAGGGTGGGGAAGTAGATGAGCAGGTCGCCGTGGGCCAGCCCCCAGCCGGGCAGCCAGGCCCGGCCCAGCAGCAGGGCGCAGGGCACCAGCAGCAGCAACGGCGACAGCCAGCTGCGAGCCCCGGGCGAACGCATCACGGTGCGGCCGCGATCACGCAGGCTTGCTGCCGACGGCGATCAGGGACAGCCCGGGCGCGGGCACACGCGCCTCCAGCGAGCGGGCCAGGGGCACCATCAGGTCGTACAGGTGCACCTGCCAGCGGTCGAAGCCGGTGCGACCCAGCAGGCCGGAGTTCACCCACCAGCCCGGGATGGACAGGGCGTTGAAGTCCTGCAGCTCCTCCACCTGGAAGCCGGCCTGGGTGAGCAGCTGTCGCAGCGACTCGCGGTGGTAGCGCCGCAGGTGCCCCAGGGCTCGATCGTAGGAGCCGAACAGCCGCTCGTGCTGGGGCACCAGCAGCACCAGCCGGCCACCAGGTTCCAGCAGCCGGAACATGCGCCGCAGGGCCGCCAGGTCGTCTTCGATGAACTCCAACACGTTGATGCACACCACGGTGTCACAGCAGGCCTCACCGATGCGCTCCACGTCCTGATCCTGGGCGATGTCCAGGCGCTCCACCCGCACCACCTCGTTGCCCTCGTAGGTGCGCCGCAGCAGGGAGAGGTACTCGGGATCGATGTCGGTGAGCAGCAGCGACTCGCGCTTGGGAAGCTGCCAGCTGAGGTTGCCGATGCCGGCGCCCACCTCCACCAGCCGCTGGCCGAGCCACGGGCTGATGGTCTGCACCATCCAGCGGTTGAAACGCCGGGTGTGGGAGAGGTTGCGCAGGACCTGGTGCTCGTAGCGCTGCTGGAAGCAGTCATCGATCACCCGGTAGCGCAGGATGGTGGACAGGGCGGACACGCCGTCCTTCCAGCCGATCTTCTTGCCCTCGGAGTAGCTGCGCTCCGAGTAGCTGATGGGCACCTCGTAGATGGCGAAGCCGCGCTTGGCGATCTTGGCGGTGAGCTCCGGTTCCAGATCGAAGCGCTGCGCGCGGATGGGGATGGTGCGCAGCAGGTCGGCCCGGAAGGCCTTGTAGCAGGTCTCCATGTCCGTGAGATCCAGGCCGGTGAACATGTTGGACAGCTGCGTGAGGAAGCGGTTGCCGAGGACGTGGTAGTAGTTGGCGATCCGCCGCTTCTCGCGCGCCGCGAAGCGCGAGCCGTACACCACGTCGGCCTTGCGCTCCAGCAAGGGCTCCAGCAGCAGGGGATAGTCGGAGGGGTCGTACTCCAGGTCGGCGTCCTGGATGATGGCGTACTGTCCCGACATCTCCTTGATGGCGCGCGCGATGGCGGCGCCCTTGCCCTGGTTGTGTGGCTGGTGGAAGACCCGCACCTGCTCCGGGTAGCGCTGGGCGTAGTCGGCCAGCACCCGCTCGCTGCCGTCGGTGGAGGCGTCGTTCACCAGCACGAGCTCACGGGCGAGGCCCCCGGGCAGAGGCGCAGCCAGCACCCGATCCAGGCAGGCGGGCAGGTACGCCCGCTCGTTGTAGACCGGGATCAGGATGGAGAGAAGCTCGGGAACATCGGCGCTGCTAACCACCAGACCTCCCTATCGATGCACGAGGCTACCGAGCAGGCCCAGCCGTTCCTGCTTGTCGCGCACCACCAGCACCGGCAGCTCGGAGCGCGCGGCCATGCGCTCGGCCGTGCTGCCCAGCAGCAGGGCGGCCAGGAGGGTGCGACCATAGCCGCCCATGACCACGGCGTCGGCCTGCTGTTCGGAGGCCACCTGCAGCAGCGCATCGCTGGCCCGATCCGCCTCCATGACCGTCAGCCGGGGCAGGGCCCGGTCTTCGGGCAGCAGAGGCGCCACCTCCCCTTCGTAGTGGACCCGGGCGGCCTGCTCCACCTTGGCCGCATACTCGTCGTGGTCGAGCCCGCCGTAGGCCACGCCCGGATCCACGTGGTAGCCGTAGACCGGGGTGACGCGCTCGAACAGGCCAGCGGCCCTGACCAGCGCCTGGGAGGAGCAGCGGGAGAAGTCCACGCCCACCACCGCGTGCTCCAGCCGCAGCGGGGCACCTTCGGGTACCACCAGCACCGAGCAGGCGCAGAAGCGCAGGATGTCGCGGCCGTCGAGCCCACGCTCGGGGGACTCGTGGGGAACGGAGAAGCGCCCCACCAGCACGAGATCCACACCTTCCACCTCGGCGATCTTCACCAGCTCTCGCGCAGGAGTGCCCACCGCGTAGACGTCCAGCACCTCTACATCCGGCAGGCGTAGGCGCAGCCCGGCGGACAGGGCTTCCAGCTCGGCATGGGCCTCTCGCGCAGGCCCTACGGGCTCTGGCTGCCCCAACAGCTCATGGGGAAGGCGATCGTGGCGGCGCACATGGGCGAGGATCACCCGGCTGGCACCCAGGGGCCCGACCACCGAGACACAGGTGTCGAGCAGGAAGGGATCGCGGGCATCCAATGCCACGCCGATAAGGACTGTGCTGTACATGGAGAGGTCCTCCGTCGGAGGGCGCGCTGGATCAGCTGCCCTCAGATCGAGGGGTGCCGCCCGCGACGCCATAGCGATCGTAGGGCAGGGTCTTGACCATGGCCGCCATTCGAGAGAGCTGCTGGTAGATGCGGTCGAGCCGGGGGATCACCGCCTCGGGCAGGTCGGTGCGCGAAGCCACCAGCTCGATGGAACCCATGGCCACGGTGAGCGGCTGGTTGAGCTCGTGGGCCAGGTTGCGGGCCCCGAGGACTTCCTTGGCGCGCAGCTCGGTGTCGATGAGCTGCCGGGTGGTGTCCTCCAGGCGCTGGGTGAGCGTGTTGATCTCGCGCATGTCCTGCAGCAGGCCCACAAAGGCCTCGAGGCGGCCATCTTCGTTGAACACCCCCGCTCCGTAGAAGCGCACGGGGATCTGCTCGCCGAGCATGGTGCGCACCCGCAGATCGCGGCTGATGCCCTGGCCGGTGCTGCTGCCGGATAGCGCACGGGTGAGCCGGGGCACATCGCCCTGGTGCGCGAAGAAGTCGCCCACGTGGTGTTCCTGCTGCAACAGCTCGCGGGTACAGCCCAGCAGCCGCTCGGTAGCCCCGTTGAAGAGCAACAGGCGACCCTGGGTGTTGGCCGCCAGGATGGGGCTGGGCACCGCCTGGACCAGGGTGTCCAGCAGGTGCATGCGCGACAGCTCGCCCGAGCCGGGATCGGAGCCGGGTGCGGGCGCAGGCAGGCGGGGCAGCAGGACCAGCTCCCGGGCGTAGGACAGGTGGGCTTCGAGCCGAAAGCGCAGATCCTGGGGATGGGCGGGCAGGCTGACGTGATCGCGCGCGCCGGCGGCCACCAGGCGAGCGCCTTCGCTGCCGTACTCCCCGGGGGAGGCGGTGACCACGGGGATGCGCAGCTCCAGGTCCCGGATCTGCCAGCAGGTCTCTTCGGCGGCGCTGATGCGCGTGCCGGCGTGCACGAAGATCAGCTCAGCCGCCGAAGAGATCTCGGCAGGATCCGCCACCAGCTCCACCTGCTGGCCGGAGCTCACCAGCTGCCGGATCCAGTCGGTGCCGCTGGGATCGAGGTCGATGACGGCGATTCGGGCCATGGGAAAGGTTCAGCCAGCTGGTGATCGAAGTTGCGCGCTCGCGAGCGAGCCTAACCGACGAGGGCGCTGCAGGATCGCACGCAGGAGGGCGCGGTTGTCAATCCTCGCTCCCGGGCAGGCGCCAGGCCACCAGGGCAGCGAGCACCACCTCGGCCACGGGCACGCCCGCTCGCCGCGCGGCGTCAGCACAGTCCTCGTGCTCCGGAGCAGCGCGCGCGGGAGCACTCGGTGGCTCGGCCACCTTGACCCGCACGGGGCCATAGGGCGTGGCCACGATCTGAACGCGCCGCGGCAGCAGCCAGCGCCCCTCGCGACGATGCCGCACGCCCAGGCTGCTGCTGTGGGCCAGCAGCGCCTGCCCCACCGAGGGAGCCAGGCCGGGAGGCGCCAGCACGGTGATCTGCCAGGCGGGCCTGCCCTTCTTGCCCAGGCCCGACACCAGCTGCACATCCAGCGCACCGGCGGCGAAGACCGCCGCCTGCAGCTCGGGCAGCCACTCCCCGGGCATGTCGTCCACGAAGGTCTCCAGCACCTCGACCTGGTCGCCCGCCAGCGGCGCAGGCGCAGGCTCGCCGAGAATGGCCCGCAGCACGTTGGCCACCGGGCCACCGTCGCGGCTGCCCGCGCCGTAGCCCACGCCCTGCAGGGTCATGGAGGGGAGGGGGCCGTGCTCGGCCAGCTCGGCCAGCAGCGCGGCGCCGGTGGGGGTGACCCACTCCCCCGGACCCGGAGCGGGGCGCACGGGCCAACCCTGGAGCAGGGCCAGGGTGGCGGGCGCAGGCAAGGACATGACGCCGTGGGCGGTCTGGATGCTGCCGTGCCCGAGGGGGGGCACGCCGGCCACGATGCGCTCCACATCCAGCAGCTCCAGCGCCAGGCAGGCGCCCACGATGTCGGCGATGGAGTCCACCGCACCCACCTCGTGGAAGTGCACGCGCTCCGGTAGCACCCCGTGGATGCGGCCCTCGGCTCGAGCCAGCCGCGCGAAGACCGCCAGGGCGCGGGAGCGGGCCCGCTCGGGCAGCGGGGCCTGGGCCAGAGCTGCGACGATCTGCGCGTGGCTGCGGCCGTGCTGGGAGGCTTCGGAGGCGGTGTCCACCAGGAAGCGGCGGGCGGAGAAGGGACCCCGCATGCAGCGCTCCGAGCGCACAGGCACAGGACCGAGGCCCAGCTGCTGCAGCGCGGCCTGCAGGCCTTCCAGGGGGGCGCCGAGATCCAGCAGCGCGGCCACGGTCATGTCGCCGGCGATGCCCGCCTGCAGGTCGAGGTAGAGCACGCGGCCCATGTCAGCCGCTCCGGTTCATCAGGGCCGCCTGGCAGGCGGCGCCGAAGCCGTTGTCGATGTTCACCACGCTCACCCCCGGAGCACAGGCGTTGAGCATGCCCAGCAGGGCGGTGACGCCGCCGAAGGCGGTGCCGTAGCCCACCGAGGTGGGGACCCCCAGCACCGGCCGACCCACGAGCCCGGCCACCACCGACGGCAGCGCACCCTCCATGCCAGCCACCACGATGACCACGGTGCACGCTCGCAGGCGCTCCAGGTGTTCCACCAGCCGATGGATTCCTGCCACCCCCACGTCTCGCACCCGATCCACGGGATGACCCAGAGCCTCCAGCACCACCGCAGCTTCTTCGGCCACGGGCAGGTCGCTGGTTCCCGCGCAGACCACCGCGATGCTGCCCCGCGGGGCGGGCATCGTGGCGGCTCCTTCGCTGGGAGGCCGCAGCACCAGCACTCCGGCCATGGCGTGGTACACAGCATGGGGCAGGGCCTGCAGCACCTGGGCGGCCTTGGCGCCGTCCACGCGGGTGGCGATGGCCACCTGGCCGCTGCGGTGCAGGCGCCGGAGCAGCTCCGTCACCTGCTCGGCGCTCTTGCTCTGGCCATACACCACCTCGGGAAGGCCCGTACGTTCCACGCGCTCCACGTCCAGGCGGGCGAAGTCCAGGCCACCGTGGCAGGCGTGTGCAGCGTCGGCAGCGTCGGCAGCGCCGGACAGCTGGTCCAGGACCTGCGCCTGGCTCAGGTCCCCGGCCTGGAGGCTCTGCAGAAGCTGGAGGATGCGGGCGCGATCCAAGCAGGACCTCCGTGGCTCGAGGCCTGTGAGGGCCGCCGAGAGGCGGCCGTGAGACGCTCGTCAACGACATGTACCTCGTCCTGCAGTCGGAGGGCACGGCCGTTAGACTGTGGGCCGCGTCTCGACCCCCGCAACCCCCGGCCCGGACCGCAGCTTTGCGCCCTCGTCTGATCATCCCTGTCTGCCTGGCGCTGCTCTGTGGCCTGGCTCCGGGTTCCCAGGCGGCCAAGGAAGATCTCTACGCCTCCGCCATCCGGCTGATCACCGACCGCTACCTCTACCCGGAGCTGCTCACTGCCGAAGATCTGCTGGCGGGCTCGGCCGAAGAGCTGACCGACGAGGTGGCCTGGCTCATGGCCGAGGTGGACGGCAACAAGGTGCTGCTGCGCTACGGCGTCGACGAGCCCTTGGGCCAGGTAGAGGTGGGCGGCCTGGACGACCTGCCGAGGGCCATGGCGGCCCTGGAGTCCCTGGTGGCCGATTCCGCCCACCCGCTCAAGGACGACCTGCAGCTCGACGTGGAGATCCTGCAGGGCGCCCTGGGGCAGCTGGATCGCCACTCTGCGATCCTGGCGGGCTCACGGCTGGAGCGCTTCAACGAGCGCCTCACGGGCAAGCTCACCGGCATCGGCGCCCGCATCGGCAGCGAGGACGGCGAGATCCTCGTGCGCTCGGTGTTCGCCGATGGTCCCGCCGACCAGGGTGGCCTGCGCGCCGACGACGTCATCCTGCGCATCGACGGCATCTCCACCCTGGGCATGCTGGTCACCGACGCCACCGACCGCATCCGCGGCCCGGCCGACAGCAGCGTGCGCATGCTGGTGCGCCGGGGAGAGCGCGAGCTGAACCTGGAGCTCATCCGCGCCGAGGTCAAGATCCCCAACCTCGAGCGGGAGGTGCTGCCCAGCGGCGTCGGCTACATCTCCATCGCCAACTTCTCCGAGCAGACGGTGGAGAACCTGCGCCGAGCCCTGGCGGAGCTCGCCAGCCAGGGAGCCCTGGAGCGCGGGCTGGTGCTCGACCTGCGGGGCAACACCGGCGGCTCCATGATCCAGGCCGCCCGCAGCGCCGACCAGTTCCTGGCGGACGGCAGGCTGGTGCGCACGGTGGGCCGAGAGGGCGCCCCGGTCAACAACCTCATCCGCCAGATGGACGCCGACGACGAAGGCACCGAGCCCCCGGTGCCGCTGGTGGTGCTCACCGACGATCGCACGGCCTCGGGCAGCGAGATCCTGGCGGGCGACCTGGCCCTGCTCGACCGCGCCATCCTGCTGGGAGAGCGCAGCTACGGCAAGGGCACGGTGCAGAAGATCTACAACCTGCGCCCCGACGTGCGCCTCAAGCTCACCGTGGCCGAGTACCTGCTGGTGGACGACGTCTCCGTGGCCAGCCAGGGCCTCGAACCCGACGTGCCCACCGGCGAGGTCATCTTCGATCACAACGGCGTCCGCTACTACGACGCCGACGCCGCCGACCAGGGCGTGCTCTTCGTGCGCGAGCGCCCCGGCTGGCGTCCCGACCAGGAGCCCGACCCGCGCGACGACCCCGAGGTGGCCCTGGCCGAGCGCATCGTGCTACGCAGCCGCGGTCCCCACCGCGACGACATCCTGGCCGCCGCCCGCAGGGTGGTGGAAGAGCAACGCGTGGAAGAAGACACCCTGCTGCTGGCCACCTACGCCGCCGGTGGCATCGACTGGTCGCCGGCCCCCAGCAGCGGCCCAGAACCCGCGCTGCGGGTGCGCCTGGAGACCGACGGCCCCCCAAGGGCCGGCGAGCCGCTGGTCATGCGCGCCCTGGTAGACAACCTGGGCCAGGAAGATCTGCACCGGGTGCGGGTGGTCGTCTGGTCAGAGAACCGGGCCTGGAACGGCATCAGCCTGCCCGTGGGCAGGGTCTCGGCAGGAGGCTCTGCCGAAGGCCGCCGGGTGGTCAAGCTCTCCGCCAACGAGCCCGCTCGCGTCGACCAGGTCTCCGTGCAGGTCACGCTGGACAAGCGCCCCTCGCCCCCACACACCAAGGAGCTGCTGCGCATCCGTCCACGCCCGGAGCCCAACCTCTCGGTGCAGGGCATGCTCGTGCCCGACCCGCACCAGGAGGTGACCGAGGGCACCGAGGCCTGGCGGGCCGAGCTCACCCTCCACAACCAGGGCCGCGAGGATCTGCGCGTGGTCCAGGTCAAGTTCGACTTCCCCGCCGATGAGAACATCGAGCTGCTGGACCGCGAGGGCCTGCTGCCCGCCCTGCCCTCCGGCGAGGAGCGCAGGGTCGACCTGGGCCTGCTCACCCTCCCCGGGCTGGGACACGAGGAGCTTCCCCTGGAGCTGCGCATCGACGCCGAGCACTTCGGCCGGATGGCCCGCTGGGACTTCCCCCTGTCCACACAGGGCGAAAAGGCGGTGCACCAGGCGCCCGTGGTGGACATCAAGGCCCCGCTCACCGCCCCCGCCCACCAGCCCCTGCGCGTCTCCCTCAAGCTGCACGACGACAGCGCCTTGGACCACGCAGTGGTCTACGTCAACGGCAAGAAGCAGCTCTACCTGCCCGGCACCGGCCGCCGCGCCGAAGGCAGCCTCAGCTTCACGCCCGACTCGGGCTCCAACCGCATCGCGGTCTACGCCGAAGACGACCAGGGCCACCGGGTGCGCCAGCTGGCCTGGGTGCTGGGTGAGCTGGACGAAGACGACCCGGCGGTGGCCCAGGAAGGCGAAGAGGATCCGCAAGGGGAGTAGAGTTTGATCCGATGGGCTGGTGGGTGATCCACTCAGGTCACCTCCCCTGCGTCCCACCGGAGGTCCCATGCTCGCTCGCCACCTGCTGCCCGCCCCTGCTCTGCTCCTGCTGGCCTGCACCGCCGAGGTGGATCTGCCTCCGGGAGAGTTCGTCCCCGAGGCGGACGCCGACGTGGATGAAGGCATCTCCCCCCAGATCGAAGCCAGCGAGCTCAACAGCGAGGGCTGGGGAGAGCTGCCCTATGACGACGACCCGGGGGACGATCCGGATGCGGATCCCCATGGCGACCTGCCCATCGACCCCTGGGCGCTGAACGTGGTGTCCATGGGGGACATCGGCTCCGCCGATGAGCCCTACCAGAGCGACTACGAAGGCGCCGCGGCGGCCCTGGGGGACGTCTACTTCACCTCGTTCTCCCTCAACGCCGTCTGCGGCGAGGACACGCCGGCCTCGCTGTTCGCCGGCGGAGATCTGCAGCTGACGGGTGCCATCGAAGATGGCGGCGCGGAGGTGGGCGGCGACGTGAACATCCTGGGGGCCTCCGTCTCAGGCGATATCTGGAGCGGGGGCGACCTGGACGGCAGCGCGGGATCCATCTCCGGCGACGTGAGTCTGGCGGGCGAAAAGCTGGTGGGCAAGACCGTCACGGTACAGGGCACCCTCACCGAGCACTGCCCCTACGCCCCCGTGCTGGATCTCGACGCCCTGGCAGACTTCTTCCACGAGGCCAGCGCCAGCATCGCTGCGCTTCAGCCTACCTGCGCCGCCACCGAGACCTGGGGCGAGCTGGTCATCGAGCTCAGCGGAGACGTGAACGTGGTGGAGCTCTCAGCGGCGGAGCTGGAGGACGCCTGGGGGGTCACCATCAGCGGCCCCGAGGGCGCCGAGCTCTACCTGAACCTGCCCGACGAGGCCCTGAGCCTGGACGGCATGGTGTGGACCTACCTGGAGGGCGCCAGCGCCGAGGCCACGCTGCTGAACCTGCCCCAGGCCACCAGCCTGGACATCGTGCAGGGCGACCACCACGTGAACATCCTGGCCCCCAAGGCCGAAACGGTCTTCCCCTCGGGGCTGGTCACCGGCAACCTGGTGGTGGCCTCGATGGCCGGCGGAGGCCAGGTGAACTGCGGCCACTTCGGGGGGTCGATGTTCCCGCGCTAGCGGCAGCCCTGGGCGTAGGAGCTGTAGTCGGGATCGCAGGTGGCTCCACAGCTGCTCAGCAGGCAGCTGACAGGGTTGGACGACATCAGGCACAGCGCGTAGCACACCGGGTCGTAGCTGGCGTCGCAGTCGTCGATCCACAGCTCACTGTCGCCACAGTTGGGTACCGGGCCGTCCCAGCCTGCGCCGTTGCACTCGCAGGAGATGTACACCGTGTCCCAGTAGCAGCCACCTGAGATCGAGGTGTACTGCTTTTCCTCGCTGCGGGAGCAGTCGTAGTCGAAGTCGCCATCGCCGCGGTCGGCGGTGAAGTAGGCGGTCTGCCCCGGGTAGGCGTTGGCGTTGTAGTCGTAGCAGTCGGTGGAGACCACGCCGGTGTAGGGCCAGGCGCCGCCCTCGCACCAGCACTCCTGCAGGCCCGGCACGCCGTAGGTGTCGCCGTCGTCGTCGTAGTAGAAGTCGGTGCAGCCGATGGCGTTCAGCTCGTTCTCGCTGCCGTCGCAGTTGTTGTCCACCCCGTCGCCGCAGATCTCGGTGGCAGAGGGGTAGATGCTGTAGTCGTCATCGTCACAGTCGGGTTCCTTGCCGGAGGCGTTGATGCAGGGGGGCGACTCGCAGAAGCCGTCGCCGTCGTCGTCGTACACCGCCGTACCCTCGTCGATGAAGCCGTCGCAGTCGTCATCGATGCCGTTGAGCACCTCTTCAGCTTCGGGGGAGACGGCGTCGTTGGTGTCGTCGCAGTCGATCTCCGTCAGCGAGCTGTTGACGCAGGGGGGCGCCTCGCAGTAGCCGTCGCCGTCGTCGTCATAGCACTCGGATCCCACATCGACGCCGGTGAGCTCGTCGCAGTCGTTGTCCAGACCGTCACAGAGCTCGGGAGCGCCCGGGTAGATGGTGTCGTTGGAGTCGTTGCAGTCGCCGCCGTTGACGCTGACCCCGTCACCGTCGAAGTCGTAGTCATCGGGGGAGAGCACCTGGAAGGCCGCCAGAGCCTGGGCGCTGTTGCCCTCGCTGTCTTCCACCGTGAAGGTGAGCATGTAGCTGCCCAGCGCCAGCTGGGCGGAGCACTGGGCGTTTCCGGCGCCGTCGATGCCCAGGTAGCAGACGTGGCCACCGGGATCGGAGGACATGCTCACCTCGAGATCCTCGGGTGGGTCCTGCTGGTCTTCCACGCCGGCCATGAACACGAAGTCCTGTCCTTCCAGGCCGTTCTCGTCGGTGGAGGGGTGGATCACCTCGATGGAGGGGATGTCGGGCACGTCGAGGATCTCGATGACCACCTCGGACTCTCCCTGCTCTCCCTCGCCGTCGATGGCTCGCAGGGTGATCACGTGGGTGCCTTCGCTCAGGCTGGCGGTGGCGAACTCCACGTTGCCGTCGTTGTCGGGCGGATCGAAGTCGGGCAGCAGCCCGTCGATGGAGCTGCCCCACTCCACCAGCAGATCCTCGATGGGCGAGTCGTCCTCCACCAGGCCGCGAAAGGTGACCACTTCTCTTTCGTCGAACTGCTGGCCGTCGAAGGGCTCCAGGATGGCCACAGCGGGCTCATTGTTGACCACGTAGAGCGTGTCGTCGCTGCAGCCGATCAGAGCCACGAGGGGCAGGTATTTCCACATCTGGGCCTCCGTACGCAGAAGCACGATATGCGCAATGCGAGGGTACTCGCAAGCGCGGTGCCCATGACCCCAGACGGACTTGCCAAGCCCCGCGCCTTCTGCGAGGGTCTTGACTACCAGCTCGGAAACATCCCATGAAGCCCAGACCAGCGACCATCCTGTTCCTCCTGGCCACCGCCGCCGGCCTGCTGTTCGCGGCGGTGTCCACCTACGACTTCGTGCAGCATCTGGACCGTCAGCTCCACGGCATCCACTGCTCGTTCATCCCGGGCCTGGGAGCCCTGGACGCCAGCGGATCCTCCGGCTGCAGCGCCGCCCTGATGAGCCCCTACTCCTCAGTGCTGCGCACTACCATCTGGGGCGGCATCCCGGTCTCCCTGGCGGGCCTCGCGCTGTTCGCCTTCCTGTTCTATCGGGGGCTCGACCTCGTGCTGGCGGGCAAACAAGGCGATCAGAAGGCCACTCAGCTGCTGCTGCTCTTCTCCCTGCTGCCCGTCCTCACCTCCATCGGCATGGGAGCCATCGCCATCTTCGAGCTGGGGGCTTTGTGCAAGCTCTGCGTGGGTATCTACGTGGCCAGCTTCGTGGCAGCGGGCGCCGCCGGCTGGGCCCTCGTGCAGGCCAAGAAGGCCGCGAGGCTCGCCGCCATCCACGGCGAGGAGGCCTCCGGCGAGTGGCCGCCCCGCTCTCCGGCGCGTCCCCTGGTCATGGCCGTGGCGCAGTCCACCCTCTTCGTGGTGCTGCCCCTGTTGATCTACGTGGCCATGGTGCCCGACGCCTCGGCCTACATCGGCACCTGCGGCGAGCTCACCAAGGCCGACGACCCCTACGGCGTGCTGATCCCGCTGGACGACAACACCGGCGGCGTCCCAATGATCGAGGTGCTCGACCCCCTGTGCCCAGCCTGCCGGGGCTTCGAAGCGCGCTTCTCCGCCAGCGGCCAGGAGGACAAGGTACACCGCCAGGCCCTGCTCTTCCCCCTGGACGACAGCTGCAACTGGATGGTGAGCTCCGCGCTGCATCCCGGAGCCTGCGACATCGCCGCGGCAGCCCTGTGCGCAGAAGACGCCGCCGACGAGGTCATCCACTGGGCATTCGAGCAGCAGGACGCCATCCGCGCGGCCACCGCCGAAGACCCGACCAAGGGCAAGGAGATGGTGCTGGCCCGCTTCCCCGAGCTGGGTCGCTGCGTGGGCACCAGCGTGGCGCGCTCGAAGCTGAACCGCTCCATGCGCTGGGCGGTGTCCAACCAGCTGCCGGTCATGATGCCCCAGGTCTTCCTCGACGGCGTCAAGCTCTGCGACGAGGACACCGACCTGGGCCTGGACTACGCCCTGGCCCGCATGCTCGAGCCCAGCGCGGAGGTGAGCCCATGATCGCCCTCCCCCGCGTCATCGCCGGCGCCGCCTGCCTGATCCTGCCCATCGCCCTCACAGCCAGCTGGGTGGGTTCGGCCAAGGCGCGCCTCGCCGAAGCCGAAGCCGATCCCTCGTCCGTCCCCGCAGTGGCCGTGGCCGCCGCGTCAGACGAAGACTACTGCACCGCCGACCTGCGCAAGATCCTGCGGCGCGTGCTGCAGAGCTGCGGCCTGCAGTCCACCGGCGAGGTGCGCGGCTGCCAGCCGCTGGAGGCCGCCAAGGTGGCCACCATCAGCGGCTCCGACTTCAACGCCCTGTTCACGCCCCTGGATGCGCGTGCCGGCATCATCCAGTTCGACTCGGCGTCGGCGGAGCTCGACACCGACGATGCCACCCTGCTCGACCAGCTCTTCGCCGACCAGCGCGGCGCCAGCTACTTCCTGGTGGTGGCCCGTGCGTCGCCCGATGGCTCGGTGGCCACCAACCAGAGACTCTCCCAGGAGCGGGGCGAGGCTGTGCTCAACCACCTGCGCGCCACCTTCGACGATCCCGACCTGGAAAAAGAGGTGGGCCTGCTGTGGCTGGGCGAAGAATACGCCCAGCTCGACAAGGAGTTCTGCTCCTGGCGCCGCAGCGGCGACGTCGAGTCCTGCTCCACCACCGACCTGAACCGCTCCGCCTTCATGACCTGGATCGACTGCAGGATCTAGGCTCCAATCCCGGAGGACCGATGCCGAGGCTGATGGCCTGCGCGCTGCTGCTGATCTCCACGGGCACGGCCTGTGATGGCGCTCCTTCGCCGCCCCCTCCCACCCGCTCCCGGGTCGCCGCGGTGGCCGCCCCCGCCGGCCCACAGGTCAAGCTGGACGCCTTCTGCGAGCTGCAGGCCAGCGCCGATACCGCCACCACCCTCAGCTGGCCGGAGCTGGACGGCGCGGCGCCCCCCATGGCGGGCCGCTGGTCCTGGGTGAGCCTCTGGGCGACCTGGTGTCTGCCCTGCATCGCCGAGCTGCCCCTGATGAAGAGCTGGGAGCAGAAGCTCGCTGCCGAGGGCCTGCCCGTGGCCATCACCCACATCTCGGTGGACGCCAGGGCCGAGGATCTCGACAAGTTCCGCAGCGCCAACGCCACGGCCCCCAAGGGCCCCCGCGTGGCCGACCAGGCTTCGGTGGAACCCTGGCTGGGCTCCCTGGGGCTGGACGCCGGCGCCGCCATCCCCATCCACCTGTTCGTGGACCCGGACAAGAAGATCCGCTGCGTGCGCGTAGGGGCGGTGTCGGAGGCGGACTACAGGGCGGTGAAGAAGGTGGTGGGGGGTGATTCGTCTGTGGCTGGCGGGTGAGGTCGGTGGCGAGGCGCCGCGCCAATCAACCACTCCAACCCCCCACACCCCACCCCCCCCCCCCCAACCACCCCCGCCCCCCAACCAGACAAACCGGGGTT
>CAZEJJ010000025.1:0-18077 GCA_964512185.1 uncultured Enterobacterales bacterium | reverse complement strand
GTTGTTTGGGGGGGGGTTTTTGGGGGGGGGGGGTTTTTTGGGGTGGGGGGGGGGGGGGTGGGGGGGGGGGTGGCGCGTCCCACAACAGCCGGGGGCCCCGGCAGACGCCTCCGCCCCCCCCTGAACCCTCGGAGGCCAGCCTGCTTCCCTGGCTGTTGTGCTCGGAGGGTGGTGGTGATGGCGGGCGTGGCTCGTCGCGAGGGCGGGCGGACATGATCGGCTGTTCAAAAAGTTGAGTTGGCGATCACGTCCGGTATTGCGGACGTGATCCGAGGTTCAACCGGTTGAGTTGGCGATCACGTCCGGAATCGCGGTCATGATCCGGGGTTCAAAATGTTGAGTGTGGGATCGTGTCCGCTCAGGCGGCGTGTGGCGTCAGAAGCCGATGTGGGCGCCGAGGAGCAGGTAGGCGGCGCCGGCCTGGTCTCCGGCGGTGCACTCGCCACGGCCGACGACGAGGGAGCATCGAACCTGTGAACACAGACCGAGTGGTGCTCGCATGGCCTGCCTCTACCATGGCTCCACCATGCCCCCGATCCGGCGGGTAGATGACACCCTGGTGCTTGGAGGATCGTGCCCCCAGCTATTCTTCTGACTCCCCCACCAGCGCAGGCACCGGCACCGGCGCGGCGGGCTCCTCAGGCTCGTCCTCCACCACGGCCCGCGCGGTGAGCCAGGTGCTGGTGGGCTCGCCCGGGGGCACGTACCAGGTACTCCAGGAGCCCTCGGGGTTGCGGATCTGCACCACCGCGGAGCGCTGCAGGGGCAGGCGCTCGCTGGCCATGCGGCCGTCCACCACCAGGCGGCTGGGCAGGCGAGCTTCACGGCCCGGTCCGACCCGCACGGCCTCACGGTACAGGGCCTCGACCCTGTCGTTGCCCTCGGTCCAGTCCGCGGGCAGCTCGAAGCCCGAGGACACATGGCGCAGGCCTCTAAGACCAGCCAACAGGCCTCCTGCGTCACCGTCCAGCCAGGCGCGGGCGGTGTAGACCTGGTGCAGGTGCGCCAGGGGTTCACCCTTGAGCACGTCTACCAGACAGTCCAGCTCCCCCTCCACCTGCTGGCGAGACTGCTCGAAGTCCAGGAAGCGGCGCGCGTCCAGGGCTGCCAGGGCCTGCCGCAGGTGCAGATCCAGCTCCAAACTGGCCACCGGACAGTCCAGGGCCTGGGCAGGGGCGGCGGCCAGGGTCAGCAGCAGCAGCGGCATGTTCAGCATGGCGGGTCTCCTTGGTCGAGCCGGCGGCGGCTCCAGCCCCACAGGCCCAGCAGCAATACGAGCGCCTGGCCGGGCACGGGCAGATCGCGGGGCTGGTGGCAGCCCAGGCAGGCGCCGCCTCCGCGCAGGGCCAGCTCCTGGTCGCAGGCGTCGCCCACGCCGTCGGCGTCGGAGTCGCCCTGCTCGGCGTTGGAGTGCTCGGGGCAGCTGTCGCAGGCGTCACCCACGCCGTCCCCATCCAGGTCGGCCTGCTCGGGATCCGGGATCAGGGGGCAGAGGTCGCAGGCGTCGCCCAGACCGTCGCGGTCCCGGTCCAGCTGCATCAGGTTCCAGGTGTCGGGGCAGTTGTCGCAGGCATCTCCGCGCAGGTCTTCGTCGCTGTCCTGCTCGGCTTCGTCGGGATCCAGGGGGCAGCGATCGCAGGGCAGGCCCCAGCCGTCGCCGTCCATGTCGGCCTGCCCGGGATTATCGGCCTCAGGGCAGTTGTCGCAGCTGTCGCCCACGCCGTCACCGTCGCCGTCCAGCTGCTCTCCTTCGGCCAGCTCGGGGCACACGTCGCAGGCGTCGCCCCAGCTGTCGCCGTCGCTGTCCAGCTGGTCGGTGTTGTAGCTCCAGTCGCAATTGTCGCAGTCGCTGCCCAGATCGTCGCCGTCGGGATCGAGCTGATCTTCCTGGTGCAGCTCCGGGCAGTTGTCGCAGGCGTCGCCCCAGCCGTCGCCGTCGCCGTCTGCCTGGCCTTCGTCCCAGTGGTCGGGACAGATGTCGCAGGCGGAGCCCAGGCCGTCCCAGTCTGGATCGGCCTGGTCGCTGTTGGGCTGCTCCAGGCAGTTGTCGCAGACATCGCCCACCTCGTCGCCGTCGCCGTCTGCCTGGTCGAGGTTGTGCACCTCGGGGCAGTTGTCGCAATCCAGCAGCACAACGCGGGAGATGGTGCCGTCGGGGGCCTTGATGTACACCTCGCCGCTGGCGAAGCCGTCCTCGTCCAGGTCCACCTCGTGGTCGGGCAGGAAGAAGCTGCAGCCGAAGGAGGCGTAGTCGTAGTAGAAGTCAGCGCTGGCGATGACCTGGCCCTCGTCATCGCGGTTCTCCGCGCAGTCGGGATCCAGCGCGTCCACCACGGGCTCGTCCGCTGCGTCGATGCCGTTGCAGTTCAGATCCTGCAGATCGTCGGCCTGCGCGGCCACCGCCACCAGGAGCATCGCCAGCCAGATCATGGCGACTCCTCGACGGGCTCTTCCTCGTCATCCAGGGCCTCGATGAAGGACTCGCCGCTGGGAAGCTCCTCAACTTCAACGCTGCCGGGCAGCTTGTGATCCACCAGGATGGGATGGCCGTCCTGTCCCAGCAGCCTGGCACCCAGCACCGGAGCGCTCACCTCTGCGCCGTTCCAGGGCAGCACCACCGCGCTGCCGTCGTCGGTCAGCGGACCCTCCTGCAGGGCGCGCACCCGCGCGATGACGAAGTCCACACCAGGTTTGCCCTGGGCATCGCCCGCGCCCATACCCCGGTAGGCGAGCCGCCCGGGTCGCACCGACGCGCTCACCAGCTGCTCGAAGACCACCCGCGCCCGCTGCAGGGACAGGGCGAAGTCGGCCCCCGCCTCGCCGAGCTCCTGGCTGTGACCTTCCACCACCAGCAGCTCGATCTGCGGGTAGTCGTTGACCACCTCGGCCACCTGCGCCAGCAGGGGTTCGGCGCCGGGCAGCAGGGTGGCGGTGCCCGCCTCGAAGTCGATGGGGGCGTCCAGCACCACGTGTCCGTGCTCCACCCGGGCCCCCGTCGGAGCCGGCAGCTCCACCGCCTGGGGCGGGGGCTCTTCCAGGCGAGTCACCTCGGCCCGCAGCGGGGGGACCAGCACCACCTGGGGCTCGGGTTCGGGGCGCAACGAAGGGGTGAGCCCCACCAACGAGACCACCAGCCGCAGATCAGAGGCGCCGTAGCCGTGGGTCAGGCCGGTGCCCGCCAGCAGATCGAGGCGGCCCAGCCGGCGGTGGCTCAGGCGCAGCCCGCCCTTGATCTCCGCCGGGTTCTCGGCTCCGCTGCGCAGGAAGCTGGACAGGCCGTGGCGGGAGCTGGCCTCCACCAGGCCAGCCAGCCAGGGGGTGGCCGAGGCCCGCAGGGCAGCCCCGGTGCCCAGCTCGGAAGAAGCCATGAAGTCGCCGCCGCTGTCCACCGCGACGCGGGCCAGGAGGCCCAGGTTGACCAGCAGCTCCAGCCGCTCGCCGCCCACCGAACCCAGCAGGGCAGGGGCGAAGCGCAGATCCTGCTCGGCCACCCAGCTGTCATCGGTGCCCACCGGCAGCCAGAAGGTGGCAGAGGGTCCCAGGGCCAGCCGCTCCCGTCGCAGCCAGCAGCTCTTGGCCCCCAGCGCCAGGTCTCCCAGCGCCAGCCGCTGTGCGGGGGCCGCGATGTCGCCTGGTCGCTGCAGCGCACCCAGAGCTCGCAGGCTCAGGCTGCTGCGCTCCGAGACCGCCAGGGAGGCGCCCAAATGCAGGCTCTGCCGCGCCTCGATGGCCGCACCAGCCAGCTCGCCGTTGAGATAGCCCAGCAGGGGCTGGCGCTCGTACTGCCAGCTGCTCCCCAGGGCCAGGCGCAGGGCCTCGCCCGCCCGGGGCGAGTCCACCACCACCGCCGACTCGGCGCCCATGGCCGGGTGCACCAGCTGCGTGTCAACGGAGCGCTGCAGGCCCTGCGCCAGGATCTGGTTCACGAACAGCGCCAGCACCAGCGGCGTCATCGGCGCCTCCGGGCCACGGGCACCAGCAGGGCCAGCAGCGACAGCAGCGCAGCGGGTGCGAGGGCCACGGCGCCGCAGCGATGGCCGGCCCCCCGCAGGCGCCGACCCTGCTCGCAGACATCGCCGATGCCGTCGCCGTCGCTGTCCAGCTGGTCCAGGTTGGCCAGCTCCACGCAGTTGTCGCAGGCGTCCCCCAGGCCGTCGCCGTCGCGATCGCCCTGCTCGGGATTGTACAGGGCGGGGCAGACATCGCAGTCATCGCCCGCCTCGTCGCCGTCCAGATCGATCTGCAGGGGATTGGGCACCCGGGGGCAGTTGTCGCAGGCGTCCCCCAGCTCGTCGCCGTCCAGGTCCTTCTGCGCCAGGTCGGGCAGGTCCCAGCAGAGGTCGCAGGCGTCGCCCCAGCTGTCGCCATCGCTGTCGTCCTGGCTGGTGTTCCAGGTGTCCTCGCAGTTGTCGCAGACATCTCCCAGGCCATCGCCGTCGGCGTCCGCCTGCTCGGGATCGCGGAGCTCCACGCAGACGTCGCAGGCATCTCCGATGCCGTCGCCATCGGCGTCTTCCTGGTGCGGATCGCTGTCCAGGGGGCAGCTGTCGCACTCGTCGCCTAGGCCATCGCCGTCGGCGTCGCCGTTGCCGGCGTTCCACTCGTCGGGGCAGAGATCACAGGGATCGCCGTGGCCATCACCGTCGCCGTCTTCCTGCTCGGGATTGGTATGGTCCGGACAGTTGTCGCAGACATCACCCAGGGGATCGTCGTCGGCATTGGCCTGGTCGGGGTTGTCGTCCTGGACGCAATTGTCGCAGAGATCCCCCCAGCCGTCACAGTCGTAGTCCAGCTGCTCGGGGTTGTAGTTCTCCGGGCAGTTGTCACAGGTGAGGTAGACCTCCAGCCCCTCGGGGGCCGAGGGAACCTCCACCGAGCCATAGGAGAAGCCGTCGGCGTCGATGTCCATCTGGTAGGTGGGCACCTGGCAGCCATACAGGAAGTAGTCGTAGTAGTAGTCGGCGTTTCCAAAGGGGTACCCGTCGCCGTCGGTGTGGGTGGCGCAGTAGGGATCCTCCAGGTCCACGTCCGGCTCGAAGGTCACGTCCAGGGTGTTGCAGTTGAGATCCTGGGACAGCTCCGTGCGGCACCGGGCCAGCGCAGGCCGGGGTGCCAGCAGGGCGGCCAGCAACAAGGCGAGGCTCATGGCGCCCCCTCCTCATCCGGGGCCCAGGGCACCCTGTGCCCGACAGCCTCGGGCAGGGGATCCAGCGGGTCCAGCTGCTCCATGATGAGGAACAGCACGCGACGGCTCACCGCCAGGCTGGCCTCGTCGGTGCCCTCCAGCACGGGAACCACCTCGCCCATGGCCCGGCTGGAGAGGCGCTGGGGCCCGACACCCGCCTCCACCAGGGCCCGCAGGATGGCCAGGGAGCGCCGGTGGGACAGCTCGTAGTTGTATCGGTGCTCGCCTTCGACGCTGGCGTGGCCCTCGATGACCACCTGCAGGATCTCGGGGCGCGAGTTCAGGATCTCCGCCACCGCCTGCAGGGTGGGCAGCGAGCCGGGGCGGATCTCGTCGGTGTCGAAGATGAACTGGATGGGCTCGCGGATCTCGATGCGGGAGCGGTGCACCTGGGCCAACTGGCCTTCTTCCCAGCGGATAGGCTCGCCGGGGGCCTCCAGCTCCGCGCTGATGGGAGCCGCCTCCACCCAGCGCAGCTCGGGCAGCTCCAGGCCCGAGCCCTGGCCCAGCCCGGAGAAGACCAGCTGCACCCCCAGCCAGCCGCGGAACTCGCTGCTGCCGTAGCCAGCGCTCAGGCCCTTGCCCACGCCCAGGTCCAGACTGGCCAGCTGGCGGGGCTTGAGCCGCATGCCCAGCAGGACCTCGGAGGAGGGCGGACCCCCGACCCCCGGCAGCAGGGGCCAGCGCGCCAGCGCTCCCCAGTACAGATCCTGCACCCGGGGCCAGGGGGAGCAGCGCAGAGCCAGCCCCAGGGTGGCCTCGTGGCCCAGCACGAAGTCGGCGTCGGTGTCCTGCAGGCCGCGCAGCATCACGCCCCCGTCGCCCTGCAGGCCGAAGCGCTCGCCATCCAGCGCAGGCACGAGCCCCAGGGCCAGGCGCGGCAGGCCCTCGCCCAGCCAGGCCTCGCGGCTGCCCAGGGGCAGGTAGCCGTCGGCCCTCACGGCGGCCTGGAAGGCGCCGCGCCGCAGCAGGGTGAGGCGCGCGCCCAGGCTGGGATCCCCCAGGCCCACGCCATCGGCCGCCAGGCTCTGCTCCTGGCTGCCCCACTGCACCGACACCGGCAGCACGCCGCGCAGGCTGAGCCGCCTGCCGAGATCGTAGGCCGCCCCCAGCTGCAGGCTGTGCCGCTGAGCCACCACCGCGCCGGTCTCCTCGCCTTCCACCAGCAGCACCAGGGGATCGCGCAGGTACAGGCCCAGCAGGCCCACCACCAGCCGGCCGCGCTCCACCTGGGGATGATCCAGGCCGGTCAGGGCCAGGGGCGCCATGCTGCTGCGCTGCAGCTCCACGTCGACGGAGTAGCCATCGGCCTGGGCCGCGAATGACAGCAGGGCCAGCAGCAGCGGCGCGCTCACGGGGCCCCCTGCCCGGCTTCGTCGTAGGCCTCGTCGTAGGCCTCGTCGTAGGCCTCGTCGTAGGCCTCACCGTAGGGTTCGCCCGCGCCCAGCTCGTGGCCGAGGGTGGCGTTGAAGTCGCGCACCAGGATCTCCGCCTGCTCGCGTCGGTAGAGGCTGTCGGGGCGCTGTCGCCGCTGGGCGGTACCCCGCCGCAGGGCGGGGATGGCGCTCAGCAGCATCACCCCCGAGCCGGTGACCACCACGCCGGTCCAGCCCAGCTGCTGGCCCTCCACCTGGCCCAGGTAGCCGCTGGAGGTGCCCGCCAGGCCGAAGCCCTGTAGCAGCTGCGCCGTTCCCACGATGGCCAGGGTGCCGCCGCCCACACCCAGCAGGTATGACAGCCCGAACACCCTCTTTCGTTCGGTGTCCAGACGCTGACAGGCCTCGTCATCGCCCACCAGCAGAGCCAAGCGCAGGCTGCTCAGCTCGTAGCCGCCACCGTCCAGCAGGCTCCATTCCGCACCGCTGTCGCGCGGTCCGCGGGTGTCGCGCAGCCGCAGGCCGGCATCGTCCAGGATGGCGTCAGCGGAGCGCGGATCACCCGCGAAGCCCAGGGCCACCCGCTCCACGGAGCTGAGCTCGCCGGACCCGGGGACCGCCAGCAGCCCCGGGTCGGGGGAGCAGCCGCCCCACAGCCGCACCCGCCACAGCTGGTCGCCCGCCGCGTCCAGGGACAGCCCGCAACCCAAGCCCTCCAGCCCCAGAGCCAGGGCCATCTCCTCGTCCAGGGGGGAGCCCTCGGGGAGGTCCACCACGCGCAGGCTCGACTCACCGTCCACCCGCGCCATGCGCTGTCGCCAGGTGGAAGCGCGCTCGCCCCGCACTCCCACCAGCACGGGGACATCGTGGGCCTCCTGCACCAGCAGCAGCTCCAGCATGGCTCGACGGGTGTCCAACAACCCGGAGGGGCCCGGACTCGCAGCCACCTGGCCGACCAGCAGCAAGGCCCCAGCCGGGGCGAGGAGGGGGATCATGGGACCTGTGGGGCTACCAGCACTCGATGATCAGGGGGCTACCGGCGGCTTCCTGCACCGTACCATCGCTGTCTTCCCAGCTGACCCAGGGCTCGGGCGTGCTGGTGCGCGGCAGACAGGCTTCGTCGTTCACCTGCAGCACGTAGCTGATGGTCTGGCTGTCATAAATGGTGTGGGTGTCGTCGGCGGTGTCCTCCGCCGCTGCCAGCTCCACCTCCCAGCTGTAGGTGACGCTGCCGTCTTCGCTCCAGTCCTCGCCGAAGGGCTCCAGGTCGAAGTTGGAGGCCGCCATTCCGGCGGGGATGGTCTCGGAGACCGCGGCCACGCCGGCCACTCGGCCCATGTTCACCACCTCCACCTCCACCAGGGTGGAGCCACCAGCAGGCAGGGAAGCCCAGCCTCGCTCGCGGCCCACGATCATGATGGGATGATCGCGCATGTCGGCCCACACGAGGCTGTTGGGATCGAAGTCCGTGCCCAGCATGGTGTCCAGCAGCATGGAGGGCACCTGGGCCCCGGTGAAGTGGAAGCTGGTGCTGGTGTCCGTGAGCTGGGTCTGCTCCACACACCACCAGGCGGGGGCCTGGGAGGTGCCCCAGGTGAAGAGCACCTGGTCGCCGCGGGTAAGCTCGATGCTGCCCTCTTCGCCGTAGACATCGTCGGCCACGTAGGAAGGATCGCCAGCGCCGGCGTCCTGGGTGCCCTCGCTGATGTAGACATACCAGCGGTCGATGCAGATCTCCTCGTCTTCTCCCTCGTGCTCCACGATGATGCCCTCGGCGTTGGAGCGGATGTCCACGTAGCCGCGGGTGACGGCCTCGTGCAGGCCCAGGCAGGGCAGCTGGTAGAGGCCTTCGAGGGTGGCCACCTCGCTGCCATCCGGATCGTTGCTGCTGGCCCAGAAGTAGCCCAGCTCGCTGGTTTCCTCGAGGGGGGTGTAGGACACTGAGATGGTGGTCTCTTCGCCAGGGGCCAGGGTGCCGGGCAGATCCGTCTCGGCGGTGAAGCGCTCGCCCTGCAGCACCCAGCTGTCGACCACGAGATCCACCAGGCCCTCGTTGCGAGCAACGAAGCTGCCGTACACGGCGGAGCCGTCGAAGGACTGCAGCAGCACCTGCTGGGGGTCGAAGACCAGGTCGGGCATGACCCCGGCGCCAGTCAGCGGCACGTTGATCTGTTGGGTCTGGGCGTCGCTGCCCACCACGGCGGAGGCCTCATCGCTGGCGCTGGCGGCTCCGTAGGCCACCACCACCTCGACGAATTCTCCAGGAGCTAGCGGGCCTTCCACGTCGGCGTCGATGAAGGTGAAGGCGCCGGAGCCGTGCACGTGCAGGGGCTCCAGCTCGACCGTGGCCGTGCCCGTGCTGGTGATGGTGAAGCTGTCGGTGACCATGTCACCCGCGGCCACCTCACCGAAGTCCAGCGCTTCGGGCCACACCTGCAGCAGCCGTTCGCCGGCGCCATCGGGGTTGCCGTCGATGCTCTCCACGCCGTAGTCGCTGCAAGCGGCCAGGGACATCGGGAGCAGGCAGCAGGCGAGACGGGTGTGCATGGGCGATCCACAGGCTTGACGGGAGCGACCTCCCGGAGAGGGATGGTGCCGGCTGGGGTCCTTATGTTGACCTGAGGCTGCCCGCATGTCGCGCACAAGGAACCTGTGGGGTGGGACGTTCCACGGGGAGCAAGGACGGTGCCGCGCGAGCCTGAACGGGCGCTGGACCCCGATGTTAGGCTCGACCCCTCGGAGCACCTCCATGCGCGGCCTCGACTCGCCCATCGTCTCCCTCGAAGAGGGCGCCCTGCTCGCGGGGCGATACCGGGTCGGCCTGCCACTGGTCCGCCCCGACGGTCTCGGCAACAGCTGGCTGGCCCAGGACGAGACCACCGGCGCGCCCGTGGTGCTCAAGGTGCTCGGCGCCAGCTCCTCTCCCTTGGACCGCGAGCTGATCGAGATCTCGCTGCTCCCGTTCAGGGGGCGGGAGCACAGCGCCCTGCCTCGGCTGGGGGAGCTGTTGAGCGAGCAGATCGAGGACTCGCACTGCGCGGTGCTGGTGCGGCAGGCCTTCGAGGGAGAGAGCCTGGCGGCTCGCGTCGCCCGGCTGGGCCCCATGGAGCCGGCGCAGCTGCGGCCCCTGGCCCGCGCTCTGCTGGAGATCCTGCGGCAGCTGGCCCAGGAGCAGCCGCCGCTGGTGCATGGCGACATCAACCCCCACACCGTCCTGGTGGGGACATCTCTCGAGGATCTCTACCTGGTGGACGCTGCGGCTCCCAAGGCTGCCGCTCGGGACTGGGCCGAATCGGGCGGAGCCAGAGCGGGCTGGGGCCAGGCGGTGGACCGAGCCTTCGGCGCGCCCGAAGCCCTGGTGGGCGCACCCAGCCCGCGGAGCGATCTGTATGGCGCAGGCGCCACCCTGGCGTTCGCCCTGACCGGGCAGACGCCCGCAGAGATCAGCGATCTGGATTCCCGCCGCCAGCTGGCGGGAGGGATGGAGCAGCTGCGGGTACCCCGCGCCCTGGCCTCCGCCCTGGAACAGCTCCTGGAGCCCACCCTCGAGCAGCGCCTGGCCACGGCGCGGCAGGCCCTCGATCTGCTCCGAGACCCAGCGGAAGCCATCGCCGCTGGCCGAGGCGCGCTGGCGTCCGGACAGGCCGAGTGGCGACACGAGCCCGAGCCTGGCGGCGCCGCTGCGTGGTCCTACGCGGGAGCCTTCGTCTCAGTCTTGCTGGCGGCGCCGCTGCTGGTGGCCGCGTTTCTCATCCTGGTGCCAGCCTTCGACACCGTGAGCGCCGCCGCGGGACTGCTCCGGATGGCCCTGGCCGCGGTGGTCGGCGGGTTCGCCCTGGTCACGGTTCGAGCAGGACTCGGCCGCTGGCAGTTCCTGGGCCGCACCACCCTGGTGGCTGGGGGCCGCTCCCTGGAGGTGGAGCGAGGGGGACGCAGCCTGGAGCTGCCATGGGAGCTCCTGGAAGAGATCCGCGAGCTGGGTCCAGTCGCCGTGGTGCATGGCCGCTGGAGAGACCATCCCGGAGCTGCGGCGCGCCACCGCGCCATCTGGCTCGCTCCAGTCTACGAACAGCCTCTGGCTGAGTTGCTGCGCGTCCTGCGGGCTCGGGCGAACCGCGGGCGCCGCCTGGCCCCGGAGGGTGCAGAGACCCTCAGGGCGGGATCCCGATGGTCAGCAGGCTTGCCCGTGGCCGTGTTGGGCGGCCTGTTGCTCGCGGGCCTGGGCAAGGCCAGCGACGGCTGCGCTACACCCCCGCTGGAGGTGCCCGAGCCTCCAGCACCCGAGGACAGCGCCTTGGTCCTGGATCCTCCTCCCCCGCCTCCCGCGGCGACGAGACCTCCCGCGATCCTCCGCCCGGATCTCGACCTGGGCGACATGGTCCTGGTGCCCGCCACCGGCGGACATGGCGAGTTTCTCGTAGACCGCCACGAGGTGACGGTCTCTGACTATGCTCGCTGCGTTGCAGATGGGAGATGCACCGCTGCGCCGCGGGATCCCGGCTGCCTCGCAGACGAAGCGACCAGGGGAGAGTACCCGGTCAACTGCGTGGACCTGGCGCAGGCGCGTGCGTGGTGCCGCTGGCGCACAAAGCGGCTGTGCACCGCCCGGGAGCACAAGCAGGCCGCCACCGGACCCATGATGGGCAGCTACCCATGGGGAGACACCACGCCGGACTGCGAGCGGGCGGTGATGGACTCGCGCGCGGCAGAACAGATGTCCACCGGCAAGACGGGCTGTGGGCGCGGCTCTCCGTGGCCGGTGGGCTCACGGGCTGGCGGGCTGGCTCCGTCTGGCGCGCACGACCTCTCTGGCAACGTGGCGGAGTGGGTAGAGGCCCACCCCAGGGCGGTCGCCGGTGGTGGCTTCCAGGATCGGGACGCTCTCGCGCTCCGGCGCGACAGCCTCGAGAGACTCGACGGCGAAGCAGCCCTGGTCGATGTGGGCTTCCGCTGCTGCGCGGACTGCTGCAGCGATCTGGAGATCGTGGACTAGGAGCGCTCGGGAAAGAGGCGGCAGACCTGCCGCCGGTTCACGTCGCAGCGACAATGCGAAGCATTGGGGCGAAAGCCGCCGCCGCAGGCGGTGGACCGTACGGAGCCTCCAGGGCCGTAGCGACAATGCGCAGCATTGGGGCGAAAGCCGCCGCCGCAGGCGGTGGACCGTAGGGACGGGTTCTGCGCAGTAGCGACCGGCGGAGGCGTGTTTTCAACGCGTACGCAGTGACTCTGACAACTACGTCCCTGTCGTTCGCTGTAAGCAGGACGCGTCACGTGTGTAGCAGCAGTAGGCACTGGTGGGTCGCGGTAGACATGAGCTTTCCCGAGGGCTCCTAGGAGCCTGCGTCAGACCTCCGACGACGAGGTTAGGCCTAGCCTGCCCCAAGGAGGCCGCAGGTGCAGACCCCGGACCGCTACCTGGCGCGCAAGAACAGCGAGCTGGCCTACCTCGATGGCCTGCTGGCCGTGCCGCTGGGCCTGCCGCCAGCACGCTCCGTGCACCAGGTCATCCAGCACAAGCTCAAGCTGCGCGCGCGGCTGCTGGCCCAGGGCTTCACCGAGCACCCCGACCTGCTGGAGACCAACTTCCGCCCCGGCCGCGAGCGCCACCTGGGCTCCTGGCGACTGCGCTACCTCTACCAGCGCTTCGACACCCAGGTGGATGGCCCACCCGTCTATCCCGCCCTGCTGGGCGACGATGCGCCCCCGCTGATCCGCGGCGTCCAGTACTTCTCCTCGGGCATGGGGGCCATCTCGGCGGTGCTGCTGGCGCTGGAGCGTCTGGACGCCAGCCCCGTGCAGCTGTGCGCCCTGCGCGACTGCTACTTCGAGACCGTGCAGCTGCTTCAGCGGCTTCCCCGCAGCCTGCGGCCGGTGCTGGCGCGGGATCACCGGGAGCTGTCGAAGGCACTAGAACAGCCGCACCAGGGCCGCCGCGCGCTGCTGCTGGACTCCATCAGCGTCGAGGACCCCAGCGGCATTCCCATGGGCATGACTCCGGGATCGGTGGATCTGCTGCTGGTGGACGGCACCTGCTGGGGTGTGGATTCACCACGATTCCTGCAGCTGGCCCGGGCCACCTCCCAGCTCGGCGTCCCCGTCATCTTCCTGCGCAGCCACCAGAAGCTGGACTTCCTGGGCGTCGAGTACGGGCGGCTGGGCTCCGCGGTCTTCCTGGCCAGCCCCATGGCCCCGGCGGTCGGTCACCAGCTGACCAGCGCCCTGCACACGAGCTCCGCCACCATGGCTCGCCTGCTGGGCAGCGCCATGGTGCCCGGCTTCCTGGTGCCCTGCGCCGGCGACCCGGCGTTCCTGGCCCTCAACCGCCGACGGCAAGACGGCATCCGGGCGGCCAACCATCGCGCGGCCGAGCTGCTGGCGCCCCTGAACCCCGCCACCTACCACCACCAGCTCTTCCTCACCCTGCAGCCATACGGCGAGAACCCCGTGGCACAGGGAACCTTCGAGGTAGAGGTGGAGGCTCTGGCCGCCACGGCCGCGCAGGAAGGCCTGGCGGTGCGCCGCGCCACCAGCTTCGGCTTCGACTTCACCGCGCTCACGGTGTTTCCCGATGCCGACAGCGGCCAGGCCTGCCTGCGCGTCGCCTTCGCCGACCTCTCCGACCACCAGGTAGAATCCGCCTGCGAGCTGATCGCCAGGTGGATGAAGCGGCAGGCGGGGCGCTGATCCCCGTAGCGTGCACGAGTACCCACCCTGGCCGGCAGCTGCCTACCCACCCGAACCTGATCCCTGGTGTCCGATGCTACGCCGAGAGCGTGCTGTCGATCTGCCCAAGGGGCCCCCCCTGCGTCGCTCCAGCAGGCTCAACAAGGCGGGGAAGAACAGGGTGGCCGAGACGAAGGTGCAGGCGATGCCGAGAATCGCCAGCCAGCCCATGGTGCGCAGGCCCACGTGGTGGGACAGCAGGCTGGAGCCGAAGCCCACCGCGGTCGTGACCGAGGCCAGGGCCGCCGCAGCGCCCGTGCGCCGCAGCACCAGCTCCAGGCTGCCGGGACCCTCCTCGCGGTAGCGGTGCCAGATATGCACGGCGTTGTCGACGCCGATGCCGATGAGCGAGGGCAGCACGATGAGGTTGAACATGTTCACCTCCATGCCCGTGGCGCCCAGCAGGGCCACCAGCGCGAACATACCCACCGCCAGCGGTAGAGCCACCAGGGCCGCGTGCCGCAACCGGCGCTGGTCCAGCAGCAGGAAGACCGCCACCACCAGCGCCGCCAGGAGCAGCAGCAGGGGGCCGTCGGCCTGGATGGTCCTGTAGACCCAGGCGATGAGCAGGGTCTCGTCCGCCAGCTGGTGGGGGATGCCCTCCTCGGACAGGCGGGCGGAGAGCAGCTTGAGCTCGTCCTCCCACTCGGCCGCCTGCCAGTCGGAGTAGTTGGGCTGGTCGGGCCACAGGTAGACCAGCAGGGCGTCTCCCGCCGGCGTGACGAAGCGGCGGCGCAGCTCCTGGGGCAGATCGTCCAGGCTCCAGGGCTCGCTCTGCACCAGCCGTCGGGCCTGCCGCAGCCGCTGGGCCTTGGCGTCGTCGGCTGCGGCGTAGCGGTCGAGAGAGGGATGGGTGACCACCGCCTCGAGCTTCTCCACCCGCGCGCGGCGCTGCTCCACGTCGGCGGGCACCAGCCGCGCCCCGGACAGCACCCGCCCCACCCGAGAGGGGCTGCCGTCGGTTAGACCTCGACGCTGCTGCTCCAGCGCGATCCGCTCCAGCTGCTCGGCCTGCTGCAGGTCGCCCACCAGGAAGACCGCAGGGTTGAAGCCCACCCCCAGCTGTCCATCCACGTACTCGATGAACTCTGTGGCGGGGCTCTCCCCGCGCAGCAGCTTGTAGTCGTTGCGGAAGGGGATGGAGCCCACCTGTGTGACCCCGGCCAGGGCCACCAGGCCCAGCAGCACCACCACGGGCCAGGCCAGCGCCGGGCGCAAGAAGCCCTGGGGCGGCACGGGGAGCAGCCCCCCTGGTCGCGACAGCCAGCGGTCCGCCAGCAGCAGCAGGGGAGGCAGCACCACGAAGACGCTCACCAGGGTGAGCAGCACCCCCAGCCCGGCCACCAGGCCGAACTCGGAGAAGCCCCTGAAGCGTGCCGCCATGAAGGAGAGGAAGGTGCCCGCGGTGGTCAGCGCACCGATGGATGCCGGGGGCAGGGTGCCACGCACGGCGGCCAGCACGGCGGATCTGGCGCTGGCCCCCAAGGCGGCACGCTCCTGCTGGTAGCGCACCAGCAGGTGGATGCCGAAGTCGATGCCCAGCCCGATGAGCACGGCCACCAGGAAGCCCGTGATGATGTTCAGGTGCCCGATCCACAGCCGGGCCAGCCCGAAGGTCCAGGCGATGCCCACCAGCAGGGAGCCACCCACCACCAGCGGCGCGGCGGCGCGCCGGGTGAAGGCCCCGATGACCAGCACGCCGAACAGCAGCGCCACCACCGAGGCGCGGCGCAGGTCTGCGCGCATGACGTGGTGTTGCTCCTGCACGATGGCCAGGTTGCCCGCGTAGCGGACAGAGATCCCGGAGCCCGCGGGATCCAGACCCGCCACCTGGGCGTCGATGGCCGCCAGCAGGGCTTCGCCAGCCTCCATGTCGGAGAAGCGGATGCGCGGCACCACCAGCAGGAAGGTGTACCTCCCGTCGTCGCTCTCGAGCACATCGCCGTCGTAGGGCAGGCGATCGCGCTCCCGCTGCACGATGCGCTCCACGTTGCTCCAGGCGGTGTGGGGATCCGTGGTGCCAAACGGGAAGGTGGTGGCCTGCACCGCCCGGTGCACCGCCACCACCAGCTCATCCAGCGCCGGGACCTCCATCAGCCAGATGGCCCGCTGCTCGAAGAAGTCCACCGGGAATTCCAGGTCGGTGGCGCGCACCTGTGGCAGCCCTTGCAGCCGCTCCACCAGCTGACGGCCGAAGGCGAGCCGCTGCTCCGGATCCGAACCCTCGATGGCCACCACCAGCTGCCGGAAACCCCCGGTGCGCTCCCGCACCTGGTCGGTGTTCTGCACCTCGGCGGCACCCTCGGGCAGCAGGGCCTCGTAGCTGGAGTCGAAGCGCAGCCCGGAGGCCAGCAGTCCCGCCACGACCGTGATCAGCAGGGCCGGGAGCAGGAAGCGCCAGGGATGGGCCACCTGGGCCGCCGCCAGCCGCTCAGCCCAGGCCGAGGGATCGATGCGCTTGCGCCGGGCCATGCCGCTCCTGCCAGGAAAGGAGGGAGGGCTGTCCTAGCGTCTCAAACGCGAATCATCACGATCTTGCGCATGATGAGGGCGCCGATGGCCTGCAGGGTGAGCATCAGGATGATCAGCACCCAGCCCAGCCAGGTGGACCACATGCGGGCCACGAGCTCGTGATCGAAGGACCACAGCACAAAGGCCAGGCAGAAGGGCATCAGGGTGATGATCACCGCCTGGGCCACGCCCTGGGCGGTGAGGGTGGCGATCTTGCCCTTGACCTTCTTGCGCTCGCGGATGGTGTAGCTGATGGTCTGGAAGGTCTCGGACAGGTTTCCGCCGGACTGCCGCAGGATGTTGATGCTGGTGACCAGGATCTGCGCGTCTTCGGTGCCCACTCGATGTTCCAGGTTGAGCAGCGCCTCTTCGAAGGGCACGCCCACCCGCTGCTCCGACAGCACGAGCCCGAACTCCTCGGAGATGGGGTTGCCCAGCTCCTCGACCACCATCTCCATGGTCTGGATGAGGGAGAGCCCGGAGCGCAGGCCATTGGACATGAAGGCCAGGGCATCCAGCAGCTGGTCCTCGAACTTGTTGACGCGTCGGTTCCACATCATCTGCACCAGCTTGCGGGGCAGCCGGAAGCCAAAGGGGATGCCGAAGGGCGCGAAGACCAGGATGGAGGTGATGGTCAGCCTGAGGGCCAGGTAGCCCAGCCCGGGGGGCAAGGCGGAGGTGACCCACCAGCCGGCCCAGCCGAAGATGGCCATGGACACCAGGATGGACAGCACGCACCAGCGCGGCTCCACCCGCATGAACATGGCGTCGAACATGTCCACCATCCACTGCACGTAGCCAGCGGTGGCGTTGTGGAAGCGCTGGAAGATCCAGGGCGCCAGGAACAGCCCGATGAGGAACCAGCCGACGAAGAACAGCCCCATGCTGCCCAGGCGGGTCATGGTGAGGAAGTCCCACCAGAGCGGCACCAGGCTGTAGGCGTTGGGATCGATGGCCTGATCCATCAGCGCCTCTTCGGGGGGATGTGACGGCCACCGCGGCGACCCCGGGGCGCGCCCGCCGCCTGCACGTCTGCGAAGATGCCCTTGGGCAGTGCGATGCCCATGGCCTCGAGCCGGGTGATGAACTTGGGCACGAAGCCGGTGGCCACGTAGCGGCCCACCACCTTCTTGTCTTCATCCATGCCCTCCTGCTTGAACACGAAGATGTCCTGCAGGGTGATGGTGGGGCCTTCCATGCCCGTGATCTCGGAGATCTTGGTGACCTTGCGGGAGCCATCGAGCATGCGCGCCTGCTGCACGATGATGTGGATGGCCGAGGAGATCTGCTCGCGGATGGCCTTGGAAGGCAGCTCCAGGCCCGAGAACATGACCAGGGTCTCGAGCCTGGAGATGCAGTCGCGGGGGGAGTTGGCGTGGATGGTGGTGAGGGAGCCGTCGTGGCCGGTGTTCATGGCCTGCAGCATGTCCAGAGACTCCGCGCCGCGGCACTCACCCACCACGATGCGATCGGGGCGCATGCGCAGGCAGTTCTTGACCAGGTCGCGGATGGTGACCTGGCCTTCGCCCTCGATATTGGGCGGGCGCGACTCCAGGCGCACCACGTGGGGCTGCTTGAGCTGCAGCTCCGCCGAGTCCTCTACGGTGACGATGCGCTCGTCTTCGGGGATGAAGGACGACAGGACGTTGAGCAGGGTGGTCTTGCCCGAGCCGGTGCCGCCAGAGATGAGCACGTTGAGCTTGGCCTCCACGCAGGCGCGCAGCAGGTCGGCCATCTCCTCGGTGATGGAACCGAAGCCGATGAGATCGGAGACCTTGAGCGGATCCTTGGAGAACTTGCGGATGGTGATGCTGGGGCCGTCCAGCGCCAGAGGCGGGATGATGGCGTTGACGCGCGAGCCGTCGGGCAGGCGAGCATCGACCATGGGAGATTTTTCATCGATGCGGCGGCCGATGGGATGCACGATGCGCTCGATGACCCCGAGCAGCTGCGCATCGTCGGTGAAGTTGGCGTCCACCTCGATGAGCTTGCCCTTGAGCTCGATGTAGGTCTGGTCGCGCCGGTTGACCATGATCTCGGTGATGTCGTCGTCTGCCAGCAGGTCTTCCAGGGGGCCCAGGCCCAGGGCCTCGTCGAGGATCTCCTTGACGATGCGTTCGCGCTCGTGGCGATCGGTGACGGAGCGCCCCTCGTCGTCCATGAGCCGGCAGACCGCGGTGTAGGCCTGCTTGCGCAGCGCCTCTTCTTTTTCGTCGGAGTCGGCCATCTCCTTGTTGAGCTTCTTGAGGTCGATGACCTCGACCAGGCGCTTGTGGATGACC
>CAZEJJ010000024.1:0-60084 GCA_964512185.1 uncultured Enterobacterales bacterium | reverse complement strand
CATCTTCACGTACCCGTCAAACCTGAAGTCCTCGATGTTCTCGGCGATGAACCTGCACATGCTCGCGTCCGGCTCGTCCGCTCGCGACAGGGCGTAGAAGCGGTCGTCCAGATCGCGGAAGTCTGGATCCAGGCGCTCCAGCGCGGCCTGCCGCGCCTGTCTGTCCAGCGAGGGCTCTCCTCCCAACCGGGTGGCCGACTCCCTCACCACGGCTGCAAACGCATCCAGGCCCATCAGCTCGAAGCCAGCCAGAGCGTCCTTCCACACCACGCCTGTGGCGTTGAAGTAGAGCTGGTGGTGCCCGCCGTTGAACACCTCCGCCATGTACCAGTGGACCGCCAACAGGAGCCGTTGCGATCGCGAGAAGGCGGCCAGGCTCTCCCGATAGGCCCGCTCCCCGCCGTAGATGTCCGCGGTCCACCACATGGGCTCGACGGCTGCGAAGCAGTTGACGGTCTCCAGGGTGTCCAGGTCCACGCGCAGGTGCACCCGCTCCAGGCGCGGCTCGGCTTGCTTGGGCTCGCCGCCGAAGCAAGCCACGGTGAGCGCGAGCAGCAACGCCTGTCGTCTGTGCACGATACCTCCCCCTCTCAGGGACACGCCGGGTGAAACGCCAGGTCGTCGGTGAGATCCCTGTCCAGGTCACCGATGAAGCTGCTGGAGCCCGAGCTGGGGTCCACGGAGCAGGAGCACGGCGTGAAGACACGGGACAGCAGCAGCGAGCGTGCGGGCAGGTTCACGGAGCGCCTCGCGGGACCGGGCGTGGCGAGCTCAGTCTACCAGAGCGCCGATGGGGTGGCATGGATCGGTGCCAGCCAAGCCACCGCCCGCCCATGCACCCCCGCGCTGCTCGCCCCGCTGACGGCCTGCAGCACCCCGAACCCAGCCCCCAGGTGACCAAATCCCAGGCCGACAGGGCCCTACTGGGTGCCTCCTACCGCACCATGGCCAGGCTCTCGCCCGGCTCACCGCCTGGGCCTGGGTTCTGCCCGCCAGCTGCACCCAGGCGGCCTGGGCAGACAGGCAGAGGGACAGGACCAGGGGCTTGATCAGGCTCTGCCTGCTCCGCCCTTGTCGGCTCAGCGCCCGCCGCGCGGATGGCAACGTGATAGCCGCCTTCAGCCCAGCCTGGGAGCCCCCATGAGTGAGACCATCCGCGACCGCAAGCACGCCCGCGCCTGGCAGCTGACCCACGACCCTCGCGCGCCCAAGCTGGGAGAGCTGGCCCCCGACTTCCAGCTGCGCGATGCCACCGGCGAGCACAACGTGCAGCTCTCCGAGTTCAGGGGCCGCGAGCCCGTGGCCCTCATCTTCGGCAGCTTCACCTGACCGCCCTTCATCAAGGGGACCGGGCGTCTCCAGGAGCTCTACGAGCACCACCACCAGCAGGTGCAGTTCCTCATGATCTACATCCGAGAGGCGCACCCCACCGATGGCTGGTGGCTGGGGGGCGGCTTCACCGGGCTGGCCATGGGCAAGCTCATCCCCAAGGCTTCCACCTCCATCCGCGATCCGCGCAGCCTCCCCGAGCGGCAGGCGGCGGCCCACCAGTGCCAGAGCGCCCTGCAGTGGGGCATCCGCAGCTGGGTGGACGAGCTGGACGACACGGTGAGCACCGCCTACGCCGCCTGGCCCACCCGCCTGTACCTGCTGGACACCAGCGGCCGCGTGGCCTACCGCGGCGGCCCCGGCCCCTTCGGCTTCTCCCCCTCCGCCCTGGGCAAGGCCATCGACGTCATGCTGACCGGCGAAGCCAGCTGAGGCATCCATCGACGACGAAGACAGCCCCATGAGGATCCCTGCCCAGCTCGCCTCCATCCCGTGGTTCGTCCACCTTGGGGCGGAATTCTCCGGTCGAAACAGGACTCCCTCAAGCAGCCGCCTCCCCGTCCGATGAGCTGTGCGGCGCGACCCGCGCGCCCCTGGAATTGAAACCGGTGGAGGCAGGATGTCCGTCGTTCGGTCCGAGGCACCCATGAGTCGCCAGGCCGTGGCGGCGCACCTGGCGCTGCTGGGCGAGGACGCCGCGGCTCGACCGGAGCCCGTGAGCCTGGCGGGTGCCTGGCTGGTGGGCGCGGATCTCTCCGGGCTCGACCTGAGCGGCTACGACCTGGCGGGTGCCGACCTGTCGCGGGCCAGGCTCGACGGGGCGAAGCTCGCCAGGGCCAGGCTGCAGGGAGCCACGCTGTTCGAGACCGACCTGACCGGCGCAGAGCTCATGGCCGCTGATCTTCGGGGGGCGCGGCTCGAGTCCTGCGAGGCGGAGCGGGCAGGCTTCGGTCACTGCGACCTGAGGGAGGCGTCGCTGTTCGCGGCCAACCTCTCGGGCGCGAGCCTCACCGGTGCCAAGCTGGGAGAGGCCGACGCGCGGGCGGTGAACCTGCGCGGTGCGCGCGTCCGCGAGGCGAATCTGGAGGGCGCTGACCTCACGGGCGCGACCCTCGCGGAGTCGGACCTGCGGGACTGTGACGTGACGGACGCCACGTTCCGCGACGCGGACTTTCGCGGCGCCCAGCTGCGCAACCTCAAGGGCTACGCCCGCGCCAGCTGGGTGGGCGTGGACATCCGCGACACCAGCTTCAACGGAGCCTACCAGCTGCGTCGCTTTGTCCTGGACCAGAACTTCCTGGCGGAGTTCCGCGCCGAGAGCCGCACCCACGCCGCCCTGTACTGGGCCTGGTGGGCCAGCTCAGACTGCGGGCGCAGCTTCGCGCGCTGGGGACTGTGGACCATCCTGATCGCCGTGGTGTTCGCGAGCATCTACTCCCAGGTGGCGCTGGATCCCGGCGACCACCCCACCATCCTCACCCCGCTGTACCTGAGCGTCGCCACCCTCACCACCCTGGGCTTCGGCGACGTGGTCCCTGCCTCGCCCGCGGCCCAGATAGTCGCCATGGTGGAGGTGGTGACGGGCTATGTCATGCTCGGCGGGTTGATGAGCATCTTCGCCAACAAGATGGCCCGCAGGGCGGACTGAGAGAGGAAGGCAAAGAACCATGTTCGGACTCTTCGAGCGCAAGAAGATCGATCCCCGCCAGGAGCTCGTGGGCGCCCTGGGCGGCGCGCAGCTCCCCTCCTTCCCCGCCATCCAGCTGCGCGTGCTCGACGCCCTGCGCGGCGACACATCCCTCGGCCAGGTGGGCGACCTGGTCACCCGCGACCCGGGCATCAGCACCAAGGTGCTGGCCACCGTCAACTGCGCCGGCTTCGGCCTCAAGCGCAGGGCGGACACCGTCTCCCACGCCGTCAGCCTGCTGGGGGCCGCCCGACTGGAGTCCGTGGTGCTGGCGCTGGCGGTGTCCGAGTGCCTGCCGGCGCGCTCGAGCAAGGGCTTCCGCCCGCGGCGCTTCTGGCGCTCCGCCGCGCGCAGGGCCGCCACGGCACAGATGCTGGCCGACCTGCTCAGCCCCGCGTCGCGCTCCATCGCCTTCACCGCCGGGCTCTTGCAGGACATGGCCATTCCCCTGCTCGCCACCAGGCGCAGCGAGAGCTACGGCCCGCTGCTCGAGAGCTGGTGGGAGGACGGCGGCTCCCTCGAGACCATGGAGCGCAGCGAGTTCGGCTGGGACCACGCCGAGGTGGCCTCCTGGGTGGCCAGCGAGTGGAGCTTCCCGGAGATCCTTGGCTACGCCATCGGCGGCCACCACGGATCCGACGAGCCCGAGCTGGACACGCCCCTGCCCATCCGGCTGGTGGCGCTGCTCGACGAGCACGAAGACGAGAACCAGGACCTCGAGCAGCTGGTGGAGACCGCGCGCATCACCCACGACGTGGAGCCCGATCAGCTGGTCGCCGCCATCCACATGGGCTTCGAGCGGTCCTCCGAGGTGGCGGCGCTGTTCAGCTAGCGCCAATCCCCAGCCATTGCCAGCGCGCCGGGGATTGGTCATGTTGGAACCATGATCCTCTCCCTGCTCATCCCCTCGCTCTTCTCCTGCTCCACCCCCGCGATCGACTCCGGTGGCCTGCCCGACACAGATGTAGGGCCGACTGCGGTCGCCACGGCCGATCCCACCAGCGGCGCGGCGCCCCTCGATCTCACCCTCTCCGGGCTCGGCTCCAGCGCCGGCAGCCAGCCCCTGGAGAGCTACCAGTGGTCGCTGTCCGACGGCTCGGTGGCCGAGGGCGAGACGGTCACCACCACGCTGGTGGACGCCGGCGTGCACAGCTTCACCCTCACGGTGGTGGACGAGGCTGGGCTGAGCGACGAGGCGAGCGTCCAGGTCGAGGTCGAGGTCGAGGGCGACTGCCCCGACATCGACGACGCCACGGTGGCGGGCACCATGAGCTGGGGGGAGGTGTCGGGGTTGGCCTCCGCCTCCACCGAAGGCATCCTCTGGGCCCACTCCGACGCCCAGGGGGCCGGCGCGTTGATCTACGCCATCACCACCGATGCCGCGCTCGTCGGGACCTTCGAGCTCGCCGGTGTCGAGGACCATGACTTCGAGGACATCGCCCGTGGGCCCGGGCCCGCAGAGGGTGTCTCCTACCTGTACGTCGGCGACACCGGGGACAACAGCGAGCACCGCAGCAGTGTCCAGGTGTACCGCTTCGAGGAGCCCTCGAGTGTCTCAGGCGGGACGATCACGGGCGTGGAGACCATCGAGCTGACCTACCCAGACGGCGCCCGCGACGCCGAGTCCCTGCTGGTGGATCCCCTGACCGGCGATCTGTTGCTCGTGGAGCGGGATCGGGACGACCAGGGTGTGTCGGGCGTCTACGTGGCCGAAGCACCGCTGTCCACCACCGGCCCCACCGAGCTGACCAAGCGAGGAACCCTCGTCTTCGGCACCGACCCCATGCCCGGTGACGTCGACGCCGTGGGAGCAGACGTCTCCCCCGACGGCACGCTCGCGGTGGTGCGCACCCACGATCGGGTGTGGGCCTTCATCCGCGATCCCGCCCAGCCCCTCTACACGGCCTTCGAGTCCCCCGTCTGCGCCACCCCGGAGGTGGACGAGTCCAAGGGCGAGGCAGTCGCGTTCGCCTGGGACGGGAGCGGGTACTACACCGGCGGCGAAGGCTCCAGCCAGCCGCTACACTGGTACGGCATCCGCTGAGCGCTCCGCTCGCCGCGACGCCCGCCGCCGGGCCGTGATGGCCATGCTACCGTGCCGCAACGCAGCAGGAGGCAGCCCATGAGCACCGAGCCAACCCGTCCCAGCTTCGGCCTGGAGCTCTTCCAGGGCCAGCTGCGCACCGACCTGCTGCTGCCATACCCCCTGCAACCCGCCGATGATGCCGCGGCGGGCGACGCCTTCCTGGAGAAGCTGCAGGCCGTGCTACGCGAGCATGTGGATCCCGACCGGATCGACCGCCAGGGCGAGGTGCCCGACCAGGCCATCGAGGCCCTGGCGGGCATCGGCGCCTTCGGCATCAAGATCCCCAGGGAGCACGGCGGGCTGGGCCTGTCCCAGACCAACTACTGCCGAGCCATCAGCATGATGGCCAGCCGCTGCTGCAACACCACCGTGCTGCTGGGCGCCCACCAGAGCATCGGCGTGCCCCAACCCCTGTACCTCTTCGGCACCGACGAGCAGAAGGCCCGCTACTTCCCGCGCCTGGCCGCCGGCGCCCTCTCCGGCTTCGCCCTCACCGAGGCCGAGGCGGGCTCCGACCCGGCCAACATGGCCACCACCGCCGAGCTGTCCGAAGACGGCCAGCACTGGATCCTCAGCGGCGAGAAGCTCTGGTGCACCAACGGCACCCGCGCCGACCTGCTGGTGGTCATCGCCCGCACCCCTGACAAGGAGATCAAGGGCAAGCTGCGCAAACAGTACACGGCCTTCATGGTAGAGACCGGCTGGCACGGCGTGACCGTCACCCACCGTTGCCACTTCATGGGCCTGCGCGCCCTCTACGCCGGCATCGTGGCGTTCCACAAGGTCAGGGTGCCTGTCGAGAACGTGCTCTCCGAAGAGGGGCGCGGCCTGCGCCTGGCCCTCACCACCCTCAACGCCGGCCGCCTCACCGTGCCCTCCGCCGCCGTGGGCTGCGCCAAGTGGAGCCTGCGGGTGGCCCGTCGCTTCGCCGCCGAGCGCCAGCAGTGGGGCGGCCCCATCGGCGAGCACGAGGCCATCGCCCACAAGCTGGCCTGGATCGCCTCCCACACCTTCGCTCTCGAAGCCATGCTCGGCTACAGCGCCGCCATGGTGGACCGGGGCGACGTGGACATCCGGGTCGAAGCCGCCATCTGCAAGATGTTCAGCTCCGAGACCCTGTGGCGCATCGTCGACGAGACCCTGCAGATCCGCAGCGGCAAGGGCTACGAGACCGCCGAGTCCCTGGAGGCCCGCGGCGAGGAGCCCATCGGCGTGGAGCGCCTGCTGCGCGATGTGCGCATCAACATGATCTTCGAGGGCACCAGCGAGGTCATGCGCCTGTTCCTGGCCCGCGAGGCCCTCTCCCCCCACATGGAGCGCCTGAAGGCCATGGCCAGAGCGCCCCTGGGCCAACGCCTGCAGGCCGGCCTGCACTATGCCGCCTGGTATCCCGCCACTTTCGTGCCCTCCCTGGCCACCCCTGACGTGGACGATCGCCTGCGTCCGCACCTGGCCTGGGCCACCGCCGCCTCCAAGCGCCTGGGGCGGGTGTTGGTCAACGCCATGGTCAGGCACGGCACAGGCCTGGCCAAGCGCCAGGGCCTGCTGGGCCGCTGCGTGGAGATCGGCGCCGACCTCTTCGCTATCTCCACCACCGTGGCCCGTGCCGCTGCCCTGGCCAGCAAGGGCGCCCCCGAGGCCCAGTCTGCCCAACAGCTCGCCGTGCTCTTCTGCGGCTACGCCCAGCGCCGGGTGCGGCAGCGCTTCCGCGCCCTGTCCGACAACCAGGACTCCGAGGCCTGGAGGCTGGCCCAGAAGCTGCTCGCAGGCGAGCACGCCTGGCTAGAAGACGGCACCGTGCAGCCGAGCTCCGCGCCCGAGTAGCCGGGATCCGCAGGCTCAGCCCCCGAAGCGCCCCTGGAAGGCCCGCAGGTTGGCGCCACCGAAGGCCTCGCCGGGCATGGCGAACACCGCGCGGTGGAAGGCGCCGGCGAAGCGCGGCCCTTCGAGCCAGCGGCCGAAGGCATCCGCCACCAGCACCGCGTCATTGCGGAACACCCCACAACCCCAGGCCCCCAGCAACAGGCTGCGGTGCCCGTGCTGCTGGGCCACCGCCAGCACCTTGCCCGCCCGCAGCCGCAGCGCGGCCTCGATGGCCGGACCGGCGCGGGGATCCCTGCGCAGCGCCTGCCCCGCGTTGGGAGCCGGAGCGGTGATCACCGCCGACCGAAAGGGCCGCTCCAGCACGTGGCGGCTGTGTTCACGAAAGAAGGGCACCCCCGGGCTGTAGATCAGGTGGTCCGAGTAGAGCAGGGTCCTGCGAGCCCGGTTGTAGGCGTAGTACTCCGGCGCGCGCAGCAGGCAGGGGTACAGCCCCGAGCAGCGCGACAGGTCTTCTTCCTGGGCCCTGGCCCCGTTCAGGAAGCCGCCCCCGGCGTTGCGCGCCGAGGCGTAGTTGAGCAGCGCCAGATCCTCCACTCCCTCGTCGAGCACCAGGCGCCGGGCCGCCTGCTGGGTGGTCTCGACCGCCACCTCGCAGCGGGGCGCGGGGCCTTCGCTCCCCTGCCCTTCCAGCAGTGTGTCCAGCTCCTCGGGCCCGTGCAGGCAGGTGCCCGCCTCCGCCGCCGCCTGCCAGGCCGCGAGCTCCCGCCGCCGCCCCGAGGGCGCGAGGTACCAGCCTCGCTCCAGGATGGCCAGGGTCTGCTTGGCGACGCCTCTCAGGGACATGGAATCCTCCGGACTGCGCGGGGTCATGGGGGAGGACTATCACCTCCCGCGGACGCCCGAGGCTGCATGCTATGCTGCGCAGGAGAGGCTTGGGAGCGGGGATCTCTCCCGCCCCGCCTCCCCCAGCGAGGTGCCCATGGGCCGGGATCCGACAGCCTACGCCTGCGCGCTGCTGGCCCTGCTCAGCGCGGGGTGCAAGGGCGGCGCGGGGATCGACGGCCCCGGCGCCGGCGAGCCCGACCGCGAGGTGGAGCACTGCGGCGCGGTCACCGACGAGCAGACCTGGCGCGCCGAGCTGCGGCACCTGCTCACCTGCGACGTCGAGATCCGGGGCGAGCTCACGGTCGAGCCGGGCGCCGAGATCTACGCCGTGGCAGGCGTGGCCCTGCGGGTGGATGGCGGCCTGCTCACCGCCCTGGGCACCTCTGACGACCACATCCTGATGGCCAGCGACGACGCGTTTCCCACGGCCGGCGACTGGGTGGGCCTGGTGTCAGACGACGGCCAGCTTGAGCTGGGCTGGCTCACGGTGCGCCACGGGGGCAGCCAGGGCGGCATCATCGACCTCACGGGCGGGCTGGCCACGCTCGACACAGTGCTCGTCTCCAACGGCTTGAGCTACGGCATCCGCGCCAGCGACACGGTCATCCCCCAGGCCGACGAGCTGGAGATCTCCTACGTGCCCGAGCCCCTCTCGCTGCCCTGGACCGCCACCGCGGCCCTCGACGAGATCTTCCTCGACTCGGTCGACGTCGAAGCCGTCAGCCTGCCCGAGACCACCCTGAGCGCCTACTCCACCCTGCCGGCCCTGGATCTGCCCTTCCAGTCGCCCGGTGTCACGCTGGCCGAGGACGGCGTGCTGGAGATGCTGGGCGGCGCCACCCTGCAGCTCGGTGGCGATCTGCGTGTCACCCAGGGCGCGCTGATGATCGAGGGCACCAGCAGCGACCCAGCGCTCATCGTCAGCGACATCGGGGCCACCCTGGAGATCAGCTCCCAGGCCCTCATCGCCGACATCGAGGGGCTCAGCAGCAGCGGCCTCTCCCTGGTCTCCGACGCCCCACACCTGATGCTGGTAGACAGCCAGATCCTGGACGCGCCGGGGGCCGCGGTCACCATCACCGGCAGTGTGCAGGACCGCGACCCGGATCTGCTCAGCGGCAACAGCCTGGGTGGCGAGGGTCCCGGCCTGGTGGTGCCCTTCACCAGGCTCGGCCAGGTGGGCGACAACGACTACAGCGCCGCCAGCTTCGACGGCCTGGCGGTGGGCGCCACCGAGATCGGCTCCGATCTCGAGTACAGCGGCTTCCCAACCGAGCGACTTCTGGTGGTGGGCGACCTGGACATCCAGGGCGGCACCACCACCCTCAGCGGAGCTGGCGATCTCGTCTTCGACGACGACACCTACCTGCGCGTGGGCGGCGGAGAGCTGCAAGCCACGGGCATGAGCTTCACGCACGTGGACCAGGAGCCTGGGGGCTGGCAGGGCATCATCCTCTCGGAGGACGCCGACACCACGCTCATCGACAGCTGCGAGATAGGCCACGGCGGCGCCGAGGGCGGGGCCAACATCTGGGTGGCGGCGCCGGCCACCATCCGCGACAGCGAGATCCACAGCTCCGCCGGCTGGGGGGTGCTGGTGGTGGGCGAGGTTGAGCCCAACCTCGAAGGCAACGTCTACCGCGACAACGCCGGAGGCGACGTGGGGCCCTGACCCGGATCCCCTGCCCCGCCGGCCGCCTACCCCCCTGCTCGCCGCAAGCTGGGCAGGTCTCACACAGCGGGGGCGTGACAGCTCACACTCTCCCGTCCCCGGACTTGACGAGTCTACTACATGAGTGTAGTAGTGCTGCCAGCAGCCAGGGAGTCACCTGATGACAAGACCCAACCGCCTCGAAAGCGACGTGATGGAGATGCTCTGGCAGCACGGCGAGGGCACCGTGCGCGACGTGCTGCACCGGCTCGATCGAGGCTACGCCTACACGACCATCCTCACCGTGCTCGACCGCCTGCACGTCAAGGGGCAGGTGGCGCGTGAGAAGGTGGGAGGCGCCTGGCGCTACCGCGCCGCCCATAGCCACGACGAGCTGGTGGGGCTGGCCATGGCCTCCCTGCTCGACAGGGTCAGGGGCGACCCACGGCCCGTGCTGATGGCCTTCATGGAGCGGGCCGAGTCGGTGTCTCCTGAGACCATCGAGGCCCTGGAGGCCCTGGTCCAGGCCCGGCTGGAGTCCGAGTCGTGAACAGCGTCGTGGTCCCCATCGCCCTGCTGGCCCTGGCAATGGTCAGCGCCCGCCTCATCGCGGCCCCGGTCGGCTGGGCCTGGGCTCGTGCGTTGGCCAGCAGCCAGCCGCAGCTCGCTCGCTGGTCGCCGCTCGTGCTGGCCATCCCGCCCGTGGTGGGGCTCTCCATCGCGCTGGCGGTGCTGGTGCCCATGAACCCTCTGGCGTGGCTGGAGGGCGCCTGCCACTGCGACCCCGCCGTGACCAGCTGGTTCCACCTCTGCCCCTTCCATCCCCCGCCGGCGTGGCCGCTCGCTCCCCTGACGCTGGCTGTGCTGCTGGCGGCAGGGCTCGCCCCGGTGAAGCGCTGGCTCGATCTGGCCAAGGGCTGCTGGACCGCCCACGCCATCCTCCGCGGGGCCACCTGCAGCCACGGCGCCCCTCAGCTCGCTCGGCTGGGCGGGCCCAACGCTGTCACCGCTGGGCTGCTGCGGCCCCAGGTCGTGGTGGACGCGCGCTGGTGGCAGGGGCTCGAGGCCGCTGAGCGCGCGGTGGTGCTGTCCCACGAGCAGGCCCACGCCGCGCGGCGTGACCCGCTGACCCTCGCGGTCATACTGGCGCTGGGTGCGCTGCTGCCCGCCTCCGCGGCGACCCGTATCATCCAGGCCTGGGAGGACCACGCCGAGCTGGTGGCCGACCGCCACGCCGCTCGTGAGCTCGGCCACCCAGCGCTGGTGGCTCAGATCCTGCTCCGCCTGCACAAGCGCTCTGCGCTCATCCCGGGCTTCGTCACCGCCTGGACCGGCGGGCGGCTCGATCAGCGGGTGCACGCCCTGCTGGCCGACGACGGGGGCGCTCAGCCCCTCGATCCGGACCTGGACGGAGTCGTCCTGCTCGGTCTGGCCGCGGTGTCCGCGATGGTGCTGGGGTGGGGCCCCTGGCTGCATGGCCTCGTGGAGCTGGGGTTGAACAAGCTCTTCTGAACCCCCGCGACCTCTCCGAACCCACCCCTACGGGAGGCCCCATGGCCCTCGAGACAGGATCGCTGCATCCGAGAACCGCGGCGCTGAGCGCGGCGCTGAGTGTGGCTGCGTCGCTGGTGCTGCTCACCCCAGGCGAGTCCGCAGGAGGCGACGCTGTGAGCGCCACGAGCCTCGAGGAGGTCGCCGCGGCCTGGCTCGCTTCGGACGAAGCCCAGGCGCTCACCGCGCAGGGTGCGGCCCAGGCCCGCGCTGCCCGGGTGCGCCGCACCCTGCTCAGCGACGCCGGCCTGGAGCTGCGGCGGGAGCAGGGAGAGCTGGGAGGCGAGGCCTACTCCACGAGCTTCCTCGGCGCCTCTGCCGAGCTGGACTGGACCGGGCGCGCCCTGGCCGCCAACCGTGCCGGCGAGCTCGGGGCCGAGACCTCGGCGCTGCAGACCCGCGCCAGCCTGCTCGAGGGCGCCTGTGACGTGGCCGGGCTGGCTCTGGCGGCCGAGGCTCGGCGGCAGCGCGCAGCGGCCATGGAGACCGCCCAGGCCAGGCTGGACGAGCTGGTCCGCATCCTCGACGGCCTGGCGACCACCGGTGGAACCTCCGCCTACGAGCTGGGCCGTGCCCGAGGCGCAGCCCGACAGCACCGGCTGGCCCTGCGCTCCGCACAGGCAGGGGCTGCCGACGCCCACGCGGCGCTGCGCGCCCTGGCAGGGCACGACGGCCTCGACGGCCTGCCCGAGCCCGGCGCGCTCCCAAGCCTGGAGCACATCGGAGCGCAGACCTGGGAGCACGCACCATCGCTGCGTGCGGCGCGGCTCGAGGCCGAGTCCCTGCGCCAGGCCGCCCAGGCCGAGGGTCGCGCCTGGGCGCCCAGCCTCGAGCTGTACGGCGGCGTGCGACAGGACCAGCAGGGCGCGCTCGAGCCTGGCCAGGGCCTCGAGGTCGGGGCTCGGATCGGGCTCCCCGGGCTCGACGGTGGGCACCGCCAGGCTCGGGAAGCCACGGCGAACCGGCACAGAGCCGCTGCCCAGCTGCAGCGCACCGAGGCCCGGCTGCTGGCCCGGCTGGCGGGCTTGCATGGCCGGGGGCTGGTGCTCCGACAGGAGCAGGAGCTGGGAGCCGAGCCCGCCGACCCCTGGCCGGCAGCCTGGGAGCGCTACCTGGCGGGCGAGGCTGAGCTGACAGAGCTGCTCGGCGTCACCGATCAGAGCGAGGCCGAGGCCCTGGCGGGCGTCGACTGGCGCTCGCAGGTGGTCACCCTCGATCTCGAGCTGGCCTGCGCCGCGGGCACCTTCGCCCAGCACACCCTCGATCTCACCCTGGAGTCCGCGCCATGAACCCTCCGCTCGCCCTCCCCCTCGTGCTGGCCTCGCTGCTGGTGGGCTGTGTCGCCCACGGAAGCGGCGAACACGGTGACCACGATCACGGCCACGGTGGCCACGACCACGGCGACCACGGCGGTGACGAGGGAGTCTCCCTCGTGCTCACTCGCTGGACCGACAGCCACGAGCTGTTCATCGAGCTGGACGCTCCGGTGGCTGGACACCCCTTCGACTACCACGCCCACGTCACCCGGCTGACGGACAACCGCGCCGCCGCCTCGGGCGCCATCGCCTTCCAATTCAGCCAGGGTGGCGCCCCCAGGGAGACCGTCAAGGACTCCCACCTGGCCAGGCCCGGCATCTTCTCAGGCAGCGCCTCCGCGCCCGAGCGGCCGGGAGACTACGAGCTGGGCCTGTGGTACGCCGACGGCGAGGAGCGCGCGAGCTGGTCTCTGGGCACCGTGCGGGTGGGCATGGAGCCCGTCCCGGGGGAGGATCCACCCGAGGGGGAGATCACCTTCCTCAAGGAGGCCCAGTGGCAGATCCCGTTTCGTGTCGCGCTGCCTGAGCAGCGCAGCGTGCACCGGGTGTCCCGCGTGGCCGGTGAGGTGCTGCCCGATCCACTGCTGGAGGCCATCGTCACCGCGCCCACCACGGGGGTGGTGCTCTGGGACCGGGCCGGCGGGCCTCCGGTGCCCGGCGCCGAGCTGAGCCGGGGAGAGCTGCTGGGTCACGTCATCGGCGCGGCCTCGGCTGAGCACTGGACCGCGGTGCGCATGGAGGCCGAGTCCGCGCGGGCCGCCGCGCAGCGGGCGACCGCCGAGGTGGCGCGGCTGGAGCCGCTGGTCGGAGAGGGCCTGGTAGCCGAGCTCCGGCTGGTGGAGGCTCGCGCGGCGCAGAATCAGGCCGAGGCCAGGGTGCGCGCCGCTGAGGATCGGGAGCGCCAGCTCGCCGGCAGCACCGGCCAGGCCCTCCCGCTGCGTGCGGTAGCCGGCGGCGTGATCACCGACGTGCGGCAGGAGCACGGCCAGGCGGTCCACGCCGGCGAGCCCCTGCTGCTGGTCGCCGACCCGTCCTCAGCGGTGCTCCGCGCCCGTGTCCCGGCCGCGGACGTGGCCGGCATGGACCGGGTGCAGTGGGGGCTGGTGACCCGGCCGGGCAGCGCGGTGTCCACCAGCCTCGAGGCTCTGGGAGCCGAGCCCTTGACCGGGGGCATGGTGGTGGACCCAGGCAGCCAGACCGTGCCCCTGGTGTGGCGGCTGGGGGACACCGGCGGCCTGCGCCTGGGCGAGCTGGTGAGCCTCGAGCTGGGCCTGGGCTCGCCCGACAGCGGCCTGGCCGTGCCCCGCAGCGCCGTGGTGGAGGTCAACACCCGCCCCTACCTCTTCGTGATGAACGGCGGGGAGAGCTTCACCCGCCGCGCCGTGCAGCTGGGTCTCAGCAGCGCCGAGTGGGTGGAGGTGCTCGACGGCCTCGAGCCCGACGAGCGCGTGGTCACCCAGGGTGGCTTCGACGTCTACGTCGCCTCCCTGGGCGGCACCCTCGAGTCCCACCGCCACTGAGGTCCCCATGTGGAACGCGATCATCCGCTGGGCGCTGCACAACCGAGCCGCCGTGCTGGTGCTGGCCGGGCTGCTGGTGGCCTGGGGCGTCATGGCCACCCGCCAGATGGCCGTGGACGTGCTGCCCGACATCAACGCCCCCACCGTCACCGTCCTCACCGAGGCCCACGGCATGGCCCCGGACGAGGTGGAATCCCTGGTGACCCTGCCCCTGGAGACCGCCATCAACGGCTCGCCGGGGCTGCGCCGCCTGCGCTCGTCCTCGGGCATCGGCATCTCAGTTGTCTGGGCCGAGTTCGACTGGGACATGGATCCCATGCGCGCCCGCCAGGTGGTGGCCGAGCGCCTGCAGACCGCGGCCGCCACGCTGCCCTCCGATCTGGACCCGCCCATGATGGCGCCCATGTCCTCCATCATGGGGGAGGTGCTCTTCCTGGGCCTGCTGGGCGACGAGAGCGTGGACCCCATGACCCTGCGGGAGAGCGCCGAGTGGCAGGTGCGCCGCCGCCTGCTTGGCGTGCCCGGCGTAGCCCAGGTGATGCCCATCGGGGGCGAGCTCAAGCAGGTGCAGGTGGTGCTCGAGCCCGAGGCCATGCGCGCGCTGGGTGTCGGCCACCGGCAGGTGCTCGAGGCGCTCGAGGGCGTGTCCCGCAATGCGCCGGGCGGCTTCCTGGTGAGCGGCCAGACAGAGTACCTGGTGCGCGGCATCGGCCGCGCTGCCACCATCGACGAGCTGGGGGAGATCCTGGTGGGAACGGGCTCCGAAGGCCCCGTGCGCCTGCGCCAGGTGGCGGCCGTACGGCCCGGCGCAGCCCTGGCCCGGGGCACCGCCGCGGTGGACGGGGAGCCCGCCGTGGTGCTGGCGGTGCAGAAGCAGCCCGAGGCCAACACCCTGGCCCTGACCGCCCAGATCGACGAGGTGCTCGATGGCCTGGAGCCTGCCCTGCCCGCGGGCGTGCGCCTGCACCGCGAGGGCTACCACCAGGCCTGGTTCATCGACATCGCGCTCTCGAACGTCCAGCGCCACATCGTCGAGAGCGCCTTGCTCGTGGTCCTGCTGCTCACCGTGTTCCTGATGAACTGGCGAACCACCGCCATCTCCCTGGTGGCCCTGCCCCTGTCACTGCTGGCGGGGCTGGCCGTGCTGCACGCCTCGGGCCAGACCCTGAACACCATGACCCTGGGTGGCTTCGCCATCGCCATCGGCGCGCTGGTGGACGACGCCATCATCGACGTGGAGAACGTCTTCCGCCGCCTGCGGCAACGCGCCAGCCAGCCACCCGAGCAGCGCGGCACGGTGCTGGACACGGTCTTCGCCGCCTCTGTGGAGATCCGCAGCTCCATCGTCTACGCCACCGCCGTCATCGTGCTGGTGTTCCTGCCCCTGTTCTTCCTGAGCGGCCTCGAGGGTCGCCTCATGGCGCCCCTGGGCATGGCCTACGTGGCCTCGCTGGTGGCCTCGCTGGTGGTCGCTGTCACGGTGACTCCCGTGCTCTGCTCGCTGCTGCTGGCGGATCTGCCCGCCCCCGAGGACCGCCCGGACTCCTGGCTCGTGCGTCGCCTGAAGGCGGCCTACGGCCCGCTGCTCGAGCTGGCCCTCGCTCGCCCTCGGCGGGTGATGGGGGCCGCGGCCGTGGGCGTGCTGCTCTCGGTGGTCCTGCTGGGCAGCTTCGGGCGCTCCTTCCTGCCCCGCTTCAACGAGGGCAGCTACACCATCTCGGCGGCGACCGCCCCGGGGACGCCCCTGGACACCTCCGACGCCATGGTGCGTCGCCTCGAAGAGCGCCTGCTCGAGCTGGGCTTCGTCACCTCCGTGGTTCGCCGCACGGGCCGCGCCGAGCTCGACGAGCACGCCCAGGACGTGCAGTACAGCGAGCTGGAGATCACCGTCGATGGCGAGCACCTCGAGCGCAGCGAGGTGGAGCGCTCTCTGCGCGACGCCTGCGCCGTGCCCGGCCTGGTGGTGTCGGTGGGCCAGCCCCTGGGGCACCGCATCGAGCACATGCTCTCGGGGGTCAAGACCTCCATCGCGGTCAAGATCTTCGGCGACGACCTGCCCACCATGCGGGGCATCGCCGCCTCAATCGCTGGCGCCATGGCCGGCGTGGACGGCATCGTAGACCTGGCGGTGGAGCCCCAGACCGACGTGCCCCAGGTCATCGTGCGGCCCCGCTACGCCACGCTGGCGGAGCTGGGGCTCACCCCTGGCGCCTTGTCCGAGTTCGTGGAGACCGCCCTGTTGGGCCACACCGTAGGCCAGTGGTGGGAGCAGCAGCGCTCCTGGGACCTGGTGGTCCGCTACCCCGAGCGCTTCCGCAGCGACCCCGAAGCCGTCGCGGCCACCCCCATCGACGCCGACGGCTCGCGCTTCGTGCCCCTCGAACAGGTGGCGCGGGTCGACCGCACCCTGGGCCCGAACCTCATCAACCGTGAGAACGTGCAGCGCCGCCTGGTGGTCATGGCTAACGTCGAAGACCGGGACATCCGGGGCGTGATCGGCGACGTGCAGGAGGCGGTGGCGGAGCTCGGCGCGCTGCCAGACGGCTACCACATCGAGTACGGCGGGGAGTTCGAGAGTGAGGCCCGGGCCAGCCGCACCATCCTGAGCCTGTCCTTGCTGGCCGTCTCTGCCATGGGTGGCCTCTTGTGGATGGCGCTGGGCTCGGGCCGCGACGCCCTGCTGGTGCTGGTGAACCTCCCCCTGGCCCTGGTGGGCGGCGCCCTGGCCGTGCTGGGCATGGGCGGCGTGCTCACCGTGGCCACCATGGTCGGCTTCATCACCCTGTTCGGCATCGCCACGCGCAACGGAATCCTGCTGGTGACCCACTACCGCCACCTGGTGGAGCAGGAGGGGGCCTCGGCGCTCGAGGCCGTCCGGCGGGGCAGCATGGAGCGCCTGGTCCCCGTGCTCATGACGGCCGCGGGCACCGGCTTGGCCCTGGTGCCCATCGCCCTGGCCCTGGACGAGCCCGGCAACGAGATCCAGGCCCCCATGGCCCTGGTGATCCTGGGCGGCCTGCTGAGCTCCACGGCCCTGAACATGCTGGTGGTGCCGGCGCTGTACCGGCTGTTTGGACGGTACAGGGGCGACAGGGACGAGGCCCGACTCAGCGAGGTGTGAGCATGGGCGAGCAGATTGGGGAGCAGCTCCACCAGGACCACCCCACCCATCCAGGTGAGATCCTCCTGACGGCGTCCGCGCTCCAATCGGCGGTGTAGGTCCGGCTGCGCGAGTGGGGCTGATCGATGCTCTCCAGGCGCGTGCCCGCGTTCAGCAGGCCCACCAGGCCGAGGCCAGCAGCAGGGGCGGGCTCATTACTCCGGCGCCAAAACCCGCTCCAGCGCGTCGCCAGGTCGGACCCGCCCGCCGGAGACGACGCGGCAGAAGATGCCATCCTGGCGCATGATGAAGCGCTCCACCGGGCCGTGCAGTGAGCAGATCTCGCCCTCGGCGCGCCTGCAAGGCTTGGTGACCTCCAGCAGCACCTCGCCGGCGACGAGCCGATCGCCCAGGCCGAGGGCCGTGACATCGAGTCCGCGGGAGGTGATGTTCTCGGCGAAGCTCCCTGAGCCGAGATCCTGGCCCGCCTCAGCGGCGCAGCGCTCGATGGCTTCGATGGGGAGGATGCTGACTTGCCGGTCGCTGCGACCCACATGGAAGTCGCCGACAACGCCGCGCTCGTCGAGGGTGATCAGGCCCGGGTTCTTTTCCACACGCCCCTTCTCCGGGGTCACGCTGACTGCGACGACGAGGGCCATGGCTGCTCCGCTCCGTTGGAGGTCTGCGACCGAACCCGAATAGACGCGGGCAAAATATCCCGCTCTTGCTCGGCACTCTCCCCCTCCTGGTGGCGCGGCGGCGTCTCACTGGGTGGCGAGGCCAGCAGACCCAGCCGGTCGTCAACCACGGTGGCTCGAAAGCGCCGTTCATCCTCGGCGGTGCCACCGACCCGCACACTTCGCGCGACCCCTCCCAGGGCTCGGCCGACTCGAGGGAGATGGAGGCCCAGACGCCGGATCGACACACACCGTCGCCATCGTAGCGAACAAGGGAGGATGCAGGCGCACATTTTCTAATGCGTTACTTGCAGACGATCTGTTGACATGTCTACACTTATCACGTCGGCGCATGGGAACCACCCCGCCGTTCTCCCTTTTCTCCGCGGCTGCCGCCATGGACCACCCCTCCCTGAGGATCCTGCTGGTCGATGAGCCTGGCGATGACCTCGCCCTGGCAGCGCTCGTCCTGACCGAGGCGCTCGAGCAGGCGCAGATCGAGACCGTCGACAGCCTCGGCGCCTTCACGGGGGCGCTCGCCGCGGGCCAGCCCACCGTCGTCATCACCGAGCGAGCTCTGTCCTGGAGTGACGGCTTCGCGGTCCTCGACGCTGTCCGCTGCAGCCACCCGGACTGCCCGGTGCTCTTCTTCAGCTCCGCGCACCAGCCCGGCCCCGAAGACACGCTGCACGGCCTCGACGGCTGGCTGCCCAAGAGCAGCACCGGCTACCTGCACCTGCCGGCCCTGGTGCGGCGCCTGGCGCGGCGCGTGGCCAGGCCCGACCCGGCCCCGCCTCGCCCAGGGGTCGGCCTGGACCGGCTCCCTGTCGCCGTGTTCAGCGCCTCGCCCGCCGGTGAGATCCTCGGAGCCAACACGGCCGCGGCTCGTCTCCTGGGTGTCTCGGATCGCGCCTCGCTGCGGGGTCGAGCGCTGCGGAGCATCCTGCTCCCTGGTGCCGACAGGGACGCCGTCTGCGCGGCGCTCGAGGCGGCGAGCTCCATGGGAGGCCGAGAGCTCGAGATCCAGCGCCAGGACGGCGAGACCGCATGGGTCCGCTTCAGCCTCTGGTCGGGCTCCGGACCCGACGGAGCGGTGCGCCTCGCTGCCACCCTCGAAGACATCACCCCCTACAAGAGATCCGAGCATCGCCTCACCCGTCTGACCCAGGATCTCGGCCGCTCCAACCAGGCCCTCGAGCGCTTCGCGTACGTCGTGTCCCACGACCTCCGGGGTCCCCTCAGCGTAGTCAGCCGCGGCGCAGTGCTGCTGGAGGAGAGCTTCGGCGAGAGCCTGGAGCCAGGCGCGGGCGAGCTCCTGCGAACCATCATCCAGGGCAGCGAGCGCCTGGAGGGCATGATCGAGGATATCCTCGACCTGTCGCGTCTCGAGTCGCGCTCGGAGGCCCTCGAGCCGACGAACTTCGAGACCATCGCGCTGCAGGCCCTCGCGAGCCTGGAGCCCGCGATTCGCGCCAGCGGCGCCACGGTGAGCTACGACAAGCTGCCAACGCTGACGGCCGACGGCGGGCAGATCTGCCGCTTGTTCGAGAACCTCGTGGGGAACGCGATCAAGTTCCAGGACGGCGGGCCGCCGCTGATACACATCAGCGCCACAGAGGAGCCCGAGCAGTGGGTCTTCTCCATCCAGGACAACGGCGTCGGCATGGAACCAGGGGACACAGAGCGGATCTTCGGGATGTTCCAGCGCCTGCACAACGGAAGCCACCCCGGCAACGGCATGGGACTGGCCATCTGCAGGAACATCGTCGAGCGACACGGGGGGCGCATCTGGGTGCAGTCCATGAGCGGCGAAGGCTCGACCTTCTTCTTCTCGATCCCCGCTGAGCGAGCACACGCAGGAGGCTGACATGACCAAAGCCGAGCAAGGACCATCGGTGAGGGTGCTGATGGTGGAGGATCTGGAGCTCGAGGCCACGCTCGTGGCTCAGATGCTGGCCAGCGTGCGCAGCACACAGTTCGAGCTCGCGCACGTCGATCGCGTGCAGCAGGGCCTGGACTACCTGGACGCCCACGCAGTGGATGTGATCCTACTGGACCTGAACCTGCCTGACAGCGCCGGCTACGACACCTTCGAGCGGGTCCAGAGCCACGCACCCGACCTGCCGATCATCCTGTTCACCAACATGGATGACGAGGCCCAGGCGGCCAGAGCGGTGCGCGAGGGTGCCCAGGACTACCTCATCAAGCACAAGATCGACGCCACGCTCCTGTCGCGCTCCATCCGCTATGCCATCGAGCGCCAGCAGGCGGAGGCGGCCCTGCGCCAGAGCGAAGAGCGCTACGCGCTGGCCGTGCGGGGTTCCAACGACGGCGTGTGGGACTGGGACATGCTCACCGACGAGGTCTACTTCTCCACACGCTGGAAGGCCATCCTGGGCCTGGCGCCAGACGAGCCCATGGGCAGCATGTCCGGCTGGTTCGACCGGATCCAACCGCAGGACAGGCGCGAGTTCGAGGATGCCCTCCAGCGCCACCTCCGCGGGGAGACCGAGCACTTCGACTGCGAGTACCGCGTGCGCCATGAGGACGGGGACTGGATCTGGGTCTCGAGCCGCGGCGTAGCCGTGGCAGGCGCTGAAGGGCGGCCCAAGCGCATGGCCGGCTCACTCACCGACATCACCACCCGCAAGAGCTACGAGGAGCAGCTCGTGCACGACGCCATGCACGACTCGCTGACCGGGCTGCCCAACCGGGCGCTGCTCGTGGACCGCATCGACCTGGCGCTCAAGCAGTCCCGCCGGAGCAACAGCGCCAGGTTCGCCGTGCTGTTCCTGGACCTCGACCGCTTCAAGACGGTCAACGACAGCCTCGGTCACCTCGCGGGCGACCGCCTGCTCGTGCAGATAGCGCGACGGCTGCGCGGCCCGCTCCGGCCCGGTGACACGGTCGCCCGGCTGGGCGGTGACGAGTTCGCCATCCTCCTGACCCACATCCGCAGCATCACGAACGCGACCCACGTCGCGCGCCGCGTGCTCGAGTCCCTGGGCCGAGCCTTCGTGGTCGACGGACACGAGGTCTCGCCCATGGCCAGCATCGGCATCGCCGTGAGCTCGTCGGACTACGAGACCCCCGAGGAGATGCTGCGCGACGCCGACATCGCCATGTACCGCGCAAAAGATGCCGGAAAGGCCTGCTTCGAGATCTTCGATGAGCAGATGCGCTCCTCGGTGCTCGGACTGCTGGAGCTGGAGAACGAGCTGCGTCGCGCCCTGGACAGCGGCGACTTCGTGATGCACTACCAGCCCATCGTCTCCATCGATGAGGGCAGGCTCGAGAGCATTGAAGCCCTGGTGCGCTGGGAACACCCCACCAAGGGGACCATCTCTCCCGGCAGGTTCATCCCAGCGGCAGAGGAGACAGGCCTGATCGTCCCCCTGGGATGGTGGACCATCCGCGAGTCCTGTCGCCAGATGAAGGCCTGGCGGGACCAGCTGCCCTCCGCCCACCAGGTCTCCATCGCCGTGAACGTCTCGGGGCGGCTCTTCTCCCAGCCCGACATGGTCCCGCGCCTGGTGCGGATCCTCGAAGAGACCGGGCTGCCGCCGAGCCGCCTCACGGTGGAGATCACCGAGAGCGTTGTGCTGGATCATGTCGACGAGGCCATCCACAAGCTCCAGGCGCTGCGCGCGCTGGGGGTCAAGCTGCACGTGGACGACTTCGGCACGGGGTACTCTTCGCTGGCCTACCTGCAGAAGTTCGAGTACGACACCCTCAAGATCGATGGCTCCTTCGTCCGTGAGATCTTCCAGTCCGGGGGCTCAGACGCCATCGTCCAGAGCATCATCACCCTGGGTCATCTCCTCGAGCTGAACGTCATCGCCGAAGGCGTCGAGACCGTCGAGCAGCTGCAGCGCCTGGTGGATCTGCGCTGTCCCAGCGTGCAGGGCTACTGGTTCTCCCGGCCACTGGCCGCCGAGCAGATCACCGAGCTGCTGGCCAGCTCCGCCACCTGGGCCGCCCATCGCCTCGCGGGCCTGGACGCGCCGCTGCGGCCGATCCCGCGGCCGGTGGAGCTGGCGGTCTGACGGAGAAAGAGAGGATCAGGGCGAGGCTGGTTCCATGTAGCCCAGGGCCTCCAGGGAGCGCTGTACGTCCTCGGGGAGATCGGCGGGGGCCAGCTGGACGCTGGTGGCCTCGGGGAAGGCGCCGAGGGACGCAACCGCCAGGCGCTGCACGAGCTCGGGGTGGGCGGGGCCCAGGTCGTAGCTCATCCCGGGATCCGCCTCCACGTCGAACAGGCGGAGCTGCTCGCCCTGGTGGTCGCTGACCAGGGCCCAGGCACCCTCGCGGTACAGGCGCCAGCCGTGGCGGTAGGTGTCGGACCCCGCCCTGGACGCAGACAGGTCCGGCCAGGCCGCCGCCTGGATGGGCCAGCGGTCTTCGCTGAGCCCCAGCAGCGAACGCGTCGAGGTCTGTCCGAGGGCCAGCTCCAGCAAGGTGGGCTGCAGGTCGCGCAGCTGAACGGCGTGGGGCACCCTCCCCGCGGCGAGCCGTTCCGGGGCATGGATCACCAGCGGCACATGGGTGACCTGGGCGTACACCGAGCGGCCGTGGTCCAGCAGGCCGTGCTCGCCCAGGAACTCACCGTGGTCCGAGACCACCGCTACGATCCCGCCAGGGTGCTCGCGCTCCCAGGCCTCGATGAGCTTGCCCAGCATGTGGTCCACGAGCCGCACGTTGGCGTCGTACAGATCCGACAGCAGCTGCAAGCCGCTGGGCGGGATCTCCAGGCGGCCCGCGGCGTACAGGTCCCGCGCCCGCTCGTCCGTGGCCTCGTCCACGTTGTAGATGTCCAGCCCGGGACCATCGCGCCTGCGCAGCAGGTCGAACCACTCGGGGAATGGCTCCTGCTGCAGCTCCGGAGCCAGCTCGCCGACCCAGGGGGCGGGCGTGACCAGGAAGGGCGAGTGCGCCGAGAGCAGGTTGACCAGCAGGAAGAGGGGCTCGTCGCGCGGGGCGACGATGATCCCCAGCGCCCGCTCCATGGTGGTGCGATCGCGGTCCAGGATGACTGGGGCCTGGCTGTAGCGCGCGTCGATGAACCCACGGGTCAAGCCCAGCTCCGGCATGAGCAGGGAGTTCGAGCTCATCGCGGCGGTGTGGTAGCCCTGCTCCGACAGCGCCTCGGCCAGCGTGGGGAGCTCGGGGAGCAGCGCGGACAGGTACATCCGCGACTCCTCGGAGGCCACGGCCGCGCGCTCGGGCTCGGTGAAGTGGGCACCGCTGCGCCAGGGGGGCTCGCCGGTGAACAGGGCCGCGTGGCTGGGCCAGGTCCACGAGCCCGCGCTGGTGACGTCGTCGTAGACAGTGGATCTGGCGGCCAGGCGATCCAGGTGGGGGCTGGTGTCCCGCGAATAGCCATAGCAGCCCAGGCGGTCCTTGCGGACGGTGTCCAGCACGACCACCAGGATGTCGGGGTGCGCGCTGGGCTGTGGCGGCTCCGGCTCCGGTGGCGGTGTCTGGCAGGCGAGGGCCGAGGCGAGCATGACGAGCGCAGCAGCGGTGAAGAAGCGTGGCATACCCAGAGCCTATCGCCCCCAGAGCGCGCCCGCCGAGCGCTGTCCAGGCCACCAGCCCGGCTCTCGCAGGGCACGCAGCGGCCAAGAGCAGCCTCCTTCACCGTCCGCTCGGGCCTCGAGATCACACGCCAGGGCAGGTGGCTGCGAGCACCGGTCGACGAGCTGCTGACGCTGGGCAGCCAGCCATCGCACCGCGCACAGCGCGCCTGCTCGCCGGCGCTGATAGGTGGCTACAGTACCGATCGCAGCGGCGATCCGCGCAGGAGGCTCGAGCAGATGAACGAAGAGGACGGATCGAGGCGGGTCGAGAACATCCGGCTGCTCTTCGAGCAGCTGGTGCCTTTCAACCGCTTCATGGGCCTGCGCGTGCTGGAGATCGACGGCGAGCACGGCACCATCAGGCTCCAGGTGCCCTTCCGCCCCGAGTACATCGGCAATCCCCAGGTGCCCGCCCTGCACGGCGGCGTGGTCTCCATGCTGCTCGACACGGCAGGCGGCGCCGCCGTGTGGTCGCGCGTCGACCTGACCGGGCAGGTCAGCACCGTAGACCTACGGGTGGACTACCTGCGCCCCGGCCGCCCCGAGCCCCTCATCGGCATGGGCCGCGTGGTCCGCCTGGGCAACCGCGTGGGCGTGGCCGAGCTGCGCGCCTACCACCCCGGCGCCGAAGACGAGCCCATCGCCGCCGGCATGGGCGTCTACAACGTGCGCCGCGGCGCCCCCCTCGACGAAGCCGCCCTGCGGCGCGCCATCGAGGCCTCGAAGGGCTGACGGCCGAGGGCGGCTTCCGCCCTCGGGTGCACCCCAGCTCCTGGCGGAGGCCAGGGCCTGGCAGGATCCCCCTTCGGTCCCCGGGCTCACACTCAGCCTTGTGCTGACTCCGATACATTCGCTGGCCACTCGCGAGGATGCCATGCCAGCGACCCACTACGACGTGGTGGTCATCGGCTGCGGGCCCGCCGGCCAGCAGGCCGCCACGCGCTGCGCCCAGGCCGGGCGACGGGTGGCCCTGGTGGACGAACGCGAGCTGGTGGGCGGCCGCTGCCTGCACCTGGGCACCATCCCCTCCAAGACCCTGCGGGCCGCCATCCTGCACGCCTCCGGCTACTACGAGCGGGCCATCTACGGCGATCAACACCGGGGCACCGGCGCCACCCACGCCGAGCTGATGCGCCGGCTGCGATCCGTGGTCTCCCGGGAGATCACCGTGATCCACGACCAGCTGACGCGGGCGGGTGTGCAGCCAGTCCAGGGCCGCGGCCGCTTCCTGGATCCTCACCGGCTCGAGGTCACCAGCTCCACCGACAGGCGGGTGCTGCGCGCCCAGCATGTCGTGCTGGCCACCGGCACCCGATCCGTGGTGGACCCCGCGATCCCCATCGACGGCTACCACCTGGTGAGCACCGACCAGGTGCTGCAGCTGCCCTTCCTGCCGCGCACCCTGGTGCTCGTGGGCGGCGGCGTGGTGGCGCTGGAGTACGCCTGCATGTTCGGCCTGCTGGACATCGACGTGCACCTGGTGACCAGCCACCGCCAGCTGCTGCCCTGGGTGGACCGCGAGCTGGTCAGCGCCCTGTTGAGCCACATGCAGCAGCACGGGGTCAGCCTGCACCTGGGCCGCAGCATCCGCGACGTCCGGGTCACGCAGGCCCGCCGCGTGTCCACCACCCTCGATGACGGCCTGCTGCTCGAGAGCCAGATGCTCATGTACGCGGGGCGCCGCTGGGGAGCCACGCAGGATCTAGGCCTGGACGCCCTGGGCCTGCAGACCATCGACCGCGACCTGCTGCAGGTGGACGACCGCTACCGCACCGCCCAGCCACATGTCTACGCGGTGGGCGATGTCATCGGCTGGCCGTCGCTGGCCGCCACCGCCATCGACCAGGGGCGCAAGGCCGCCAACCACCTGGTGGGGCTCGAGGACGTGCCCTACAACCCCCTCTTCCCCTACGGCATCTACACCGTGCCCGACCTCTCCATGGTGGGCGCCTCCGAGCAGGATCTGCGCGGCCGCAACGAGGAGTACGCCGTGGGCATCGGCCACTACCGCGACAGCGCCCGCGGCCAGATCCTCGGCGACCAGCAGGGCATGGTGAAGCTGCTGTTCCACCCCACCACCCGCCGCCTGCTGGGTGTGCACATCTTCGGGGTGGAGGCCACCGAGCTGGTCCACCTGGGCCAGGCCGTGATGCTCCACCAGGGCACCATCGACTACTTCGCGGACACCGTCTTCAACTACCCAACCCTGGCCGAGGTCTACAAGCGGGCCGCGGTGGACGGTCTGCTGCGGCTGGGCGCCATGGAGCCGGGCACGCCCCTGTTCGGTGCCCCAGGCGGACAGGGCGGCTGCTCCCAGCCCTGATCCGCGAAACACTGGGCGTTCCACTGTTCCAGGCCGCTTGCGGGACCGCGCAGCTGAGGTATGTGAGACAATCAGTCCTCTTCGCATGAGTGCTTGCGCGGGAGCCGATCCTGCCTGGAGTTGCCTGCATGCCACGACCAGCCCCGGACGCCCGAACCTGGGCCCGCCTCCTGGCCAGGATCTGTCTCCTGGCCATCTTCCTTGTCTCGCTCCCGCTCCACGCCGCCGACCTCGGCAAGGTCACCGGCATCTTCGAGCTCGACGATGCGGGCCACTGGAGCAAGGTGGACATGTCCGCCGGCACAGTGTGCATGCGGGATGGCGTGTCCACCCCCCTCCGCCCCGGCTTCGACCTGGACGAAGGCGATCGCCTCAAGACCCAGAAGGCCAAGGTCAGCGTGGACCTGGGCGGCGGTGTGCTGCTGCTCATACAGCTGGGCTCCGACGTGGTCCTGGGCCTGCGCAACGTGCAGCACAACGCCGGTGGCGCCTACTACCAGGTGGACGCCCCCTGGGAGATCACCATCGATGGTCTGGTGGTGGCGGTCGAAGGCACGCGCTTCATGGTCGCCGGCACCGACCCGGTCCTGGTGTCGGTCAACAACGGCACCGTGCGCGTCACCAGCAAAGAGGAGCCCGTGCTGGTCACCCGTGGCGAGCAGGTGGAGACCCTGCAAGGCCACGTGCCCGGTGGTGTGCGCTCCATGTCCATGTCCCAGCGCGAGTCGGCCTGGGAAGGCAGCTGGCCCCGAGGCGGCCCGCGCACCCAGCTGGCCGTGCTGGCGGGCGGCGGCCTGGTGGGCGGCGGCCTCGGAGCCACCAGCCGGGTCCAGGCCAGCTTCGACGTGGCCCTGGGCATCACCGCTCTGCTCGACGCTGGCATGGGCGCGCTGATCCAGGTGGAAGGTGCGCGGGTCCCCGTGGGCCTGGGCGCCGCCTACCAGCTGGGCCCCGTGCAGCTGGGAGCCGAGCTCATCACCGCCTACGACGCCCACCAGACGTCGTGCAACGGCGACTACCGCGCCATCCACTTCGGTGGCGCCGCCCTGGTCCAGGCTGGCCTGTCGCTGTCCCGGCGGGCCTCCTTGCTGGCCGCCCTGCGCGGAGGCTACGCAGGTGATCCGCTGGCCGACCTCGCCGTCGGCGTCTCGTGGGGGTTCTAGCCATGCAAGCCCGCAACCAAGCACTGTTCTTCGCCCTGCTGGCCCTGGTGGGCGGCGTGGCCTGCTCCATCGTGCTGCAGGACGACCCCTGCGACACGCCCGACGACACAGACGAGCCGCTGGACACCGCCGAGACCGGCGAGCCCATCGACACCGACGAGACCGGCGAACCGGTGGACACCGCCGAGACCGGCGACACCGGCCAACCCTCCGAATTCCTGTGGCAGGCGGCCGTAGCCGGTGGCAGCCACAGCTGCGGTCTCTCAACCGCGGGCCAGGTCTCCTGCTGGGGTGCCGACGACCTGGGCCAGTCCACCCCGCCCGCCGATCTCGAGCTGCGCTCCATCTCCGCCGGTGGCGACCACAGCTGCGGCATCACGGGCGAGCAAGATCTGATCTGCTGGGGCGATAACACCCATGACCAGCTGGGCGCCCCCGCTGCCCAGGCCTTGTCCGTCTCCGCCGGTGGCGACCACAGCTGCGCCCTGCTGCCCGACCGCCAGGTCACCTGCTGGGGCGCCGACGACCAGGGCCAGTCCACCGTGCCCAAGGACCTCGAGTTCGTGGCCGTAGCCGCGGGCGACCAGCACAGCTGCGCCGTCCTGGTGGACGAGTCCGTGGTCTGCTGGGGCCTCGACCGCGACGGCGACGTCACACCTCCGGCAGACAGCTTCGCCGACATCGCCGCCGGCTACGACCACAGCTGCGGCCTGCTCACCAGCGGCGCCCCCACCTGCTGGGGCAACGACGACGACGGCCAGTCCACCACGGCCATCCCGCAGCTGTCCTTCATCGAAGCCGGCAACCACTTCAGCTGCGGGCTCGACCGCAACACCGGGCAGGTGGACTGCTGGGGCGCCAACGACGAGAACCAGATCCGGGTGCCCGCCGGCCACGCCTTCGTCCAGGTCTCCACCTCGGTCAACGGCGCCCACGCCTGCGGTGTTGGTGAAGAAAAAGACGGCACCACCTATGCCGTATGCTGGGGCCGCGACGACCAGGGCCAGGCCACGGCGCCCCGCTAGCCATGAGCCGGCGCCTGTACTCCATCCGGGGAAACGACCAGAAGCTCGACGGGGGCGCCATGTTCGGCAACGCCCCCAAGAAGCTCTGGGAGCGCTGGGCGCCCGCCGACGATCACAACCGCATCGACCTGGCCACCCGCGCCCTGGTGGTGCACGACCGCGGCCGCTTTATCCTCTTCGAGGCCGGAATCGGGGCCTTCCTCTCACCGCGCATGCGCGAGCGCTACGGCGTGCAGGGCGAGACCAACCGCCTGCTCACCGGCCTGGAGCTGCACGGCTTGAGCCACGAGGACATCCACGTGGTGGTGCTGTCCCACCTGCACTTCGACCACGCCGGGGGCCTGCTCTCCGACTGGCAGCCCGACACCCCCCCCAGCTTGCTGTTCCCCAACGCCACCTTCCTGGTCAGCCGTAAGCACTGGGCGCGCGCCACCAAGCCCCACGTGCGAGACCGCGCCTCCTTCATCCCCGAGCTCAACGAGCTGCTACAGTCCAGCGGGCGTCTCAAGCTGGTAGACAGCGCCTCCCACGTGGCCCTGGGGGCCGGCTTCCGCTTCGTCTTCTCGCGGGGCCACACCCCGGGCATGATGCTCACCGTCATCGAAGGCGAGCGCGGTCCCGTGGTCTATGGCTCCGATCTCGTACCCGGGCGAGCCTGGGTGCACACCTCCATCAGCATGGGCTACGACCGCTTCCCCGAGCTGCTGCTGGACGAGAAGCGCTCCCTGCTGTCCCAGCTGGCCGCCAACCACGGCCGCCTGTTCTTCACCCACGATCCTTCCTGCGCCCTGGCCCACGTCACCCGCGACGAGCAGGGCCGCTACGGCTCGGCCAACAACAAGGCCACCATCCGCGGCTTCGTGGCCTAGGCTCTGCACCGTGTTCACTCCCACACTGGCGCTGCTCCTCCTCTCGCTAGCCCCGCTGCATGCCAAGGACGATCCCCTCGGCACCATCGACAGCGGCTGGGGCAATGTCACCGAGCAGCACCGCCTGTCCCTGGGCCTGCGCTTGGGGCCCAGCTTCCTGCTGGGTAGCCAGGGTACCGCCTACGGGCCGGGCGCCGCCGTGGGCCTGCTGCTGGACGTGCCCTTCAGCGACTACGCTGGCTTCTCGGTCGATGCCGAGTATGCGGGCCACAGGCTGAGCGACGCGAACGGCCTGTTCGACGAGGACTCCCTTGTGCTGCCCCTTGGCCAGGGCTCCATCACCGGCAGCCAGCGCCACTACTGCTTCGACATGGGCTTCCGCATCGGGCTGGGCTCAGTGGACGAGAGCCGCGCCCGTCAGAGCCGGGTCCAGGCCCACCCCTGGTTCCGCTTCGCCGGGGGCCTGACCGTCAGCGACACCCTGCTGGATGTGCCCGCCATGACCGGCCGCGAGCCGCTGCGCAGCCGCGCACCCCACCTCACCCTCGCCCCGGCCTTCGGGGTGGGCATCGCCCTGCCGAAGCTGGTCACCCTGCAGCCGTCCCTCAAGATGATCTCCCTGCTGGGCATCGACCACGACGAGGTGGACCACCACGACGCGCTGCAGGCGGTGTGGCGCTTCCAGCCCTCCTTCGACGTCCTGTTCCGCTTCTGAGTCCTCGTGAGGACTCCACCGGTCAAGCGCGCTCCCCTGCTCGGCCCGCTGATCCCCTGGCTGCTGCTGGGCAGCGTGCTGGGCCTGGCGGTGCTGCTGGTGGCTTCGCGGCCCCTGCCCAGCAACGACTACTCCATCTACGTGGCTATGGGGCGCCAGATGCTGGCCCAGGGATCGCTGCTGGAGCAGGATCCCTTCACCTACACCCAACCGGGCCAGACCTTCATCCACGCCTCCTGGGCCTACACCCTGCTGTGCACCTTCAGCCACCAGCTCACGGGCTACCAGGGCATCCGCCTGCTGGTGGTGCTGTCGCTGGCCGCCACCCTGCTGGGCCTGTTCTTCCTGGCTCGGCGAGGCGGCGCCTCGGGCGGGGCCGCGGCCACCTGCGTGCTCTACAGCTGGCTGCTGCTGCTGCAGAACCTGGGGGCTCGCGGCCAGACCCTGGTCTACCCGCTCTTCCTGCTGCTGGTGGCCTTGCTGCAGCGGCCGCTGCGCCCCTGGCTGGCGGGGCTGGCGGGGCTGCTGCTGGGCTGGGTGTGGACCCAGCTGCACGGCTCCTTCCCCATCGCCATCCTCTACGCCAGCGCCGTGATGGTGGGCAGCGCCTGGAGCGCCCGCAGCTGGCGGGCGGGCCTGCCCGCGGCCTGCGCCCTGCTGGGCCTGGTGCTTGGAAGCAGCCTGGGGCCCTACGGCCCCGAGATCTGGGTCTACGTCTACCTGAACGGCGAGCTGCCCCGGCACCGGGACATCGTGGAGTGGTACCCGCCCAGCCTGCGATCCTTCGAGGGGGCGCGCTTCTACGGCGCCCTGGCCATCTGGGCTGGGCTGCTGCTCTGGCGCCGGGGGGTGCTGCGCGGCAGCGACTGGCTGCTGCTGCTGGGCTTCGGCCTGCTGGGCACCACCGCCACCCGCATCGTTGCCTGGTTCGGCCTGGCCACCGCCCTGCCCCTGGCGCGCCAGCTGAGCACCGCCACCGAAGCCCCAGCCCGCCTGGACCGCCGGCACCTGCTCCTGCTGGGCCTGGCCGCCGCCTTCTGGCTGGCCATGCTGGGCGAGGGGGTGCCGCGCCAGGTGGAGCTGGCCCCCGACACCCCCGTGGCCCTGGCCGAGGCGCTGGCGGCCGAAGCCCCCAGCGGCCGGGTCTTCGCCCCCATGGAGGCCTGTGGCTACCTGGCCTGGCGCTTCCACGAGCCGTCCAGCAGCGCCGACGCTCCCATGGGCCGCATGCCCTGGCCCTACTTCCTGGACATGCGGGTGTGGATCTACAGCGACGAGGTGTGGGACGAGTTCATGTCCGTCTCCCGCGCCGAGCCGGGCTGGGAGCAGGCCCTCGCCGCCCGACAGGTGAGCCACCTGCTGCTGTCCCACTCCTTCCACGGCGCCGGCCTGTTGCCCGCCGCCAGGTCCGCCCCCGGCTGGGAGCTGGTCGCCGAGGACGCAGCCGGCGCCCTGTTCCGACGCCGCTCCACGCCCTGATGCCCACGGGTTAGGAGCGCTCAACGGAGGCAGCATGCCCTTGATGAACCGGCTCTCGGAGCGCTGGCGCCTGGATCCCCTGGCCCAGGGCCAGGCCGCGCCCGCCCTGTCGCTCACCGCCGAAGAAGGCACCTGGATCAAGATCCGCGACTTCCAGGACCACCTCAACGTGGTGCTGGTGTTCTTCCGCTCCTTGCGCGACGACGCCACCGACGACTACCTGCGCCAGCTCGATAAGCTGGTGGTGGGCTGCGAGCAGCTCGACACCATCATCTTCGGGGTCACCCAGCACCGCACCGACGAGCTGCGCGACTACCGCGCGCGCCTGGGCCTCGATTTCCACCTCGTCTACGACCCCATGGCCCTCACCGCGCGCAAGTTCGGCTGCAGCGGCCGGGTGCGCCCCTACTGCCGCCCCTCGGTGGTGGTGGTGGACAAGCAGGGCCGCGTGGCGGCGTCCTGGCAGGGCTTCCACCCCTCCGAGCAGCTGCTGCAATCCCTGGCGGATCTCGAAGGCCGCGAGGTACCCGACCTGGAGCAGGAGCGCAGCTTCACCGGCGTGCGCGACCCGGGCACGCCCATGGACGAAGCCCGCGAGCTGAGCGCAGTCGAAGCGCGCGCCCTGCTCGCAGAACAGGACTCCATGTTCCTGCTGCTCGATGTGCGCAGCCAGGCGGAACATGGAGCGGCCCGCCCCGCAGGCTCCATCAACATCCCCCTCGACGAGCTGCCCCACCGCTACCACGAGCTCACGCAGAACACCGACATCATCTGCATCAGCCAGACCGGCGGCCAGTCCGCCACCTCTGCCGAATTCCTCACCAGCGTCGGGTTCAGCAACATCTACACCATCACCGACGGCATGGCCTCCTGGCCCCTGGAACAGGGCTGATCCCCAGGTCCCTCCCGGGGGAAGCCCTCGTCCATCGTCAGGTGTTTCTCTCCTCCCCGCAGCCGTAGCCGTGACAACCCCCGCCCCCGCGGAGCCTCCATGAACGACGTGATGCAGGTCTACCTGGCCGTGGTGGCCGAAGCAGGCCAGGAGCCACCCTCCCTGTGGCACATGATCATCACCGCGGAGCCCATCATCCAGCTGGTGCTCCTGCTGCTGCTGGGCATGTCGGTCACCTGTTGGGCCATCATCGTCAACAAGGCCCTGGTGGTGCGCCGTGCCGCTCGGCAGTCCGAGGACTTCCTGGAGCTGTTCTGGCGCTCCCGGCGCCTCGACCATGTCTACGAGCAGCTGGGCGAGTTCCCCAACGCCCCCATCGCCCAGGTCTTCAAGTCCGGCTACGTCGAGCTGTCCAAGCTCACCTCCAAGATGCCAGCGGCCGACAAGGCGGGCATGGAGATGGGCGGTGCCGAGAACCTCAGCCGCTCCATGCGCCGCGCCCGGGCAATCCAGATCACCATGCTCGAGCGCATGGTGCCATTCTTGGCCACCACCGGCGCCACCGCGCCCTTCATCGGCCTGTTCGGCACGGTGTGGGGCATCCTGCGTGCCTTCCAGCGCATCGGCGAGTCTGGCCAGGCCAGCATCCAGGTGGTGGGCCCCGACATCGCCAACGCCCTGGTGGCCACCGCGGTGGGCCTGCTGGCGGCCATCCCGGCGGTCATGGCCTTCAACTTCTTCAACTCGCGCATCCGCGTCATCGCCGGCGAGATGGACAACTTCTCCGGTGACTTCATGAACATCGTCAAGCGACACTTCAGGGGGCTGTGAGCCGTGGCCTTCAGCAGCGGTGAGAGCGGCGGCATGATGTCAGACATCAACGTCACGCCCTTCGTGGACGTGATGCTGGTGCTGCTCATCATCTTCATGGTCACGGCCCCGCTCATGACCACCGGGCTCGACGTCAACCTGCCCAAGGCCGACGCCCCGGCGATGGAGCTGTCCGAGGAACAGCTGGTCATCACCATCGATGCCGAGGGCGCCTACTTCATCAACGAGCACCAGTTCACCTGGCAGGAGCTGGAGACCAAGATCCCCGCCATCGCCGAGGCCAACCCCGACCAGGATCTCTTCCTGCGCGCCGACGGCGAGATCCCCTACAAGAACGTGGCCCGGCTGATGGCCCTGTGCACCCAGGCTGGCATCGGGCGCATGGGCATGATCACCCAGCCCGGCGGCCTGGAGCAGGAGTAGGTCCATGGGGCTGGGCATGCTGGGCGCCGGCAGCGGGATCCAGGCCTGGAACATCGGCCTGTCGCTGGTCGTGCACCTGGCCCTGGCCGGCCTGCTCATGGCCAGCAAGACCTGCAACCCCGATCCAGGCGCCTTCTTCGATCCCGACGAGGTCATGGAGGTCTCCATGGTGGCCCTGCCCAGGTCGGCGGGCCGCCTGCCCGACCGGGCCACCCGCGCGCCTCCTCCCGCCCAGGGCCCCCAGGACCCGAACCAGATGCGCTTCGAGGACCCCGAGCAGCAGGTTGAAGAGGAGCAGACCCCCGTCCGCGACAACACCGACTCCCGCCGCGACCTGCTGGCCAGCCTGCGGCGGCAACAGCTGGTGGACAACCTGGCCGACGCGCCCCTGGGCGAGCAGAACCGCTCCGCTACCGATCCCGACTCCACCCTCAGCATGGAAGAGGCCTTCGGCAGCGGCACCGGCACCGCCATGGATCCCGAGGCCGCGCGCTACCTCATGGAGCTGCGCCAGAACCTGCTGCCTCTGTGGAACCCCCTGCCACGCATCATCGAGGACAACCCTGGCATCTTCACCGTGGTGGACGTCTTCCTCGACGACTCGGGTTCTGTCCGCAAGAGCGGAGTCTACCAGTCCTCGGGCAGCGACTCCTTCGACCAGGCCTGCGTGCGGGCGGTGGTCAAGGCGAGCCGGCTGCCGCTCCCGCCGGATCGCTTTCGCTTCGAGACCCCAAAGGGCGTGCAGATCCGGGTTACCTTCCGAGCCAGCGATGCCAGATTCTAGCCCCCGCCACAGCAAGCTCCTCCTGCTCGCCGGCCTCCTGCTGGCGCTGGCGGCCCTGCCCTGGTCCGGAGCCCTGGCCCAGGTGCAGCAGGCCGTGCTGGGCAACTGGGACATCGGCGGCCCGGGCAAGCGCAACCTGCCCATCGCCGTGCCGCGCCCCAAGGGCAACGACACCGCCCCGCTCGACGAATTCTGGTCCGTGGTGCGCCGCGATCTCGAGATCTCGGGTTGGTTCAAGGTCATCGATCCCGACGCCTTCGTGGAGCCGAGCCACGCCGGTGTGCGCCCGGGCGAATTCGACTTCGAGGACTGGAAGGTGCCCGGCGCCGCCGTGCTGGCCAAGACCGTGCTCACCTCCGGCTCGGGCAAGGCCCGTGCCGAGGCCTGGGTCTACGACGTCAACGGCGCCCGCAAGCTCGACGCGCGCGCCTTCTCGGGGCAGTCCGACCGCGTGCGCACCGTGGCCCACCGCGTCTCCAACGCCATCATCGAGGCCGTCACCGGCAAGCCCGGCATCTTCAACACCCGCTTCGCCGCCGTGAACTCCAGGTCGGGCAACAAGGAGATCTACCTGGTGGATATCGATGGCCACGGCGCCATCCCCATCACCCGCAACGGCTCCATCAACCTGCAGCCCAACTGGTCCCCCAGCGGCGCCTCGCTGGTCTACACCAGCTACCGGGCTGGCAACCCCGACCTCTACGTCACCAACCTCACCAACGCCACCACCGACCGCGTCTCGGCCCGCAAGGGCCTGAACACCGGCGGCTCTTTCAGCCCCCTGGGCGACGTGCTGGCCGCTACCTTGTCGTTCAACGGCAACTCGGATCTGTACCAGCTCGACGCAGGCTCGGGGCAGCAGCTGGCCCGGCTCACCACCAACCCGGGCATCGACACCTCCCCCACCTTCTCGCCCGATGGCAGCCAGCTGGCCTTCGTCAGCGACCGCAGCGGGGGCGCCCAGATCTACCTCATGTCGGCCGCAGGCGGCGACGCGCACCGGGTCACCTTCCACGGCGGCCACAACACCGATCCCTCCTTCTCCCCCGACGGCCAGAAGCTGGCCTATGTCTCCCGCGACGGCCGCTTCGACGTGTTCACCTGCGGCCTCGACGGCCGCGGCGTGGTGCGCATCACCCAGGGCCAGGGCGACAACGAAGATCCCTCCTGGGCTCCCAACGGGCAATACATCGGCTTCTCCTCCACCCGCACCGGCAGCGGGCAGATCTTCATCTCCACCGCCGACGGCTACCACCACGTGCAGATCACGCAAGACAAGGGCGGCTGGAGCAACCCCTCCTGGTCCCCCGCCCTCAACTGGTAGCCCACCCGCAACCAGGGGTGAGCCCCATGCCTCGCGCCTCGCTGGACATCGGCAGCAACTCCATCCTCCTGCTCGTGGTGGACGACCACGGGCGCGTCATCCACGACTCCGCCCGGGTGGTGGGGCTGGGGCGCGGCCTGGGCGACCGGGGTCTGCTGCGCTCCGACCGCGTCGAAGCCGCCCTCGAGGTGCTGCAGGGCTACGTGGGCATCGCCGGGGGGCTGGGTGTGCAGCCGGCCGCCATCCAAGCTGTAGCCACCTCGGCGCTGCGCCGCGCCCTCAACGGCGAGACCTTTCTGGCTCGCGTGCGTGCCCTCACCGGCGTCACGGTGCGCATCATCGCGGGCGAGCAGGAGGCCGAGCTCACCGCCACCGGCGCCCTCACCGGGCTTGCCCTTCCCCGCGGTCCGGTGCTGGTGGCCGACGTGGGCGGCGGCAGCACCGAGCTGATCCTGGTGCGCGCCGACCTGCAGCTGCCCGGCCCACCCGCCATCACCTGGCGCCGCTCCTTCGAGGTGGGCACGGTGCGCATCCGTGAGGCCTGGCTGGCCCAGGAGCCCGTGCGCTCTCCCCACGTGGCTCGAGCCCGAGAAGCCATCGCCCAGGTCTTCGCTGGCCAGCGGCCCGATCCCCTGCCCCGCGCTGTGGTGGCGGTGGCGGGCACCCCCACCTCCCTGTCAGCCGCCGAGCTGGGCCAGCGCTCCTTCGACGGCAACGCCCTGCACGGCAGCGTGCTAGAGCTGTTCACCCTGCGCCGCTGGATCGATCGCCTGCTGCACGCCGACCCCGAACAGCGCCGCGCCCTGCTGCCCGCCTCCCCTGAGCGCGCCGACACCATGCTGGCGGGCATCCTGATCCTGGAGCAGGTGCTGCTGCTGGTTCAGCGCACCAACCTGCTGGTGAGCAACCGCGGCGTGCGCTTCGCCGTCCTCTGAGCGCCGCGCCATGGACTCGCGATCGCGACCACTGCGCGCGCTACTACAGCGCCATCGCCCCCTCGACGCCACCGAGGCGCGACACCAGGCTCGCATGCTGGACCTGGTCCAGGCGGGCATCGACGGCGCTCTTCAGCCCTTCTCCCGCGGCTGCTTCGCGCCCGGCCACTTCACCGCCTCGGCCTTCGTGCTCTCCCCGGTCAGCGACGCGCTGCTGCTGATCCTGCACGCCAAGCTGGGTTTCTGGATGCAGCCTGGGGGCCACATCGATCCGGAGGACGCCGATGTAGAGGCCGCGGCCCGGCGCGAGCTGCTGGAGGAGACCGGGCTCTCCCGGCTGGAGCTGCTGCCCGGCAGCCCGAGCTTTCTCGACCTGGACATCCACACCATCCCCGCCCGCAAGAGCGAGCCGCAGCACGAGCACTTCGACCTGAGGTTCCTATTTCGCAGTGCCCAGGCACGCCTGCGGGGCTCCGACGAGGTGCGCGGTATCCAGTGGGTGCCGCTGTCCGCCATCGAAGGGCTGCGCAGCGACGCCTCGGTGATGCGCGCGGTGCAGCGCATCCGGAGCCTGCCCTGAACCCCCTGCTCCCCCTGGCCTTGCTGCTGGCGGGCTGCGGCCCCAGCGAGCCGGCCCCCCAGCCCGAGCCCGCACCGGTGCGCCTGCGCCCCGGCTGCTACGGCCCCGACGGCAGCGTGCTGCCGGGCCAAGCCGAGATCTGCGACGAGCTGGACAACGACTGCGACGGCTTGGTGGACGAGGGTGTGTCCGGGCTCTACCACGCCGACGCCGACGGAGATGGACACGGGGATGCCCACAGCAGCTTGACCGCTTGCAGTCGCCCCCAGGGCCACGTGGATCCCGCCCAGGCTGACGACTGCGACGACTCCACCCCCGTCGTGCACCCGGGCGCCCAGGAGACCTGCAACGGCGTGGACGACGACTGCGACGGCCAGGTGGACGAAGACGAGGCCAGCGACGCGCTGCCCTGGTACGCCGATCGCGACGGCGACGGGCACGGCGACGCCGGGGTAGAGCGACGGGCCTGCACGCAACCGCCCGGCTTCGCGCAGCTGTCCGGAGACTGCGACGACAGCCGCACCGAGACCTGGCCCGGCGCCCAGGAGCGCTGCAACGGCCTGGACGACGACTGCGATGGCCAAGTGGACGAGAGCGACGCGGTAGACCTGGTCACCTGGTACGCCGACACCGACGGCGACGGCGCGGCGGGCTGGGCCGTTACGCGGGTGTCCTGCGAGCCGCCAGCGGGCAGCCTGCCCGAGGCCAGCGACTGTGACGACAACAACGCCCAGGTGCACCCAGGTGCCCAGGAGCGCTGCAACAGCCTGGACGACGACTGTGACGGCGACGTAGACGAAGACGACGCCATCGATGTGGGCGACTGGTACGCCGACACCGACGGCGACGGCTTCGGAGACCGCCGCATCCCCCTGTCCGGCTGCCACCCTCCCGAAGGCTACGTCGCCCAGGGCAGCGACTGCGACGACCTGCGCGCCGAGGTGTTCCCGGGCGCAGAGGAGCACTGCAACGGCCTGGACGACGACTGCGACGGCCTCACCGACGAGCCCGATGCCCGCGACGCCGGCACCTGGTATGCCGACGCCGACGGCGACGGCTGGGGGCTGCCGGGCAGCCAGCGGCCCGCTTGCGGAAAGCCCGCCGGCCACGTGCAGCGCGGCGAGGACTGCGACGACGCCAGCCCGTCGATCCATCCCGGGTCCACCGAGGTCTGCAACGGCCGGGACGACGACTGCGACGGGCAGCTGGACGAGGACGACGCCGACGACGCCATCACCTGGTACGCCGACGGCGACGGCGACGGCTTCGGTCAGCGCGGCTCCAGCCGCGACGCCTGCTACGCACCGGCGGGCTTCGTGCCCTCCTCCAGCGACTGCGACGACGCCGACCCGCAGGTCAATCCCCAGGCCCGTGAGCTGCGGGATGGGATCGACAACGATTGCAGCGGCGCTATCGACGATGGCCCGCCGGGCGGCTACAACGGCCCCAGCGACGCCCCTTCCGGCGGAAGCACCGCTCCCCATTAGGTAGTCGTCGCCCCAGGCCACCTATTCGCCCCGCGAGAGTCGAGAATGTATCGAGCCAGGATCTCAGGTATCGGAATGCACGTCCCCGACCAGGTCGTCACCAACGACGACCTGGCGGCGCACATGGACACCAGCGACGCCTGGATCCGCAAGCGCACCGGCATCCAGCAGCGCCACTACGCCGAGCCGGGTGTCTCAACCTCCCAGCTGGCCGTGCCCGCAGCCGACGTCGCCATCGCCCAGGCCGGTCTGCAGCGCAGCGACATCGACTTCATCATCTTCGCCACCCTTAGCCCCGACCACCACTTCCCCGGCACCTCCTGCTACTTCCAGGTGCACATGGACATGGTAGGCACGCCGGCCATGGATCTGCGCACCCAGTGCACGGGGTTCTTGTACGGCCTGCAGAGCGCCACCGCCCTGGTGCGCACGGGCATGTATCGGCATGTATTGCTGGTGGGCGCCGAGGTGCACAGCCACGCGCTGGACTTCTCCGACAAGGGCCGCGACGTCACCGTGCTCTTCGGCGATGGCGCCGGGGCCGCGGTCATCTCTCGGGCCGAAGAAGGCGAGCAGGGCGACATCAAGAGCTTCCATCTGCACGCCGATGGCCGCTACGCCGAGGCCCTGTGCCTCAAGGTGTGGGACATCTCCCGCAAGCCCTACATCCAGCACGAGGGCCAGCCCGGCGTGGTGCCCCCCGAAGAAGCCTGGCCGCAGATGAACGGCCGCGAGGTGTTCCGCCACGCGGTCACCGCCATGGCCGAGTCCGTCAAGGACTGCTGCGCCGCCAACGGGCTCACCCTCGACGACATCGACCTGGTGGTGCCCCACCAGGCCAACATGCGCATCAACCAGCTGGTGGCCCGCTCCCTGCGCCTGCCCGACGAGAAGATCGTGCACACCATCCAGGAGTACGGCAACACCACCGCCGCCTCCATCCCCATGGCCATGTGTCGCGCCCAGGTGGACGGCCGCCTGCGCCCCGGCATGAAGGTCATCCTGGTGGCCTTCGGCTCAGGTTTCACCTGGGGCTCAACCTTCCTGGAATTCTAGCACGGGCGCGGCTTCGCCCGGCAGCGCCGCCGCGTAGCAGGCCTCCAGCTCGTCCTGGCGCAGGGGTCGGCACCAGCGCAGCTTGAGATCCCCCAGCTGCAGGGGGCCCAGTGCCACGCGCCTCAGCTTCACGATCTGCAGCCCGCTGCGCTCGCAGAGCAGGCGCACCTGGCGGTGGCGGCCCTCGGTGATGATCAGCTCCACCCAGCAGGAGCGGGCGCGCGGAGCCAGCCAGCGCACGCGGGCTCCCGTGGTGGTGCCGCCGTGGGGGTGCTCCAGCGGTGCTGCCAGCCGCGCGATGCGCGCGTCGTCGGGTTCCATCAGCGGCCGGACCTTCGCCCGGTAGACCTTCTCGATGGGCTCGCGTTCGCCACCGAAGTCCCCGTCCATCAGCGCTCGCGCCAGCCGCCCGTCGTCGGTGAACAGCAGCAGCCCCTCGGTGTTGTAGTCCAGCCGCCCCACGTGGGGCAGCCGCGGATAGTGCGCCGGCACGTGGTCGTACACCAGCGCCCGACCCTGAGGGTCGCTGCGCCCGGTGATGCAACCCGGGGGCTTGTTGAGCACGAAGTAGCGGGGCATGCCTCAGCCTACATCGCCGACACCCGCTTCTCCATGGGCTACCGGGGCCCCCATGGCGCGGCACCCGGGGCCATGCCCCCAAGAGATGTACGCCTCCAGGAGCCATGTCCCTGAAAATGTACACTGATGGCCCTCTACAAGCGCAAGAGGCGCTGCGCCAGGGGAGCATCCGCCGAAATCCTGCGTTCTATGGTTGGTACAAGGCCGGTGTTCCGCTACCGCGTACATATTTGGGGGCTTGGCTGCGCTACGCGTACAGATCCGGGGGGCATGGCTTGAGCCGCGGCCAGTGCCAGCCCCAGCCTACATCGCGGACACCCGCATCTCCATGGGCTGCTTGAGCAGCCACAGCGAGAAGATGCTGAAGGCGATCATGCCCACCAGCAGCGGCCACTGGCCCAGGCGAGCCCTGGCCGGGTCGTCGAAGCTACGCCTTGCGATGTTGCGCGCCACCCACAGGCTGTACAGGTGGCCCACACCTACCAGCACCACCTGCAGGATCCAAAGCACGTCCAGCGACACCAGCGGCGGGACGGAGAGCTGGGCGGTGTGGAACAGGTTCCAGCCCGCGCCCAGGGGATCCGAGAACAGCCGGATCACCTTGGGCCCCTCCATGAGCAGGTGCTCCAGGTTGTGGGCCAGGTGGTAGAACAGCGCGATGGGCAGCACGCAGTAGGCGTAGCGCACGAAGTAGGCCCTGAAGCTGTCGCCCGGCCCCCTGGAGATGCGGAAGCTCAACCAGACCAGGGCGCTGTACACCACCAGCGGCGCGAACATCAGCGCCAGCATGCCGCTGGAGAAGCTCAGGATGCGCCCCACGTGCAGCACCGACTCCAGCCAGCCGGTCATGGTCCCCCACACCGGGGTCATGGTCAGCCCGTGGAAGCCGGTGATGGACAGCATCAACAGCGCCAGGTAGGCCTCGTCCTGGCGCGGCTTGCCCTGCCCCTGCAGATCGGCGCCCCAGGGGCGCAGGCTCACCGCCATGTTGTCGTGAGGGCAGGCCTGCAGGCACTCGTTGCACTGGATGCAGTAGGTGTTGCCCTGCATGCCGCCCGGGTACTCGAAGGTGGGGCAGCCATAGGCCCGCTCGCTTCCCTTGACGCACTCCTTGCTGCGGCAGCTGTTGCAGACCTCTGTGTCCTGCGAGCGGTACTCGATGCCCGAGAACAGCGCGTACAGCCCGCTCACCCGCCCCACCAGGCAGCCGTAGCGGCAGAAGCTGCGCCGCTCGAACAAGAACACCGAGCCGATGGCCAGCCCCAGCATGGCCAGCCCCAGGTAGGCGGTGGCTCGCGGCGCCATGGTCACGCCGAAGCCCAGCTCGATCCAGGTGAGCCCCACGAAGAGCACCGTGGCCAGCCAGATATTGCGCAGCCGCCGCGGCCACTTGAGCCCCAGGCCCAGCCCGCTGTCGCTCTTGCGCCACAGGCGCAGCCGCTCCATCCAGCCCGCGATGGCGTCCCAGGGACACACGGTGCACCAGGCCTTGCCGAAGAACATGATCACCACCACCAGCCCGCCCCACCACACGGTCCAGGTGAGCAGGGGCGCCAGGTTCAGGGCCGGGTTCTGGTGCCCGAACAGGCCCGCGGCGATGATGGCCAGAAAGGCGATGACGAACAGCAGCTGCCCGACGAACCTCACCGGCCGCGAGGTGAAGGCCCACCTCAAGGGGCGCCAGGCGAACAGCCGCAGGCGCGCCGTCGACGCCGCCACCGGCGCCCCCTCGCGCTCGAAGGCCAGGAAAGAAGCCAGCAGCACCAGGGCGATGGAGAGATAGTACAGCCAGCTGGGGATGCCCCACATGGTGTGCATGTAGAAGCTGGCGGGGTCCGCCTTGAAGATCTCGCGGTGCTGCTCGGAGCAGAGCGTGTGCGTGTCGTCCAGGAAGGTGGCGGTCACCCCTTGGCCGGGCGGCACCGGCTCGCCGCACACCGGGCAGCGCGTCCAGGGGTTCTCTTGGAAGTCCAGCTTGCAGTGCTCGCTGCAGAAGTACCAGGTCTGCTCCTCGACTTCGAGGGAGATGCCCCAGCCCGGGTTGACCTCCATGCCGCAGACCGGGTCGGTGTGGGCGCCATCCTGGGCAGCCTCACCCTGCTGCTGCTGCACGCCGGGATCAGCGGACTCCCCGCCCCGCAGGTTGGACCAGGCCACCCCCAGCACCATCAGCGTGAAGAGCAGGTAGGGAAACGCGACGCGCCACATGGCGGGATCCTAGGCTTCAGCCGCGCGGCGCTCGCGCTTGATCTTGACGGCGCGGATCACCACCACGAACACCAGCAGCGCCCCCACGCACAGGATGATCACGGACCAGGGCGAAGACGGCTCCCCCGCCACCATCAGGAAGGGGATGATCTCCTCCTGGCCCTCCACCTGCATGCTCAGCTCCACCACGTACTCGCCGCTCTCGGGGAAGGTGACGGTGACCTTGTGCAGCTGCTCGAAGGCCCGCACCTGGGTGGAGGGCAGGATCTCCTGGGCACGGCCGAAGGTGGAGCTCTGCAGCACGCGCACAGCCACCGGCTCTCCGTAGAGCTGCGCGCTGGCGTTGTCCTTGATGTAGAAGCTCAGGTTGGCGGCCTCGCCAGGCACCGGGCGGCCCGGGTAGCTGGTGAGCAGCACGTCCCAGGGCCCCGTCTTCGCCGGGTACTCCAGCACCGGCACCTGGGGGTAGTTGTCCTTGTAGGCGTAGTGGGGCAGCCCCAGGATGTGGTGTGCCCGCGCGCCGGGCGAGACGCATAGAAGCAGCAGGGCGAACAGGGGTCCGACCACCCGGTTCATGCCGCCCCCCTGTCTGCACCCGGCGCGCGGGCGAGAGGATTGGCAGGCAGGCCCAGGCTCCAGCCCAGGGCCCCCTGCGGGCAGGCGCCCAGGCAGCGCCCGCAGTTGTCGCACTCCAGGCCGGCGCTCTCGCGGACGGGATCGAGCCCCATCTCGCACACCGGGGAGCACAGCCTGCAGCCATCGCAGCGCGGCCTGTCCAGCACCACGCGCAGCGGGCGTGCCCAGCCCAGCAGCCCGTAGACCGCGCCGCCCGGGCACATGCTGCGGCACCACCAGCGCGGCGACACCAGCAGCTCGAAGACCATGAGCACGCCCATGAGCACCAGCCCGCCCGTCATGGCGGTGCCGAAGACCCAGGCGTGGGACAGGCGGCTCAGCACCGCCGGGGGGTACACCAGCGAGAAGAAGGGCAGCCCCAGGGCGGCTCCTGCCAGCAGGCCCACCGCGAGCAGGGCGTACTTGTTCCAGCGGGTGAATTCCACCGACGCGGGCCGGATCTCCGCCAGCCTCAGCAGCCTGCGCAGCTTGCCAGACAGCTCGAAGAGCAGGTAGGCCGGACAGAGCCAGCTGCAGAACAGCTTGCCCAGCAGCAGGGTGGCTGCCGCCGGGATCAAGACCGAGACCAGCATGGGCAGGTGCAGGCTGCGGGCCGAGAACAGCAGCTCCAGCGCCGCCAGCGGATCGGAGATGTCGAAGCCCGCCAGGCGCATGGACCACAGGGTGCCCTTGAAACCGGCCAGGAACGCGCCGGGATCCTCCACCCGGTCCATGGCCGCATGGATGCCCTTCAAGACCACCCAGCGCCAGCCCTGCTCCTGGTCGACGTCGTCCAGCGCCCGAGCGGCGTCGTAGTGGGCATACAGGCTCAGGAACACCACCCCCAGCACCAGCAGCACCACCCCCAGCTGCACACAGCGGCGCAGGATCTGCAGCAGGCGATGGCGACGGGGGCTGGGGTTCACTGGCTGCTCCTAGGTCCACTGGCGGGTGGGCACCACCTCGATGGCGGGGCGATCATGGGTGATCCTGCGGCAGATCTGTTCGCAGAGCCCGCAGCCCACGCAGGCCTCGGGGTGCACGATGGGCGCCAGGAAGGCGCCGGGTTCCAGGGTGATGGCTCGCTCCCGCAGGGGGCAGAACATGTGGCACTCGCCGCAGGGACCGCGCCGCTCGTAGGGGGCCTCGGCCTCGGTGGCGGAGCGCCCCAGCTCCATGAGCAGCGCCTGCTCGTCGCGGAGGCGCAGGGCCTTGTAGGACAAGCAGAGATCCTGGCTCAGGGCCACGCTGCCCATGGCCACCCGGTCGCTGTCTTTCAGCTCCAGCGGGGTGAGGGCCGGTGTGGGACAGGCCTGGGTGCACTTCATGCACAGGTTGCAGGCCTTGATGCGCGGGTCCACGATGGGGGTGTGGGCCGCGGCCCCGTGCGCCTCGCCCAGGTACTGGATGGCGCCCAGGTCGCAGGCGTCCTGGCAGCGCGTGCAGCGGATACAGGCCGCCAGGAAGGCCGGCTCCTCTAAAGCGCCCGGCGGCCGGATGAGCCGCGGCCGCAGCGAGGCGTCCACCGACACCGAGCCCTCCCGAGCCAGCCCCTCGGGCTGGCGGCGACGCGGATCTTCCACAGGGTAGCCTGGCTCGCGACGGCGCATCAGCCCGGCGCCCGCCCACAGCAGTCCGCCGAAGCCCAGCAGGGCCCCGCCGGCGCGCAGCAGGCTGGCCAGGAAGCTGCGACGTGACGCGGACATCAGGCGGGCCTCACGCGGATGGCCTGGGGATAGCGGATGCAGGCCCGCTCACAGAGCCCGCAGCCCACGCAGAGCTCAGCGTTCACCTCGGGTTTTTCCCACAGACCCAGACGCATGGCCTGCTCGGGGAAGGGGCAGGCCCGGTAGCAGGCCCCACAGGTCCATGAGTTGTAGGAGTAGCAGAGGTCGGTGTCGATGACCGCCGTGCCCATGGCCACGCTGGCCAGGATGGCCTCGGTCTGGTTGTCCACGGGCTCCAGAGCTCCGGTTGGGCAGGCCTCGGTGCAGCGCAGCTTGTCGCCCTCGATGCGATTGCAGAGCATGCAGGCCTGCCGGCGGGCCTTGATCACCGGGGTGCCGCGGCGCTCCCCGGCGCCCTCCCCCTCCAGGGGCAGGATGGCGTTGTTGGGGCAGGCGTCGGCGCAGCGCAGGCAGCGGATGCAGCGCGAGGCGAAGTCGGGCTGGGCTCCCGGAGGTCTCAGCACCAGCCCGAGGGCGTGCTCCGCCTCGTCGGAGCCACCGATGATGCGCCCCCACAAGGCCGAGCCGTACTGCACCGACCCCAGCCACACCGCCCCGGTGGCGGTGGAGTTCTTCAGGAAGGAGCGGCGGTCCATGGGAGCGCTCGGCCGAAGCTCAGATCTTCTCGATGCGGGCGGCGAGCTTCTTGTAGTCCACCTGGCCCGAGACCGGATCCCAGGCGCGGTGGCTGGTGGAGTTCACCAGCCACTTGTTCTCCTGCGGGTCGGCGCTGTCGGCCACGCTCAGGTTCCAGGGGCTGAACAGGAGCCCCGGGAAGACCTGGTTGCGGGCCGGGCGCACGCGGCTGCCCGTGCCCACGGATACCCGCGCCTCGTAGCTGCCCCGCCGGGTCACGAGGCGCACCTTGTCGCCGTCGGCGAGCCCGTAGCGGGCGGCGTCGTCGGAGTGCATCTCCACGTACTGCTCCGGCACCAGCTCGGTGGTGGTGGCGCCGCGGATGGTCTTGGAGGCGTGGAAGTGCTCGTAGACGATGCCCAGGGAGAGCCAGAAGGGGTAGACATCGTCGGCCGCATGCTGGGCCAGCCCGACGGAGGCGTTGTTGTACACCGCCATGTCGGGCAGCTCCGGGGGCAGGCCGGCGTCGCGGGCCCGCTCCAGCAGGTTCTTGCGGCCCTCGGCCTTGGCCGCGGCCAGCTCGTCGATGAGGTAGGGGCCTTCGCCCGGACGATCCCGGTGGCCGTACTTCATCAGCTCGTCGCAGGTCTGCTGCAGCTGCGAGTAGTCCTGCTCGCAGAGCTTCATGTGGGCCTTGCCGTCCTTGTGGCGGAAGGCACCATATGGCTTGTCCTCCCAGCCCTCTTGATCCATGTAGCGCCGCGGGGTGCCGCCCTTGCGGGCGATCTCGGTGTTGGGGGCGGGCCACTGGATGCCGCGCAGGCGCCGCAGCTGGTCGTAGGGGCTGGTGCCGTCCTCCTTCTCCACCTCGAGCATGCCGGTGAGATCCGCGTCGGAGCCCTTGGACGCCGCCAGGATGTCGCGCAGGACCTCCTCGGGATCGTAGGCCATCAGGCCGTTGCCCATCTCGATGGTCTTCTCGTAGGGGAAGATGGCGTCGGCATCCAGGCCCAGGGCCTTGGCCAGGGCCTTGCCCTTGTCGATGGCCATGTCCATGTCGGGCCGGCAACCCGGCGGCGGGTTGGCGGTGCCGTCGCAGACATACAGCCGGCGCTCGGACTGCACGTAGGTGCCGCCGATCCACTCGCCCCAGGTGGCCGCGGGGAAGATGACATCGGCGTAGAGGTTGTTGGGGGCGTGGCGGTAGATGTCTTGCACCACCACGAACATCTTGGTGAGCGCCGGGCGCACCAGGGTGTCCAGGTCGGCCATGTGCACGTGGGTGGTGTAGATCCAGAACATGGCCATCAGGTCGCCCTTGAGGGCCCGCTCCATCATGCCCATCACCATGCCCGGGTTGGGCAGGGTGGCCACGGTGTCCAGGCGCTCGCGGGCCACACCCCAGTGATCGGCGATGTGGTGGCGCCAGGCTTCGTTCTTGAGCCCCTGGTTGAAGGGCAGGCGGCCGGTGAGCCCGCCCATCAGGCGCTCGCTCATGGCGTTGGGCTGGCCGGTCTGCGAGTGGCTGCCGCAGCCAGGGCGCCCCACGTTGCCCGTGAGCAGGTGCAGGTTGACCAACCCGATGGTGTTGTGCTGCCCGTGCAACATCTGGTTGTAGCCGATGCCCCAGAAGGTCAGCACGCCGCCCTTGCCGCGCTGGCGACCCTTGACGCTGGCCTCGGCCCAGGCCTTGGCCACCTGCTCGATCTGCGCCACGGTGACGCGCCCCTGGTCCAGCGGATCCAGGTGCTTCACCACCTGCTGGGGGGAGTAGCGAGCCTTGACCCCGGCCACGTAGTCCTGCCAGCCGGCCACGTACTGGTCCAGCCAGGCGTCGGGCATGATGGCCTGGGGGTACCTGGTGAGGATCACGTGCGCGATGGCGTTGTGGTAGCTGATGTCCCCGTTCATGGTCTGCAGGTGGTAGCTGTTGCGCGGGTTGATGGACTCCAGCCCGGCCACCGTGCCCGTCTTGCGGGGATCGGACACCAAGGTAGGGATGTCCTGTCGCTTCTTGTGATCGGCCACCCGCCAGAACAGCACCGGGTGGGCCTCGCGCGCGTTGTGGCCCCAGAAGGTGATGAAGTCCGCCAGCTCGATGTCATCGTAGCAGGTGGGGGGGGTGTCGGAGCCGTAGGTGGCGAAGTAGCCGGTGACCGCCGAGGTCATGCAGGTGCGCGCGTTGGCCTCAATGGAGTTGGAGGCCAAGACACCTTTGAGCAGGATGTTCTCGATCCACTGGGCCTCCATGGTGAGCTGCCCGGAGCCGTTCAGGCCGATGGCGTTGCCGCCCTGGGCCTTGTAGATCTCCACCAGCTTCTCGGTGACCAGGTGCTCGGCTTCTTCGTAGGGCATGGCTTCGAACACGTCGTCGTCGAAGCGCCCCTTGGTGGACGAGACATGGCCCCGCAGCGGGTCGGACATGTCCTTGCGCACCAGCACCTCGGTGAGCCTGTCGCGGTAGATGGGCTCGTGGGCGTTGAGCCCCTTGATGCACTGGATGCCGCGGTTGGTGGGGTGGCGCTTGTCGGGCACCATGCCCACGATCTTGCCGTCCTGCACCTTGATCAAGGTGCCACAGCCCACACCGCAGTAGGGGCACTGGGACTGCAACAGCTGCACGCCACCGGCAGCGCCGCCCTCGGCGGCGTTGGCCGCTTCCACGAAGCCGGGCAGGAAGGGGCTGAAGGCACAGGCCACACCGGTTCCTGCCGCGACCTGCAGCAGCTGGCGACGACTCATGGTGGTTGGGGTGCGTCGGCGATTCATGAGATTGCTCTCCGATCTCGGGTTTTCACTCTGCCTGGTCCCTACCGCGCTCGGGGCGCGTGGCCAGAATCGTGGAAGGCACACCCGGCTGGCGCGACCAGCTGCGGATGAAGGAGACGATGTCGTTCACGTCGTCGTCGCTCAGGTCCACCAGGCCCTGGCTGCCCTGGCCGAAGGCCCGCATGGCGGTGTCGACGCGGCCGTTGATGATGGTGGCCTGCAAGAAGCCGTCGGTGGCCGAAGCCAGGAATCCCTGGTTGTTCAGCGCCGGAGCCCAGGCCGAGGTCTGGCCGGGCTCGTCCAGCTCGGCGCGCCCATCGACGCCGTGGCAGCCAGCGCAGTTGGACGCATACAGCCGCTCGCCCCGGGCCAGGTTCCAGGGCACCACGAAGCGATGGGCCAGCTCGGCGTCGGGGGGATCCTGTTCCCACGCCCGCAGGCGGGCCAGCACGTCTTCCAGCTGCTCTACCGTGAGATCCACGATGGACTGGGGGGAGCGCCGCACGGGCCGCATCTCGGTGCCGTCGCGGCCCAGGGACATGGTGCCCAGCAGGAAGCCGTCGGAGGCGTAGGCCAGGAACTCAGGGCTGGACAGCGCCGGGCCGCTCAGGCCCTCGCCGTTCACACCGTGGCAGCCCGAGCAGGACTGGATGAACACCGTGTCGCCCACATCGGCGTTGCCCGCGGGGCTCTTGGTGACCTCGTAGCGCGGCTCTCCCTGCAGAGAGCGCAGCCAGGCCACCACGTCGTCGATGTCGGACTCGGGCAGCTCAGACATGCCCTGGCCACCCTTGGCGAAGCCCAGCATGGCGGTGCCGACGCGGCCCTCCAAGGCCCAGGTCTTGATGACCGCGTCGCTGGCGGTCTCCAGGAACACCGGGTTGTTCAGCTGGGGACCCACGCCGCCCTCGACGCGATCGCCGTGGCAGCCGGCGCAGTTCGCCGTGTAGATCCCTGCTCCCGCCTGCACGTCCCCTGCGACGAGAGCGCTGGACAGGCTGCGGGTGGGCTGGCTCTGCCACGCGCGCAGGTGGCGGATAGTGCTGGCCAGGTCCTCGCTGGAAAGGTCGTGCCAGGCGGGCATGCCCGCCCCGGGACGGCCGTGGGCCAGGGCCGCGTAGAGGTAGCGATCGTCCACCAGGGGCAGGAAGCTTGGCGTGGCCAGGGAGGGGCCGATGCCGCCTTCTCCGGCGTCACCGTGGCAGGTGGCGCAGCTCTCGCGATAGATGAGACCGCCGATGCGCGCGCTCACCTCGACTCCGCCAGGGGAGCCTCCTCCAGCGCTCATGGCCAGGGTGGCGCCCTCGCTGCTGACGAGCGGATGGTGATCCCGCAAGGCCGCCACCAGGTCGGCCACGCGCTGGGCGCCCAGCTGACGCCAGCCGGGCATGCCGCTGCTGGGCCGGCCATCGAGGATGGTCTCCACCAGGAAGTGGCGCGAGGCCAGGGACAGGAAGGCGGGGGTGTTCAGGCTGACGCCGATGCCCCCCTGGCCTTCGCCGCCGTGGCAGGCGGCGCAGGACTGCTGGTAGATGGAGTGCCCGATGGCGGCCTCACCCACCACCGAAGCCAGCTCGGACTCGCCCGGATGGGCCGGCCGCCAGGAGCGCAGGTGAGCCACCACGCGGGCCACCTCTTCAGGGCGCAGCCCGCCGCCGCTGGCGGAGCTCCAGGCGATCATGCTGCTGCCAGGGCGGCCGTTGCGCATGATGCCGGTGAGGTAGCCCTCGCCCGCGATGGCCAGGGTGTCGGCGTTGTTCAGCGAGGGCACCATCAGCTGCGGCTCCACCACCCCCACCAGGCCCTCGTCGGGCAGCCGCAGCGAGCTGCCGTGGCCGTCGGCGCCGTGGCAGGACTTGCAGTAGATGGCGTACAGCTCGCGGCCCGACACCAGCTCGCCCTCGTCGTAGTCGGGCTCTGGCGTATACGCGGCGGGCAAGGTCTTGGGGTGCAGGCTCATCATGAAGCGCACCAGGTCGGTGGCTTCGCGCTCGTTCAGATCCAGCTCGGGCATCAGCGTGCCTGGGGAGACCCGCTCCGGCTCCAGGAAGTGCTCCAGCAGCCACTGGGACACCGTGTGCTCGCCCTCGATGTGGGCGAAGGAGAAGTGGTGGGCGGTCTGCTCACCCATGGCCGTGATGTCCGGCCCCAGCTTGCCGCCGCGGCCGCGGTAGGAATGGCAGCCCAGGCAGCCGGCGCGTAGCGTGCGGGCCTTGCCGCGGGCCACCGAGTGCCCGCCGGTGCCCTCGAGCCCCGGGATCACCGCGTGCAGCTCACCCTGCCGCAGGGGCGGGGCGTACTCGGCGCGGGAGAACAGATCCGACTCGGCGCCGTAGAGATCGTTCTCCAGGTGGCAGCGGGAGCAGCTGGTGTACACATCGTCGCCGGTGAGCAGCGGGTACTCCCAGTGCTTCACCCAGCCGTGGGCGTCGTCGCGCTGGGTGGCCAGGCCCTGGCCCGCGTGGCAGACAGTGCAGCCGAACTTCTCCACCTCGTGCCACTCGTGCATGTGGCCGGGGTGGAAGCCCAGCGGGGCCTCGGCGCCCGCCATGAGCGGGTTGTCCACGCCCACGTGGCAGCTGGTACAGCGGTCGAAGGCGCCAAGCTGGGGCACCACGACCTGGCGCATCTCCACCTGGAACTCCTCAGCCAGCTCCAGCTCCCAGTCAGCGCTGGCGCGATCGTCCAGCAGCGCCGCGTAGGCTCGCTGGTGACCGCGCCACTCGCCCAGGAGGTTCTCGGAGACAGCGGCGACCAGCAGGACCACACAGGTGGCTACGCTCAGGATCAGCAGCCAGATCTTGACCTGGTGATCCCGCGCGAGGGCTTCTCGCTGGGCGCTCTCGGCGATGCGGCCGGGGTGTTGTGACATGTCCGCTACCCTCAGTGCACGGGCCAGCTGGAGCGGGTCCAGTAGAAGTCCCAGTTGGGACCCCGATGGACCGTGCCCACGTAGGTCAGGATGGCGAAGCCGACGATGAAGCAGGTGAACAGCGCGATGGCCGCCATGCGGGTGGACCCGGTCTTCTTCTGCACCCACAGCGACCAGGCCACGTAGGCCGCGGTGAGCAGGGTGCCCGGGTTGAGCACGATGATCACCAGCTGTGGGATGCTCGGGAACCAGTTGCGCAGCCAGCCGAAGGTCACCGGGAAGGCCACGGTGATGGTGGCGGCGATGGCGCCGAAGATCAGGGCGTGCAGCGCCACGCGCTTGCCCTCTGCACCGCTGAAGTACACCCCTGGCTCGTGCTTCTCGCGGTCCAGGTAGGGGATGAGCGACAGCCCGACCACAGCCACACCGGGCACGATCATGCCGCCCACCAGCGCCGAGTAGGACACCAGCTCCTGCAGCCCCAGGAAGTACCAGGGCGCCTTGGCCGGGTTCTCGGGCACCGCCGGGTTGGCCAGCTCCGCCAGGGGAGCGTCCGCCAGCATGCCCAGCAGCAGGCACACCAACACCGTGCCCATCAACAGCAGCAGCTCGATGCGCAGCAGGTAGGGCCAGGCGGGCACGGTGTCCGCCGGGTCCAGGTTGGTGGCGGGCCTGCGGTCCCTGACCACCGCCATCAGGCCGTAGCTCTTGCTGGGAGCGTCGGCCGGGGCCGATGGAGAAGCGCCAGCCACTGCTGCGCCCTTGCCCGCGTGGGTGGGGGCTGTGCCGGGGCGACCCAGGCCGCCGTCCTTGCGGATGCGCCAGAAGTGGAGCCCCATGACGATCACCATGGCCAGGGGCAGCACGAAGACGTGCAGCACGTAGAAGCGGATCAGGGCTTCTTGACCCACGGTGCTGGCCCCCAGCAGCATCTCCTTGATCAGCCCACCCACGTCGAGGTAGGCGGTGAGCCCCAGGGCGTCGGTGAGCTCACGGGGTGAGGCGGCGATGTTGGCGCCCACGGTGATGGCCCAGAAGGCCAGCTGGTCCCAGGGCAGCAGGTAGCCGGTGAAGCTCAGGCCCAGGGTGAGCACGAACAGGGCCATGCCCAGCAGCCAGTTGAACTCTCGTGGAGCCTTGTAGCTGCCGGTGTAGAACACGCGACACATGTGCAGGATCACGCAGGCCACCATCAGGTGGGCTGCCCAGCGGTGGATGTTGCGCATGTAGCGCCCGGTGGGCACCACGAACGCCAGGTCCTTGACGCTGTCGTAGGCCAGGTCCACCGAGGGCTTGTAGTAGACCATCAGCAGCACGCCGGTGACGGTCAGCACCAGGAACAGGGCCGTAATGACGATGCCCAGGGCCATCGTGGTGTTGAAGCGCAGGCTGCGCTGGTGCACGCGGGTGGGGTGCAGGTGCAGGAACAGGTTGGTGAACACCGCCTGAGAGCGGCTGCGGTCGGTGTCGGGGCGGCCATGGCGCACCATGGAGCCCCACAGCGTGCGCGGGAAGCGACGCAGGTTGGCCCAGGGATTGCTGGCGACTTTTTCGCTCACGTCAGCCTCCCCTCACGCCTGCAGCGAGAAGTAGGTCATGGGCTCCACCTCGCTGCGGGCGTCGGCCAGCAGCGAGCCGTTGGCCGCGCGGGTGATGCGCAGCCAGGGCAGGGCCTTGGGTGCCGGTCCACGCTCCACGGTCCCATCGAGGCTGAAGCGCGAGCCATGACAGGGGCAGACGAAGCCCAGCTCGTCCTTGGAGACCACGCAGCCCAGGTGGGTGCACTCCAGCGAGATGGCCGCCAAGCCGGCCTCGGTGGCGACCACCATGATGTTGCGCGAGGCGAAGACGCGCTCGGTGCCTGGCGGGAACTCCTCGGGGCGTCCGAGGCGGAAGCGGCTGGAAGGCTCCGGCAGCAGCCGCGGCTTGGGCAGCAGCAGCATGCCGGCCACGGAGCCCAGCAGCGCCACCCCCGTGGCCACGAGCCCGGCCAGGCCGAGCACGTCGCGCCGTGAGGGCTGCTCCGGTTCTAGGCGACTGGACATCGGGGGCTCTCCTTGAACTGAAGGCGTTCCATGGTGATGGCACCGGAGGGGCAGCGCTCGGCGCAGAGGCCGCAGCGGATGCAGCGCTCTTCGTCTTTGAGGATGGCCGAGGCCTGGCTGGCCTCCATGCCGTCCAGCTGGCGGGCCACGGCCGCAGCGAGGGTGCCGTCGCCCTGCAGGCGGTCCACCGAGACGATGCGCAGGCACAGCTCGGGGCAGACGTCGGCGCAGCCGCCGCACAAGATACAACGATCGCCGTCGAAGATGGTGTTGACGCCGCAGTCCAGGCAGCGGCCCGCCTCGCAGCGAGCCAGATCGGGATCCAGGGGCCGCTCTACCTCGGCGGACATGGAGCGCACGCGCTCCCCGGCGTCCATGGTGGGGGCGTGGATGCGCCGCACGGCCTCGTAGCCCTGCTCCCGGTCGTAGTCGGGGATGGACAGGTGCAGCTCGGTGTCCTGGAACTGGATGCCGCGGCCGGTGAGCTGCCGGTACACCTGCCGCGCCACGGACTTGCCCGAGGCCACCGCGTGGATGAGCAGCTTGGTGCCGTAGGCCAGGTCTCCCGCGACGAACACATCAGGGGCGCTGGTGCTGCCGGTGTCGGGATCGCAGCGCACCAGGCCCCGCTCGGTCATCTCGAGCCCGTCGCGTTCACCGTCGATGAAGTCGATGTCGAAGGACTGGCCCACGGCCATGAGCACGTGGTCGCAGGGGATGGTGCGGCGATCCTCGTCGTCGTACAGGGGCGAGAAGCGCTGCTGCTCGTCGTAGACCCGCAGGCAACGGCGCATGGTGATGCCCGTGACCCGCTTGTCCTCGTCGAGATGGATCTCCACCGGGCCAACGCCGTTGAGCCGCACGATGCCCTCTTCGTCGCCCTCGATGATCTCCACATCGTCGGCAGGCATCTCCTCGAGCGACTCCAGCGAGCACAGGTGCACCTCGCGCACGCCTGCACCCCGCAGGGCGGTGCGGGCGCTGTCCAGCGAGGTCTGGCGCAGCACGGTGCGGCCCACGTCGTAGGCCACGTTGCCACCGCCGATGACCACAACCCGCTCCCCCAGGCTGGGGGGCCGGCCCAGGGAGACATCGCGCAAGAACTCCACGCCGCCCAGCACGCCGACACCGTCGGATCCGGGCAGGGGGATGACGCGGGAACGCTTGGCGCCCACCGCCACGATGACCGCGTCGTGCCGGTGGCGCAGCTGGGGGAAGCTGAGCTGCACGCCGATCTTGCAGTCGGTGATCGCCCTGACCCCCAGCGCCTCGATGCTGGCCGCCTCGGCCTGGATGAGAGCCCGGGGCAGCCGGTACTCGGGGATGCCCAGGGCGAGCATGCCACCCAGCACCGGCTCCATCTCGTAGATGGTGACCTCTACACCCAGCAGGGCGAGATCGTGCGCCGCGGCCAGCCCGGCGGGCCCGGAGCCGACGATGCCCACGGACTTGTCCTGCACCTTGGGGAGCGAACCCGCCATGACCGCCTGCAGCAGAGGCAGCAGCTCTTCGGTCTCCTGGCACTGGCGAGCGGGGTGGCGCTCGGCAGCCCGCTTGAGGAACTCCACCAGGCCCCGGCCACCGTCGCTGCGGGACTCGGGGCCGTGCTGGCCGCACACGAAGCGCTTCAGGCTCCTGATGGCTACCGGCTCGTCCAGGTCGCCGCGGCGGCAGGAGGTCTCGCAGGGGGCGCCGCACACCCGACCGCAGATGGAGGCCAGCGGGTTGGGCCCGCGAGCGATGAGGTAGGCCCGCTCGTAGTCACCCTCGGCCACGGCGCGCACATAGCCGCGGGCGTCGGTGTGCACGGGGCAGGCGTCCTGGCACTTGACCTGCCGCTTCCAGTAGGCGAGATCGGGCAGGGTGACGGAGACGGGGCTCAGCGCAGTGTACGAGAGTTCCTGGGGCCCTGACATGACGTTCCCTGGGTCTCTTGCGAGGTGGAGATTCCAAAAGGCGGGGCCGTGCCGGAGTTTATTCGGAATCAAGATGCTGAATATCTATTTACGAAGGCTGGGGCAAGACAGGTTTGGGGCAGAGGGGCCTTGCACGGCCCATGCGGCCCGCATATCCGCGAAGAACTGATCTTCGTCAGTCTGGAGAGACCATGCTGGGCAGAATGCTGTTGGCCTACAAGACCGTGGGCGAGACCTTCGGGCTCTGGATCCGTCCCATCTTCACCGGCTGGATGTTCCTGAACCTGCGCATCTGGGTGGCCATCGGAATGTGGCTCGACCCCCTGTTCTTCCCCAAGCTCAAGCGCACCGAGGTGAAGAGCCCCATCGTGGTGGTGGGCAACCCGCGCACCGGCACCACTTTCTTGCAGCGCTTCCTGGTGGACCACGAGCTCGGCGCCGGCACCCGCCTGTGGCACGAGCTGGTGCCCAGCCTCAGCCTGCAGAAGCTGCTCAACCCCTTCATCCCCATCCTGGAGAAGGTGAGCCCCGCGCGCCACCACTCCGCCTCGGTGCACAAGACCAGCCTGGTATCCGTCGAGACCGACGACCCGGCCCTGCTGTTCCGCTTCTTCGATGGGTTTTTTCTCTACGGCTTCATCTACGCCCACGCCGAAGAGGAGATGATCGACGACTTCGATCCCAACAAACGCGACTTCTCCGCCCGCGACTTCGCCTACCTGCGGCAGGTGTGGCGCCGCAACCTGGTCACCTGGCAGCGCGACCGCGTGGTCTCCAAGCTCTTCTCCCTGGGCCCGCGCATCAAGCCCTTCGTGGACGAGTTCCCCGACGCCCGTCTGCTCTACATGGTGCGCGACCCGTTATCCATGGTGCCCTCGGGGATGAGCCTGGTCACCGGCGTGCAGGACGAGGCCTTCGGCTTCTCCAAGCTGTCTCCCGAGCGCCAGGCGCGCTTCATCGAGCGGCTCTACGGCGGGCTGCTGCAGATCGCCAGGCTGTTCCACGACGACTGGGTGGCGGGCAACTTCCCGAAGGAGAACGTCATGCTGGTGCACTTCGACCGCATGATGTCCGACTTCGACGGCCTGATGGAGGAGCTGCTCCAGTTCATCGGCCACGAGCCCAGCCCGGAGCTGCTCGACGAGATCAAGGTCGTGGCTGCCAAGCAGCGCGCCTACAAGAGCAAGCACAAATACAGCCTGGCCAGGTACGGGCTCACCGCCGAGCGCATCAAGAAGGACTACGCCTTCTACTACGACACCTTCGGGGTCACCTCGGCCGACATCCCGGACCAATAGCCCCCCAGCCGGGGTTGAAAGTGGCAGCTCGAGCGGGCTAGATGCTCGCTTCCCCGGAGGTCCCCATGCTGCCAGCCCTGCTGCTCGTCGCCACCGCCGCGGCCATCCCCCCCGACCTGGGCGAGTGGGACATGCTGGTGGAGGGCCGCGACTGGATCGGCTGCCAGACCGTTGGCGAGCTGCCCTGGTGCCGCTCGGTGGCCACCATCCCCGGCCCCATGATCAAGATCCACAGCCTGCTCAACGACTTCGCCGGCTACCCCAGCTTCATGGACCGGGTCTCCGAGACCCGCGTCTACTCCGAAGGCATCGTGCACATCGTGCTCGACATGCCCTTCCCCTTCGCCCACCGCGACTACGTGGTCAAGTACACCAAGAGCAAGGACGGCGACGCCATCGTCTTCGACTTCAAGGCCACCCACCACCCCAGCGCCACGGCGGTGGATGGGTCCGTCAGGTTGCCGCGGGCCGAAGGTCAGTGGCGGCTCGAGGCGGTGGGGCCAGGGGCTACCAGGGTCACCTACACCTGGTGCGGCGAGCTGCTGGGGGATTTTCCCAGCTGGGCGCTGCCCACCGCCTGGGAGACCCAGGGGGCCGAGGTGATGAACTGGTTGAAGGAGGCGTTGTAGGTCCGGGGGTCCCGGCGCAGGTCCAGGCCCGAGCCACGAGTTCTCGGGTCAATCGCCTGGTATGACGCGGCCGAGCACCCGGTCCACCTGGCGGGGACGCAGGATGTCCGCAGCCAGCGACACCGCCTCTATCAGGGCGTACCTCCGACGGGCCTGCAGCTCACCGATGCGCTCGACGAGAGACCGGATCTCGCAGTAGTCCGGCTTCGCCGAGCCGGTCGCACACCAGAGCTCAGCCTCCAGATCGGCGATCACGGTGTCCAGGCGCTCTGAGTCACGTAGCGCGGCGTCGCGGATGGACCTGATGACCTCGACCTGCTCTGCGGCCAGCTCGAGGAGCCCTTGTCTATCCAGGTACATCCCTGCCACACCGCGATGCAGCAGGTGCTCGCGAGGGCGAGGCTGGACAGCAGGGGCTCTGCTGGGGCCGGATCCCATGGGCCACTCTGGGCAGCGGGCACACACTGGACACTGATGCTGCGAGGAGCCCGAGGCGAGGGAGGTGCGATCGCTGACCCCGTTGACCGCGCCTGCGCGCCTGGTGGCGGCGTTCAAACGCGGCTCACCGAAATAGTCGGCGGTGGCTGGAGCGTCGGTGGGCATCGTTCACCTCCGTGACCCGACCACGGTGAGCAAGTACCATGCCAGGGGATGGCCGCTGTTCGTTCCAGGCTCATCGGGCAGTGCGACGTGGAGCCCTTCGAATATTGCCAAGCCGTCTTGCGAGTATTCGCAATGCATCGGCACGAGGGGGCCATCAGCGTGGAGCGACAGGGCGGGGCGCTGATCTGGCGCTATCCAGGGCGCATCGTGGTGGCGTGGTAGCTTGTCTGCGGAGGTCCCCATGATCGCTCTCCTCACCCTGGTCTCCCTGGCCGCTGCCAGCGATCTGCAGTTTGGGTATCCGTCACACCTGGAGGAAGGGAGCAAGCCTGGATTGTACGTCACACCGCCTCGGGCGGTGGATGTGCTGGACGTGGAGTGTACCGCTGGGGGCGAGGTGCATCACTGGGAAAAAAGGGGGCTTCCCGGTGGGGCGCAGCAGGTGTTCAGCTGGGCCCGGGATCCGGCGGTCACCGAGGCGGAATGTGTCGTGCAGGTGCGGTTCTCGGACGACACGGCCGAGGGCATGGTGTTGAACCTGGAGTACACCTATGGGGCCACGCTGTCGGTGGATCTGGGGCGGGCTTCGGTGGACCTGGCGCAGCACACGCTGAGCATCCATACCACGGCGCTGGTGGAGAAGGCGGAGATCCTGGCGCTGGGGGCGGGCAAGGTGGAGCTGGACCGCAGCGAGGTGTCGGTGCAGCAGGGGCCCGGCGTGGTCACGATTCCATGGGTGGGCGATCCGGGCGAGGTGGTGGTGCTGGATGTGAAGTTCTGGGCCGGGAATTCGTGGGTGGGGTTCACGTATTCGCCTTGGTTCCTTGATATTCCGCATGACGATGTGAATTTTGAGACCGGCTCGGACCTGATCCCTGAGGACCAGGTCTACAAGCTGGAGCGCACGCTTCGTGAGCTCAACGAGGTGGTGGGCAAGTACGGAGACCTGGTGCCGGTCAAGCTGTATATTGCCGGGTGTACCGATACTGTGGGTGGCTCAGGCGGGAACATGGACCTGAGTCGGCGGCGGGCGCGCTCCATCGGGCACTGGCTGCGGCAGCAGGGGTTCACGTATCCCATCTATTTTCACGGGTTTGGGGAGAGCTTGTTGGCGGTGGCGACCGCCGACGAGGTCGATGAGCTGGCGAACCGCAGGGCGCTGTACCTGGTGTCCTCGAATGCTCCTCCGGCGGGGAGCGGGGTCCCCCCGGTCAGCTGGAGCGCGTTGTAGATGGCGGGATTCGAGCTACTCGAACATCCCGCAGACATCGGGCTGCGCGCACGAGGGGTGGATCTGGCGGGGGCCATGGCCGCGGCGGTGGCTGGGCTGGCTTGTATCAGCGCGGGACCTGGGGCCGTGCGAAACCAGGAGCGGCGGATCGTGCGGTTGCAGGACCCCGACCCGGAGGCGCTGCTGGTGGCTCTGCTCGAAGAGTGCCTGTACCTCGGCGAGGTGCATGGCTGGTTGGCGGGCGGGGCGGAGCTGCGCGTGTATGAGGGCGGGCTCGAAGGTGATCTGTTGGGAGAGCCGTTTGATGCAGAGCGGCACCAGGATGGCAGCGCTGTGAAGGCCATCACCTGGCACCAGCTCGCAGTCCGCCACTGCGACGGCTACGTCGAAGTCGTCGTTTTTGTGGATCTCTAGGCATGTCGCCCATCAGCGTTCCGAATTCCGCAGTGCAGCGCATCGATCGCTGGCGCGTGCGGGTGTCCGCGTTTCATCCCAGCATGCGCGGTGAGGGGTTGGTGTTTGCGTCCGACAAGCTCTGGGCGCCCATGCAGCGCGACCTGACCTTGAGCCAGCTGGCGCAGGTGGCCAGTCTGCCTGGGTTGGTGGGGGATAGCCTCGCCATGCCCGATGCCCACCAGGGGTATGGGTTCCCGATCGGAGGGGTGGCCGCCACCGATGTTGAGGGTGGAGGGGTGATCTCACCAGGCGGGGTGGGGTTCGACATCAACTGCGGCGTGCGGCTGCTGGCCAGCTCCGTGCAGGTGTCCAAGGCACGAAAGCGGCTCGAGAAGCTGCTGCAGGAGATCTTCCGGCGGGTGCCGGTGGGTGTGGGGCGGGGTGATCGCAGCAAGGCGCTATCGCGGCGTGAGATGGATCAGCTCTTGGTCGGTGGCGCGGGCTGGGCGGCGGAGCAGGGCTGGGGTCGCAGCGGCGATGCCGAGCACTGTGAGTCCAAGGGGGCGATGGCGCTGGCCGACCCCGGCGTGGTGAGCCCCAGGGCCAAGGAGCGGGGAGCGAGCCAGCTGGGCAGCCTGGGGGCGGGCAACCACTTCATCGAGCTGCAGGAGGTGGAGCAGGTGTGGGACCAGCCGGCCGCCACCGCCATGGGCTTGAGACGAGGGCAGCTGGTGGTGCTGCTGCACACCGGCAGCCGTGGGCTTGGGCACCAGGTGTGCACCGATCACGTGGGCCTGCTGCAGAAAGCCATGAAGAAGTATGAGTTCAAGGTGATGGATCGGCAGCTGGCCTGTGCGCCGCTGGATTCGGATGAGGGGCGGGCCTACCTGGGCGCCATGGCCGCGGCGGCCAACTTCGCCTGGGCCAATCGGCAGCTCATCGGGCACCGGGTGCGCGAGGCGCACGCGCAGATCTTCGGGCACCAGGCTCGGTTGGACCTTGTTTACGACCTGGCCCACAACATCGCCAAGCTGGAGCGGCACTGGGTGGGCGGGGTCCAGAAGCGGCTGTGTGTGCATCGCAAGGGGGCGACGCGGGCGTTTGCGGCAGGGCATCCTGACCTTCCTGAGAGGTACCGTGCTGTCGGGCAGCCGGTGTTCATCCCCGGGTCGATGGGCACCGCGTCGTATGTGCTGGTAGGCACCCAGGCGGCCATGGAGCAGAGCTGGGGCTCCGTGTGTCACGGCGCGGGGCGGGCTATGAGCCGCAGCGCCGCCCGCAAGCGGGTGCGGGCCGACAAGCTGTTGTCGCAGCTGACACAACGGGGCGTGCAGGTGCAGGCGGGCAGCAAGCGCGGGCTGTGCGAAGAAGCTCCCCAGGCCTACAAGGATGTGGACGAGGTTGTGGCGACTGTCGTGGGTGCCGGGCTGGGCACGCGGGTGGCTCGTATGCGGCCACTGGGAGTGGTCAAAGGCTAGTGCACGCGCTCGGAAGCTCCTAGCCACCCCCACAAGCCGCCCTCGCGTGCA